>NZ_JAQQWV010000001.1:0-485721 GCF_028610665.1 Guptibacillus sedimenti
ATACATACGATTTTACAATCACCAGAGATTTCAAAAGAAACTAAACAACCTGAGCCCCTATAAATATAGAGCTCAGGCTGCATAAGAATGCTTTTTAATTTCCGTCTACTTGACGGGGGTCACTTCAATATGTGGGGCCTTTCTTCATTTTATTCTTCGATTGGGAACCAGCCAGGTACGCTGAATATCGCGTTCCAAAGCGGATCAGGTAAAACGAGTTCTTGCTGTGCATCTTTCCGTAATGTTACACGAATGTTTTCTTCGTCTCCGTTTTGGACTTTCTCTACCCAGTTCGGTTCCATGATCATTTCGCGACCAAGGGCAATGAGAGGTACGCCTGTATCAAGTGCTTTTTCTACTTCATCTGGAGTATGAAGAGAGCCGACACCGATAACAGGAACAATGTGACCGATTCGTTCTTTGATCATTTCCATGCGTGGTGTAGGGTCTTCCTCACGCATCGAACCTTGATAGAAATCGGATAGTGAAACATGAACATAATCCAGATTGCGTGTGGCAAGTTCATCTACAAGCTGAAGGGTGTCGTCCATTGTGATGCCAGGATTTTCACGTTCTTCAGGTGAGATGCGATAACCAAGAACGAAAGCACCACTAGCGTGTTTTTTGATTGCTGCTTGGGCAGATTCTAAGACAGCTAATGGGAATTTCATACGATTTTCAAGGTTTCCACCCCATGCATCTTCTCTTCGGTTTGAATGAGGAGAAAAGAACTGTTGAAGAAGGTACGTATTTGCACCATGAAGTTCTACTCCATCAAACCCCGCTTCAATTGCTCTTCGCGTTGCTTCACCGAAAGCTTGAATGGTTTCTTGAATTTCATCTTCTGTCATAGCACGAGGTGTTTTCGAACCTTCACGCTCAGCTGGGACAGCACTTGCGCTAAGGATTTCTTCATCTGGAACGAGCTCTGGAGGACACATTCTTCCGCCATGGAAGATTTGTAGAATGGCTTTTGCCCCTTCAGAGTGAATGGTATCTGCTAATTTTTTGAGACCTGGAATCTGTTCATCGCGGTTCGCTCCAATTTCACCAGCGAAGCCTTTTCCGTGCGGAAGCACATAAGCACAAGCGGTAATAACTGCACCTACACCGCCAGAACGCTTTTCATAATAAGCAAGTTCCTGTGCGGAAACAGTGCCGTCATCATTTGATAAGAAATTGGTCATTGGAGCAAGCATGACACGGTTCTTTAATTCTACCCCGGAAGGTAGCGTATAAGCTTGTAGCATTTTTCGATTTGAAGTCATTGTGTTCCTCCTTTTGTACACGTACTGTAATTCTAACTCTTACAGTTTAGCACGACGATTCTTAATTTGTCTTACGATGTGCTTTGATTTTATTGGAAGTAAGGAACATTCAAATAAAAAACCGCCAGGATCGGCGGTAGTCGTTTAAGTTAAATTCGCTTTGAAGAGATGGCTTCACGCATAAGTTGCAGTGAGTGCTTTGATTTTTCTTTTCGCGCAATCATAATATTTACATAAAGCGCATCAACGAGACTTAGCTGTGCAATCCTAGATGCGAGCGCTTCAGAGCGAAAGTCTGTTTCTTGTGAAACGGTATAGAGAGGAATATCAACTTTTTTACTTAGTGGTGAGGTGGCCAGATTCGTGATAGCGATCGTGGTTGCCCCAGTTTCACGTGCGATGTCAGCTACCCGAAGCATATCTTTATTCGTACCAGAATGAGAAATCAAGACGGCCACATCGCTACTTGATAGCTGAGAGGCTGACATGATTTGCAAATGTGCATCGCTATATGACGTTGAGCGTAATCCTGTTCGAATAAACTTATGCTGGGCGTCCATCGCAATAATTCCAGAACCACCATTTCCGTAAAATTCAATATGCGTCGCTTTTAATAAAATTTGAACGGCCTGATCAATCGTCGCATCATCCAATATGTGGTACGTGTCCTCTAGCGTTCGAATGTTTGATCGAAGCACCTTTTGGGCAACCTCTTTCGGGGAGTCCGTTTCTGTGATGGTTTCATGAATATCCTGAATCGGATTAACAATTTCTGCAGCCAGGGCAATTTTCATCGCTTGAAAGCCTTTGAAACCGATTCGCTTACAAAAACGAAAAACAGTTGCATCAGCTACGTTCAAATCTTCTGCAACCTGATTAATTGTGCTGTGGATAATCTTATTCGAATTGTTCAATATATAATCCGCCACCTGTCGTTCTTTTTCGCTAAATTGCGAATAAGAAGAGCGGATTCTTGGAAGGCAATGACGGGTTTCCGTATCGGACATGTTCATTCTCCTCTCTATCACTCCTGATTTTATCATTGTAACCGATTACAATTAAGATGAAAATAGATTCCGCTCAACCAATTGAAACAAAAAATATTTAATGTATAATTAGTATATAAGAAAAAATATTTCATTCGTATAAGGAGTTTTTCATATGAACGTCGGATTAATTGGTCTTGGCAAAATGGGATACAACCTTGCTTTAAACTTACGTGATCATGAACACAACGTGATTGTACACGATGCAAATGATGAGCAGGTTCAGAAAATGAATGAAGAGGGCTTTACAGGAAAGCACTCTCTTAAAGAAGTGGTAGCATCACTAGAATCACCACGTATTCTTTGGATGATGGTTCCTTCAGGCGATATCACTGAAGCTGTTACAACTGAATTGTCGGGCCTTCTCGACCGTGGTGATATAATCATTGATGGCGGGAATTCCCACTATAAAGATTCAAAGCGCAGAGGCGAAATGCTTTTAGAAAAAGGCATTTATTTCTTTGATGTAGGCACAAGCGGTGGGAAGTCAGGTGCACGCAATGGCGCTTGTACAATGATCGGTGGAGATAGCACTGTGTTTGATACCATTGAGCCATTATTTAAAGACATTTGCGTTGAAGATGGTTACTTGTATACTGGTGAGTCCGGTAGCGGTCACTTCTTGAAAATGGTTCATAATGGCGTAGAATATGGCATGATGCAGTCCATTGCAGAAGGTTTTGATTTACTGAGTAAAAGTGAGTACGATTTTGACTATGAAAAAGTGGCACGCGTATGGAATAACGGTTCTGTTATCCGTTCTTGGTTAATGGAATTAACCGAGCAGGCTTTCTCAAAAGACGCTAATCTTGATGAAATCCGTGGTGTGATGAACTCATCAGGTGAAGGGAAATGGACAGTAGAGACAGCTCTTGATCTCCAAACAGCAACTCCTGTTATCGCGCTTTCCCTAATGATGCGCTATCGTTCATTAGAAGACGATACGTTCACTGGTAAAGTCGTTGCAGCTCTTCGTAATGAATTCGGCGGTCACGCAACTGAAAAAAGCAATTAAATAGATAGATGTGGGAAGCATGTTGACGTAAACATGCTTCCTGATAGTTTAATGACTACTGGTTTGCTTTATTTGAACGCGCTTACAGTTGTTTTTAAGACAACTTAGCGTGAGTGCCTAGAAGATATAATAAAAAATTGGAAGATCAATCAAGTAGGAGGAATGGCTTATGACGATGAAAGAGCAATTTATGATTGGTGTCGATATCGGGACAACGAGTACAAAAGCCGTTCTATTTAATGATGACGGTCAGCCTGTTTCAAAACATAATGTGGAATACCCGCTCTTTACACCAACACCCGCGACGGCAGAACAGGACCCAGAGCAAATTCTACTAGCCGTAGTAGAGTCGATTCGGACGGTCATTCAGGATAATCAGTTACGTGGGGAGCAAGTGAAATTTGTTTCATTTAGCTCAGCAATGCATAGTTTAATTGGAGTAGATGAAAACGGAAAGCCGCTTACAAAATGCATCACATGGGCAGACAACCGGAGTGCACAGTGGGCTGAGAAAATAAAAAATGACATGGATGGACACGAAATTTATCGCCGAACAGGAACACCTATTCATCCAATGTCTCCGCTCTCCAAGCTCGTTTGGCTTAAAAATGATGAAAAAGAATTATTTCAATCAGTTGCAAAGTTCATTTCAATTAAAGAATACGTTTTCTATCGCTTTTTCCATGAATACGTGATTGACTATTCAATCGCCTCAGCAACAGGCTTATTTAATCTAGAGCAACTTAATTGGGATGAGGAAGCGCTAAAAATCGCTGGTATTACAGCTGACCAACTGTCTAAACCGGTGTCCACAACGCAGATGATGTCAGGATTAAAAGCACCTTATATTGAAGAGACAGGGCTTACTTCTGCAACCAACTTCATCATTGGGGCAAGTGATGGCGTCTTATCAAACCTTGGAGTTAACGCTATTGAGCCAGGGGTTGTAGCTGTCACAATTGGGACAAGTGGAGCGATTAGAGCAGTAACCGACCGCCCTGTCACAGATCCAAAAGGACGCATTTTCTGCTACGCACTTACGGAAGATAAATGGGTTGTAGGTGGTCCTGTCAATAACGGTGGTATCACATTCCGGTGGGTACGCGATCAATTTGCAGCATCTGAAACAGAAACAGCGAAACGCCTTGGCATTGATACGTATGAAATACTCACACGAATCGCTGAACAGGTGAACCCTGGCTCTGACGGTCTTCTTTTCCATCCTTATCTTGCTGGTGAACGTGCTCCATTATGGAATTCTGATGCGCGCGGAAGTTTCTTTGGACTTGCGATGCATCATAAAAAAGAGCACATGATCCGTGCAGTACTTGAAGGAGTTATTTATAACTTGTACAGTGTCCTGCTTGCACTTGAAGAACTAATTGGTGAACCGAAGCAAATTAAAGCAACAGGTGGTTTTGCTCGATCAGCTCTTTGGAGACAAATGATGGCTGACATCTTTAACCAAGAAGTAACCGTTCCAGAAAGCTATGAAAGCTCCTGCCTCGGTGCCATCGTTCTCGGTAAAAAAGCGCTCGGCGAAATAGACTCACTAAGTATCGTCTCAGATCTAGTAGGAGATACATTTAGCCATGAACCCAAAAAAGAAAACGTCCAAATCTACTCAGAACTACTCCCAATCTACATCAGAATCTCAAGAAAACTAACCGAAGAATACACAGCCATAGCCAACTTCCAAAACAAAACTTTGGGGAAAAACTAAAGCGTATGTGCCACGCTTAGACCCGGCAGGCACTGGAAGCCTTCAAATGAACACGCTTTTTGTGTTCAGGTTGAAGGCTGAAGTGACCGAGGGTCTGTGGCACAGGAGCTGGATGTAGCTAAAGCGGAAACACACCGTTTAGGCCCGGCAGACACTGGAGCCTTTCAAAATGAACACGGTTTTTGTGTTCAGGTTGAAAGGTGAAGTGGCCGAGGGTCTGGTGTGTTGAAGCTGGATGAGGCTAAAGCGTATGTGCCACGCCTTCACCTATACAAAAAGGGACAGCCTCATTTGGCTGTCCCTTTATATAGCTAAAATTAATGTTTAATCGCTTCTTTTAAGATAACAGTTGCTTGATCTAACTCAACATCTTTTGTCAAAACGATCTCGCTTATGAGAAACTGCTGGGCGTTTTCCAGTAGTTTTTTATCGTCAGTTCCGAGTGGTCGTTTCTTGTTTAGGGCAACGAGCTCACGGATTACTTCCACATGGTTGTGGATGTCTCCTGTTTTAAGCTTGTTCATATTATCCCTGTAACGCTGGTTTCTATTTGCACTGGGCTCTTCTACGTCAACTTCTTCGTTAAAAGAAGTAAGTACTTGGTCCATTGTGCTGACGTCAGACACTTCACGGATTTTCAGGTTTTCCGTCTTTCCTTTTGGAATCATCACCTGAATGTCACGAAAAGGCATATTAAGAATATAATAGATCTGAGTTTCACCCAGTATTTCTTTTTCCTCGATTGCTTCGACTATACCTGCACCGTACATGGGATAAAAAATCTTATCGCCTACCTCAAACAAGCGCCCACCCCCAAATTTATAAATTATAGCACATCTACTATTATAACATAAACAATTAATTTGTACGAATGGAATATTTTTTTCGATATGGCACTTTGATTGATTGATCGATGCAAACTGCATTACAATTAAAGACAAATTTGGTTTAGGCCAACTATGGAGGCGGTTACAAAGATGAAGATTGGAATGATTAGTTTCTGGCACGTTCATGCAAAAGATTATGCAGAAGAAGCGCGAGTTCATCCTGATGTGGAAATTGCAGCGATCTGGGACGAGAATGAAGAGCGTGGAAGAAAAGAAGCTCAATTGAGAGAAGTAGAGTACATAAGTGATTTAGAAGATCTTCTGAACAGACAAGAAATAGAGGCGGTTGTTGTTAGTTCACCGACAAACCGTCATAAAGAAGTAATGGTACAAGCAGCTCAAGCAGGGAAGCATATTTTTACCGAAAAAGTTCTGGCGTCTACTGAAGAAGAAGCGATCCTAATACTGAATGCGGTGAAAGAATTTGGAGTAAAGTTATTTGTTTCATTGCCGCGCGTTTATGATGGCTATACGGAAGCTGTTCAAAACTTGATTGAATCAGGTGAGCTAGGAGAACTGACGCAGACGCGCGTGCGACTTGCTCATAATGGAGCGACTGCTGATTGGCTTCCAAACCATTTCTATAACAAAGAGGAGTGTCAGGGGGGAGCGTTAATTGACCTTGGTTGTCACCCAGTGTACTTAACGAGACTTTTTCTTGGTATGCCTGAACGAGTTACAGCTCAGTTCGGATATTTAACGAAGAAAGAAGTAGAGGATCAGGCTATCGTAACATTCGGGTATAGGAATGGCTCTTATGGAGTAGCAGAAACGGGTTTTGTAACGGCTCACTCTCCATTTACCATTGAAATACACGGCACAAAAGGGTCAGCTGTCTATGGCATACCTGATAAAAAGCTAATCAAAAAAGTTTCGGAGAAATGGGAAGAAGTTATGATACCAACGGATAAACCTTCTCCATTTTCACAGTGGGTTGACCACATCCAAACGGATAGAGGGACAGATGAAAACCTTGCGCTTGCTCTTGATCTAACCGTGTTAATGGAAGCGGCTTATCAAGCAGAGAATACTAAGTCTGAAATTGTTATCAATCCCCGATAGTCAATCCTACAGTTTGGCGATTGGAGTATGGTACACTAGCTTCGACTAATGACAATGAGGTGCCTTATGAAACCATTTTTACAATACAATCCGACCCGCCTTTATTTTGGCAAAGATAAAATAAAGGAATTAGCAGGAGAACTTCATTATGGGGTGAAAGTTCTTGTGGTATATGGTGGCGGAAGCATTAAGCGAAACGGCGTTTATGACGCTGTCATGACTGAACTTAAGAAAGTAAATGCAGAAGTGCATGAGCTTTCGGGAGTAGAACCGAATCCTCGTCTCACCACAGTCGAAAAAGGCTCTGCCATTTGTAAAAAAGAAGGCATTGATTATCTTCTTGCTGTAGGTGGCGGTAGCGTCATTGACTGCACAAAAGCGATAGCTGCAGGTGCTCACTATGAAGGCTCAGCGTGGGATTTAATCACACAAAAGGAACCAATTGAATCAGCTCTACCATTTGGGACAGTGCTGACCCTTGCTGCTACAGGTTCGGAGATGAACTCCGTCTCGGTTATCACAAATTGGGAAACGAAAGAAAAGCTAGGATGGGGATCACCGCACGTATTTCCAACGTTTTCTGTACTTGATCCTACATACACATTTTCAGTTCCAGAAAACCACACTGTTTACGGCATTGTTGATAGCATGTCGCATGCGCTAGAGCATTATTTTCACCGCACAAGCAATACGCCGATGATCGATGGATTTATTGAATCCCTTCTCCGTACGGCGATTCAAACAGGTCCAAAGCTACTTAGTGATCTAGAATCATATGATCATCGTGAAACGATGATGTATATTAGTACGACGGCTTTTAACGGAACATTGAGCAATGGCACTGATGGCGGTGATTGGGCCACACACCGAATTGAACATGCTGTATCTGCCGTTTACGATATTCCACACGGTGGAGGATTGGCGATTTTATTCCCGAACTGGTTGGAACATGTCCTGGAAGAAGATCCTTCTCGAGTGAAACAGTTAGCCGTGAACGTTCTTGGCGTCTCGCCAGAAGGGAAAAGTGATTACGAAGTGGCTGTAGAAGGAGCGAAAGCACTTCGTACGTTCTGGAACTCTCTTGGTGCACCATCTCGTCTCGCAGATTATGAGATCGATGATGCTGAATTTGAAAGTATGGTTGAAAAAACCTTTATTAAGCCAGGAGTTGGCACATACAAAGAACTTGATCGGGAAAGCGTTCGAGATATTCTAAAACGCTCCCTTTAATGCAAAAGCAGCATGGCGCCGGCGCCATGCTGCTTTCTTCTTTACTCATTAATGGAAATGTGGCGAAATTCTTGAACATTAAAAAGTCCCATGTCGGTTAATTTAAGTTCTGGTATGACCGGAAGACTTAGAAAGGAGAGTGTTAAAAAAGGATTAAAATCCCTCGGGGCACCTATTTCTTGTAGCGCCAGATCGATTTCTTCTAGTTCTCTCACCACAGATGGGTAATCGTTCGTTGAAAGAAGTCCCGCAATGGGAAGTGGTAATTTCGCAATCACTTCCTGATTTCGCACAACCGCTAAGCCCCCCTGCATTTCTTGAATAGCTTCTGCGGCTTTCATCATATCTTCATCGTTTGTACCGGTCATAATTAAGTTGTGGGAGTCGTGTCCAACGGTTGTCGCTATCGCTCCATCTGGAAACTGAAAACCCTCTACAATGCCAAGTCCAATGTTTCCCGTACGGTGATGCCGTTCAATAACGGCTAGTTTCATAAGGTCCTTTTCAGCACTTGAAACAAAACCATGGTTCGCGTTGCGATCAACAATGAGCTTTTTTGCTTTTGTCACAATCTGATTAGGAATCAGTTTAATGACATTTGCTTCTTTGTCAGTTACTGGTAAATGAAGGTGTTCTTTTTGAAGCGTTGGTAAATGAACGGAATTGGTTATTCTTTTTGAAGGCGTTACTTTCGCAATCCTCTTCGTTTTACCTTTTTCTGCAACAAGTTCTCCAGCTCGATAAACTTTTGCAACAGAAAATGATTCCACGTCATCTAGGAGAAGAAAATCAGCATCAAGACCTGGTGCGATCGCTCCTTTCGTTTTTAAACCAAAGCACTCTGCTACATTTAGTGATGCCATTTGAATCGCTACGAGAGGATCTAGCCCTTCTTGGATAGCAAGTCGAACATTATGGTCAACGCTTCCCTCTGTGATCAGGTCGTCAATATGCTTGTCGTCTGTACAGAACATGAATCGTCTTGCATTTCGCTCGGTTACAGCGGGAAGAAGCTGCTTTAAGTTCTTCGCGACTGAGCCTTCACGAATAAAAACATACATTCCTCGTTTAATTCGCTCAAGTGCTTCTTCGGCCGTGATACATTCATGGTCAGTTCCAATGCCAGCCGTTTTATAAACATTCAAAGCACGAGTATCAAGACCTGCTGCGTGGCCATCTATCTTTCTGTTTTGTGCGTCATGCAATTTGTGCATCATAGAAGGGGATGTATTAGCGACTGATGGATAATCCATCACTTCAGCCAAACCGAGAACGCGGTTATGATCATAGAAAGGCTTCAAGTCTTCAGCCGAAAGAATCGCTCCGGAGTTTTCAAACGGTGTAGAAGGAACGCTTGAAGGGAGCATAAAGTATATGTCCATTGGGACATTCTCAGAATCTTGAAGCATATACGAAATGCCTTCAGTCCCTGAAACATTTGCGATTTCATGAGGATCAGTGATGATCGTCGTTACCCCACAAGGAAGGACGGCCTTTGCAAATTCAGATGGAGGAACCATTGCGGATTCAATATGAACGTGGGCATCTATTAAAGAAGGAACAACATACTTTCCCCTTGCATCAATCACGTGCTTTCCTTCGAATTTTCCTATTCCTGCAATAACGCCACCGACGATCGCGACGTCAGCTTGGATAAATTCGAGGTTGTAACTATCTAAAACAAGTCCATTTTTAATTACACATTCGGCTGGGAGCTCGCCAGCAGCTGTTTGAATTCGTTGGATTAGTTTATCCATTGTTTTGCTCCTCTCAGTCTAGACAGAGGATGACAGATTCACATTGCCAGAATTGTCATCGTAGTCAAACCATTTACGGTAGTTTGGTAGAAACCTTTGGACCATATCTCCAAAATTATACGAAACCTGGTACGTATTATTAGCGTATTTTATAGATGTCTTGGGCGCTCGTCAATAGCATCTAACATTACGACCTAAAAAATACTTTCAAATTCATATTGATAAATGAGACAAATCCAAGTAAACTACAAGTAGGTAGAATTAAATACGCAAAAAAGAAAGCGCTTTTTTTATCGATTTTTAGGCAAACGTTTGCACTTTACGAACTTTACTAAATAGATGAGGTGTAGAGATATGAAAAGAATCTGGTGGAAAGAAGCTGTCGGCTATCAAATTTATCCACGAAGCTTCCAGGATTCAAACGGTGATGGTATTGGTGACTTACAAGGCGTCATTCAGAGGTTAGATTATATTAAAGGTCTTGGCATCGATGTGATTTGGATATGTCCAATGTACAAATCTCCTAACGATGATAATGGGTATGACATTTCTGATTACCAGGACATCATGGAAGATTTCGGTACAATGCAAGACTTTGATTTGTTGTTAAAAGAAGTTCACAAACGGGATATGAAATTGATCATTGATCTCGTTTTAAACCACACAAGTGATGAGCACCAGTGGTTTATTGAATCCCGTTCATCGAAAGAAGATCCGAAGCGTGATTGGTACATTTGGCGCGATGGAAAGAATGGTAAAGAGCCAAATAACTGGGAAAGCATTTTCGGAGGATCGGCATGGGAATATGATAAGAAAACAGATCAGTATTTTCTCCACGTCTTCTCAACGAAACAGCCAGATGTAAACTGGGAAAACCCTAATGTTCGCGAAGCGCTGTATGACACGGTGAACTGGTGGCTCGATAAGGGGATAGATGGTTTCCGTATCGACGCCATCAGCCACATTAAGAAGCGCTCAGGGTTCCCTGATATGCCGAACCCCAAAAATGAAAAGTATGTTTCTTCATTTGATATGCATATGAACCAAAAGGGAATTCAGGAGTTCCTTCAGGAATTTAAGGATGAAACGTATTCGAAGTACGATGTGATGACAGTTGGAGAAGCGAATGGTGTAAGCATTGATGAAGCTGATCAATGGGTAGATGAAAAAGACGGCAAAATGAACATGATTTTTCAATTCGAACATCTTGGATTATGGGATGCCGAAGAGAAACCTGATCTTGATATTGTCTCACTAAAAAAAGTGCTAACACGTTGGCAAAAGGGCCTTGAAAATAAAGGGTGGAATGCCTTGTTTGTTGAGAATCACGATAAGCCACGTGTTGTGTCAACTTGGGGGAACGATCAGGAATATTGGAGAGAAAGTGCCACTTCAATGGGAGCGATGTATTTCCTTATGCAAGGAACGCCATTTATTTACCAGGGGCAAGAAATTGGTATGACCAATGTTCAATATCCTTCTATTGAAGATTATGATGATGTAGCCGACAAAAATCGCTACCGCATTCAGCGAGAAGCAGGAGTAGCTCATGATGCTATTATGAAAGTAATTTGGGCATCTTCTCGTGATAATAGCCGAACACCAATGCAGTGGAATGCCGATAATAACGCTGGCTTTTCTTCTGGAACACCGTGGTTGAAAGTAAATCCAAACTATACAGATATAAATGTTGAGAAGCAAGAAGCTGATGATCACTCAATTCTATCTTTCTATAAGAAGATGATTGAACTGAAGAAAAACAATCTTGTTTTCACTTACGGAAGCTATGATTTACTACTTGAAGATGATCCGCAAATTTATGCTTATACAAGAACAACAGCGGATGACAAAGTTCTTGTTCTCACAAATCTATCGATCGAGCCAGCTGTATTTGAATCGAATCTTACGTTGGAGATGAACCAGCTGCTTTTGAACAACTATCCTGTTATTGAAGAAGTGAATGATTCTATTGTATTAAAGCCCTATGAGGCAAGAGTCTATCGTCTTTAACATATCTCATTAGAAGACAGCCGCGCTTTACGGCTGTCTATTTCTCTAGGTTTACAGGTGGAAATACACACCTAAGTCGTTTTTTTATCTATAATTTACCAAATTTGTCGAATCATTAGGGTAAATATGAATAGATTTCTAGAAAAATTTACCGTATAGTGTTGATTAGTGGGAGGTATGACCCAGATCTATCTTTTCACACATACTAGTTTATTAGGGAGGATTAAAATGAAAAAGTTCTTTGTCGCCTTATTTTCAGTAGTAGCACTCTTTATGTTTATGGGTACTGGGGCATTCGCAGCAGAAAATGACAACGCTGAGATATTACAAAAGATTGAAGAAACAAATGTAGCAATTGAACAAGAAATTCAAGCAGCACAGGCTAAAGGTGACAAACTATTGTCAGCGCTTTCTCTAGAAACAGGGAAGCTAGATGCAAAACTAGAAACGGCTAGACAAAATGGAGCATCAGAAGCGGACATTGCGAAGCTTGAAAGGGAAGTACAGACAAAAAAAGCAGATCTTATTGCAAAGTACAACAAGGACCTTGATAAACTAATCGGTGATCTAATCGACAAAACGAACAAAATGACTGCAGACATGATTGAGGAAGCTGCAAAAGAAGGCATACAAGCAGAATGTTCATGGGTGTATGTGCAGATTGCAGACCGTTGGGTATGGGTTGATCCAATTAAAATTATTGGGCCATGATACAAAAAAGGGTGCATCAATTTTATGATGCACCCTTTTTTGTAACATAAATTTGTATATAATATATATAAGTCTATTGTTCCGCACTCGAGGAGGGTAAAAGTTGGAAGGTTTTGTTTTCGGCAGAAAGAATACGTATCTTGAAAGTGTAGAACAGGAGTCGGCATCCCTTAGTTTACTAGCAAGGGGGGCAGGTCTTGAATTTATGAAACACACAATTAATAAGGAAACTGCTTTTTATATCTATCCTGGAAAAAATCCAGATGCATATGAATTCTTTTATATACTTGAAGGTCAAATAAAATGTGAAGATCAAGATATTATTCTAAGTGTAGGTGATTATTTTTCAGTAAAAGCATTAACTGAGTTAATATTTTTTGAGGCAATAAATGAAACAACTCTTCTTTGGGTTATAAATGAGCCAACTTTTAGATTGATTAGTGAAGATGTTTTCAAATTGATACAAATTGTGAAAAGTGTAGGAGATAAAGATAGATATACCAAAGAACATAGTGAGCGTGTTCAAAGCGTGAGTATCAAAATAGGAAAGTATTTGGGATTATCTCCAGAAGATACTGACAACCTTATTGTTGCATCCATCCTTCACGACGTCGGAAAAATTAACGTTCCTGAAGAAATCCTTAACAAGCCAGGTGGTCTGACGGATGAAGAATATGACATTATTAAAAAACATCCTGCTGATGGAGCGGATATGATAAAAGATACGTATTATGCTGATATAAGTAATATTATTCATCAGCACCACGAGCGCCTCAATGGTTCTGGTTACCCGGATGGTCTGAAGGGTGATGAGATCACGATTGGTGCCAAAATTATTGGTGTTAGTGATTCTTATGATGCGATGACGGACGACCGTTCATATCGAAAAGCCTATACACCTGAATATGCTATGAATGAATTAAAACGTCTTTCAGACGTCTTATACGATGCTGAAGTGGTCGATGCTCTTGAAGCGGTTTTAATTGAAGAAGGCATTCTAAATAGCAACTAGCCGAAGGGAGATGGAAGACATCTTCTTTTTTGTTTGTTAAACAGGACAATTGATTTGCAATGTTTCACGTGTAACATTGAAGCTGGTATGATAGAGAAATAATCGAAATTTGAGGAGATTGGTATTGTGGGTAAACAACTTATTCTTGCAGAAAAACCCTCTGTTGGACGTGATATCGCGAGAGTATTGAATTGTACAAAAGGTGGAAATGGCTTTCTTGAAGGAGATCGCTATATTGTAACGTGGGCACTTGGTCATCTAGTGACGCTTGCTGATCCTGAAGTTTATGATGAGGCATATAAGTCGTGGAAGTTAGAGGATTTGCCGATGCTTCCAGCCCCGTTGAAACTTGTGGTTATTAAAAGAAGTGGAAAACAATTTAGCGTTGTGAAAACGCAAATGAACCGTAATGATGTAAGTGAAATTGTGATTGCAACGGATGCCGGAAGAGAAGGAGAGTTAGTGGCGCGTTGGATTATTGAAAAAGCGCGAGCTAAAAAACCACTTAAGAGGTTGTGGATTTCATCCGTCACAGATAAAGCGATTCGTGATGGATTTAAAAATCTAAAAGATGCCAACCAATACACAAACCTTTATCAAGCAGCTGCAGCAAGATCTGAAGCAGATTGGTATGTAGGGCTTAATGCAACTCGTGCTCTTACTACAAAATACAATGCACAGCTTTCAAGTGGAAGAGTGCAAACGCCTACGCTTTCGATGATTGCGAAGCGTGAGGAAGAAATCAAGTCCTTTCAACCTGAACGGTATTATGGAATGGCAGCGGTGGTGGATGGTTTTACACTAACGTATCGGGATTCAAAATCAAACGATTCACGCGTATTCGATCGCGAGCGAATTGATTCTGACCTTAAGCAGTTATCAGGGAAACAAGCGCGAATACAAGAAGTTAAGAAAGCAAAGAAAAAGACGTTTGCACCTGGATTGTATGACTTAACTGAACTACAAAGAGACGCGCACAAACGTTTTGGGTTTTCAGCGAAAGAAACACTTTCAGCTACCCAGCGGTTGTATGAACAGCACAAACTAGTTACGTATCCGAGAACTGATTCACGCTTCCTTTCTTCTGATATGAAAGACACGTTGAAAGAGAGATTAGAAGCTGTAGCGCCTTATGAGAAAGCAGCGCGAAAAGTACTCGGTAAAACGATTCAAACGGGGAAGCATATTATTGATGATCGAAAAGTATCCGATCATCATGCAATTATTCCGACGGAGCAAACGCCCGTTATTCGAGAACTTAGTGATAAGGATCGGAAAGTATATGATTTGATTGTTAAACGGTTTGTAGCCGCATTATACGAGCCATTTGAATACGAGCAAGTGACGGTAAAGGCTAAGATTGGTGAAGCAAACTTTGATACCAAAGGAAAGAGAGTGCTTTCTGCCGGTTGGAAAGCAATATACGAGACAGAGGAAGCGGATGTCGTGCTTCCTGAGCTTAAAGAGGGCCAGGAACTTCGCGTGCTGTCTCTAACAAGAACAGAAGGGAAAACCAACCCTCCGGCTCGTTTTAACGAAGGAACACTGTTAACTGCGATGGAAAAGCCAGCTCAATTTTTAAGCATGCAAGATAACAAGCTTGCAAAAACGCTTGGTGAAACCGGTGGACTCGGAACCGTTGCAACGCGTGCGGATATTATCGAGAAATTATTTAATAGCTTTTTAATTGAAAAGAATGGAAAAGATTTAACGATCACATCAAAAGGGAAGCAATTGCTTGAGATCGTTCCGGATGAATTGCAATCACCTGCTTTAACTGCAGAATGGGAGCAAAAACTTGAAGCGATTGGCAAAGGTACCCTTTCAAAGCAGTCATTTATTGAAGAGATGAAAGCCTATGCGAACGAAACCGTTCAGAAAATCAAGTCCAGTTCGAAGAAATATAAGCATGATAACGTAACAGGAACGAAATGTCCTGATTGTGGGAATTTGATGCTTGAAGTGAAAAGTAAAAAAGGTAAAATGCTTGTTTGTCAGGATCGTGAATGTGGCTATCGTAAAGGGAAAAGCAAAGTAACTAACGCAAGGTGTCCAAAGTGTAAAAAGAAACTTGAGCTTCATGGACAAGGTGATGCCCAAACCTTTATATGCAAGTGCGGTCATCGTGAAAAACTGTCGACATTTAATGAACGACGCAAAAAAGAAAAAAATACAAAAGCGACGAAGAAAGATGTTTCAAGCTATATGAAAAACCAGCAGAAAGACGAGCCGGTTAATACAGCTCTAGCTGATGCATTAGCGAAATTAAAATTAGATCAAGATAAATAACAGGGAGCAGGGTGACCTGCTTCTTTTTTCATTTAGCTGTTATTCATGTAATAAAAAAATAATATAGTATGGAAATGGATTGGTTTAACCAATTAAAGGGTACTATTCTTTTACATATTTCCTTGATAATAGTTCTTTTGATTGAAAAGAGTAGATAGTTGCCTTATCGTACCAATTGCATATAAAATGACGACATGTAAAAAGTGTTTCGTTTTTACTAATTTATCCAATTGTGAGCATATTTTCAAACATTTCTGTTCAATTCGATTATAGTGAAGTTAGTGTGAAGGACAGAATAAGAATGAAGCACGAGCAGTTGTTAAACATAAGGAGGCTATCCATGGTCGATTCGATTTTATTTAATATTATGCTTGTTGGTGCCCTCGGCATCTTTTCGCAATGGGTTGCCTGGCGTTTTCACTTCCCTGCCATTGTCGTTATGTCTATTATTGGTTTACTTGTCGGGCCGATTTTTGGCTTCCTTCATCCAGAAGATGTATTTGGAGATTTATTTGATCCATTCGTATCGATTGCAGTAGCTATCATTTTATTTGAAGGCAGTCTAAATCTTGATTTTAGAGAAATTAAGGGCCTTGGTCGCCCGGTTGGAAGAATTGTAACGGTAGGCGCATTTCTAGCATGGCTGTTAGGTTCACTGTCAGCGCACTATGTTGCAGGGTTGTCCTGGGGCGTTGCGTTTGTAATAGGCGGGTTGTTTATTGTAACGGGCCCAACCGTTATCTTACCGCTACTACGACAAGCCAAACTAAAGCCAAGACCAGCAAAGATATTAAAGTGGGAAGGAATCATCGTCGATCCGCTTGGAGCACTTCTTGCTGTTTTTGCATTTGAAATTATTAAATTTCTAAAAGTAGAGGAAGCAACGGCTACCGTTCTTCTTGTCTTTTTCTTAGGATCTCTTTTTGCCACGCTATTTGGGTTCCTATGTGGACGTGGTATTGGGTGGATGTTTGAGAAGGGATATGTTCCTGAATTCTTAAAATCTCCAGTCGTTTTCGCTGTCGTGATCCTTTGTTTTGCGGTATCTGATGAAATTACGCATGAAACGGGATTGCTTGCTGTTACGGCAATGGGGATTACGCTAGCGAACATGCATATTTCATCGATTGATGATATGAGACATTTTAAAGAGAACATTTCAGTTCTTTTAATCTCAACGATCTTCATCATGCTAACCGCTTCCTTATCCGTTGACACATTGCTTGAAATCTTCCATTGGCAAATCCTTGCGTTTGTCCTACTTATGCTATTTGTGGTAAGACCAATTTCGATCTGGTTATCCACGATTGGAACGGATTTATCCTGGCAAGAAAAAACGCTTGTTGGTTGGATTGCGCCGCGAGGAATCGTCGCATTAACTGTCGCAAGTTACTTTGCAAGTGTGTTGCTTGATGCTGGATTTGAAGATGCAAAAATCCTAATGTCTCTCACATTTGCATTAGTATTTGCAACGGTTGTTGTTCATGGGTTTTCCATTCGTTGGACGGCAGAGAAGCTTGGACTTGCAAGTGACGGTCAACCGGGAGTTCTAATCGTTGGAGGAAGTACGTTCTCAACGGCGCTTTCTAAAACATTAAAAGAATTAAAGATCCCAGTATTAATCACGGATTCATCATGGCAAAGGCTGCTTACAACGAGAAAAGCAGGCGTACCGTTTTATAGAGGAGAAATTCTTTCTGAACAAACCGAATATCGTCTGGATTTAACGCCTTACGAGTATATGATTGCGGCAACTGAGCTCGATTCTTATAACGCCCTTGTTTGTACAACATTCGTTCCTGAAATTGGACGGAACAACCTCTTCCAGTTAAGTTTACGAAACGATCGAGGGGACGATCTTGAAGAGCTTGTTCATACGATTGGTGGACGCGTGGCGTTTAAAGAAGGAGCAACGTGGGAGATTTTAAATCGTAAAGTAGAGAGTGGCTATGTTTTTCGTAAAACAAACATTACTCAGCAGTATACGTATGATCGGTATTTGAAAGAACGAGATGAAGAAACGATCATGCTCTTTGTGAAGAAACCTTCTGGTAGCTTAGAATTTTTCGCTCACGATTCTCAAACGAGAGCGGAAGCAGGCGATGTACTTGTAAGCCTGATGCCGCCAAGTAAGGAATTTAATCGGATTCGTGAAAAGCTTGATAAGCAGCGTACCGATGAGAAAGAGAAAGAAGAGAAAGAAAAAGAACATCATTTAGAAGATGAGTAAAGCCCCCAGCGAGGGGCTTTTTTTATGTTCAAAGCAAAAGTCCGATAGAAAGGGGAGTAAAGCTAGAGACTGATGGGATACCGTAATGATATGCTATTTAAAAGTAGGGGGGTTGATCATGTATGATGTAACCATCATCGGAGCTGGAGTAAGCGGGATTTTTATGGCATACGAGCTGACAAAGCGATACCCAGAATTCAAAATTATGTTGATTGATAAAGGGAAGAAACTCTCAGAACGGAACTGTAAGGCTCGTTCCAAACAAGAATGTTCATGTGACATTTGTGATCAATACATTGGTTTTGCTGGACTTGGTAAATCAGAAGGCAAGTTTAATTATACGAATGATTTTGGTGGTAGTCTCGGTAGAAAAATAGGAACAGTTCAAGCAGAAAAGCTGATGTGGGATGTCGACCGAATTCTTTGTTCTTTTGGTGGAGAAGAGGCTGAGCTCTATCATACTCATAGTCCAAAGTTAGAGGTGAGTGCAAAAAGCGTAGGATTAGAGGTGTTAACGACTTCGGTAAGACACCTTGGAACGAAACGATCTCACCATGTGTTTCAAAGCTTATATGAGATTCTTACGAAACGAATTCATTTGTGGTTTGAAACAGACGTGTATTCGATTGAAAAAAGCGATTTCTTTGAAATAAATACCTCAAAAGGAAACATACAAACAAAGAAAGTTGTGCTATCAACGGGTAACAGCGGAAGTGAGTGGATGTATCGTCAATGTGAAAAGCTTGGTCTCCTACCTGGTCCTGCTCGTCTAGATTTAGGAATTCGCGTTGAAATGCGAGGGAACCAGCTTGAGGCAATCTTAAAAGATACGTTTGAAACGAAACTTCATATTAAAAGAGAGGCATTTGAAGGAACGACGTATTGCATGAACCCGAACGGCAGAATAATAAGGAAATATCAACATGGTCTTGTGATGCCTGATGGGCAAAATAAGAGAGAAAGAGATAACGCAGGAAATAATTTAAATTTTACTTTATTTGTGCCATCTTTTTATTCTTCGAAAGAGGAGGCCGACCTTGTTGCGCAAGAGGTGATAGGTGGAATCAATAGGGGAAGAGATCGAATCGTTGTTCAGCGTCTTCAAGATTTAAAAAAACAGCAGGCGACAACGTCTCACATTCTGAGTTCAAATTCAATTGTTCCTTCTCTTGATGGAGAAGCTGGTAACCTAATAGATGAATTGCCAAACATCTATCTGGATGCTCTTCGGGAGTTTTTTGATAGTCTCGAAAAGTTGATAGGAGAGCCTATTGATGAAGAAACCTTGTTATATGGCATAGATGGAAAGTTTTATGAAGCAAAAATACCAACGAATGATTCCTTTGAAACAGATGTAACCGGACTCTTTCTAATTGGAGATTGCTCAGGAGAAACGCATTCCTTATCACAGGCAGCAGCAAGCGGTTTATATGCAGCAAAAATGATATAAAAAAAGATCGGCACTATGGCCGATCTCTTTAGTGAGTGTTACGAAGCAGATGATTCTGACAGTGCTTTTTCACGTTTCGTTAAGAACTTCAACGTGAAGATTGAAAAAGCAATTAGCGCAATACACGTTAACCCTAAATATAGGTTACTAAAGATAAGATTTTCTCCCGTTAGTGATAAAGGATTCATGGAAAATGACACGTTTTTCATTTCAAGAAGTCTTCCGAAAATAGCTGAGCTAAATGCCCCTGCAAGGAAGTTCAGTAAATTGAAAACGCCCATCCCTACGCCGTTTTGGTTGTCAGGTAGTATAGAAGATAGTAAATCGGCAGTTGAGCTTTGGATGAGCGGGAATCCAAGATAAGCAATTAATAAACAAGGTGCGATGACCCATGCATTGTAACCTGAAAATGTTGAGATAAAAAATGTGCCGCTCGCAATTAGGAGCAGAGCAATTTTAACGACAAGAATGGCGCCACGCTGTTCAATAATTTTACCGCCTATTTGTCCAATCAATCCGGCTGCCATGGCGCCAGGAAATAAGACAAGGCCAATCTTTAAGGTGGATAAACTGTTTAGTTCGCGCAACATGATCGGAATCACAAAAATCAGTCCGAAAAGCGCTGATGTACCTAGAAAGCTTGTTAGAACGGTTATCGTATACTTCGTGTTCTTTAATATCACAGGATCGATAAACGGGTGTGTGATCGTAAATGTCCGCCATAAGAACAGAATGAAAAAAACGATAAAGATTACAAGTAAGTACCATAGGAACGTTGTAATATAGAACAGCAGTGAAGCAACCGATACAGCCATTAAAGCGGCGCCTGGTAAATCAATTGAGCCTGATCGCTTTTCTTCATTCGGCAACCATTTTCGAAAGAGTGGTATTGCGAATACTGTGGCAACAGAAAATAGAAAAAGAAAACGCCAGTTCAAAGTGCCACCTACAACGCCACCAATGATTGGGCCAACTCCTGAAGCAAATGCAACCGTAGAAGAAATCAGTCCGAATACTCTACCTTTTTCATTAGGCAGGAATCGAATTGGTACGATAAAGGCAAGGGCTGGGATTGTTGCGCCACCAATCGCTTGAAGGATTCGCGCGGCTAATAAAGTCGGGTAGTTTGGAGAAAGAAAGCCAATAAAAGCACCAGTAGCAAAGATACTAATTCCTATAGTGAAAAGTGTTTTAATTGGGTAAATATCGGCCAACTTTCCGTACATGAGAGATCCAATCGCAAACACAAGAATATATCCAGTTAAGACCCAGCTTACTTCTGAAGGGCTAAGATTGAAAGATGCTGCAATATCGGGAATGGCTACATTAAACATTGTTCCATTCATAACAGCAAAAGCTAATATGGTACAAACAAGGATAATTAACTTTTTGCGTGCCGATGCATCCAATTTTTCGTGTTCATAGTAGTCTGACATAGCTGCCCTCCTTTAGTTATTTTTAAATTTGGTTAATAAGATTTATTTAGCAACCCGAAATAATACACACTCCATATAATCATAGAGGGCTAATTGGGAGATGTAAACTAAGTTGCCTGTCTAAACGATTCAACCGCACATATTTTCCCAGTTATAGACATTCGAGGATATATCGATTATGATGAAATAAGGAAAGACTGCATTAATGGAGGAACGGTTATGCCAACAATTAAAGATGTAGCAAAACGTGCTGGAGTCTCTCGCACAACAGTTTCACGAGTACTTAATGACAATGGCTACGTAAGTCATGAAGCAAGGCAACGTGTCGTTGAAGCCGTTGAGGAAATGGGATATATTCCAAGTGCACATGCTAAAACGATGCGGACGAAGCGCTCTGGTGTCATTGGCGTTATTTTGCCAAGAATTAGTACGGAAACAGCTAGTCGCGTTGTGAATGGCATTGAGAAAGAGCTTGCAGCCAACGGATATCAAATTCTTTTAACAAATACACAACTACAGCCGGAGAAAGAAATACAAAATATTAAACTACTAAAAAGTCGTCAAGTTGACGGCATTATTTTGCTTGCCACAAACCGCAATCAAGATTTACTTGATACGATTTCTGAAGCTTCGATCCCTTTTGTTGCCATTGGACAGGAGCTGAGCGGAGTAACTTCTGTGGTATACGACGATTACCATTCTGCTTTTAGTGTAACCGAGTTGCTTATTGAAAAAGGTCATCGTAACATTGGGTTTATTGGTGTACAAGAGACTGACCACTCTGTTGGGGTTGTTCGAAAACAGGGCTATCTTGATGCAATGGAAAAGCACGGTTTCCCAGTTGAAAAAGGGTGGATTCAATATGGTAACTTTACGTTTGAATCAGGTTATGAAGCGGCAAGTCAACTAGTGGAACAATCAGAGCGTCGACCAACGGCGATCTTCGCTGTAACAGATCGAATGGCGATCGGAGCGCTAGGCTTTTTGAAAGAACAAAATATTCGAATCCCTGAGGACATCGCTTTATTTGGTATTGGGGCATCAGATTTATCACGACATGTGACCCCACCACTATCTACAGTGGACTATTTTAATGAGGATGCTGGACACAAAACAGCCCAGCTTATTTTAGAACAGTTATCAGGGAAAGTTTTGGAGAAAGAAAAAATTAAACTTGATTATAGACTTATCGAAAGAGATAGTGTATAGTAACTAGTGAAAACGATGTCAATTTCTTTTTAATCAATGTGGAATCGTTCACACATCGAATGAAATTAATACTGAATTATTTAGCAAAGAAGAGCGAGTAAATGAAAACGCTCGCATTCTTGTTCGCAGAATGTGGAATCGATACCACGAGCAAGATAAACCTTGAAGGGAGTTATTAATATGGCTACAAACCGTGAGATTGCACAGGAAGTCATTGATGCCATTGGAGGCCAGGAAAATATCCAATCGGTTGCTCACTGTGCAACACGACTTAGGATAATGGTGCACGATCAGGAAAAAATCGATCAGGAAAGAGTAGAAGGGGTTGAGAAGGTAAAGGGTGCCTTCTATAATTCTGGACAATATCAAGTTATCTTCGGAACAGGAACAGTTAACCGAATTTATGATGAAGTGACGGCTCTGGGAGCGACTGGTTCAACGAAGTCCGATATGAAAGAAGAATCCGCTAAACAGGGAAATGCATTTCAACGTGCGATTCGCTCATTTGGTGACGTGTTCGTTCCAATCATTCCGGCACTAGTTGCAACTGGACTGTTTATGGGACTTCGTGGTCTTGTTTTACAAGAAGAAATCCTCGCCCTTTTCGGTTTAACGCCAGGGGACATTTCGGAAAACTTTATTCTATTCACTCAAGTTCTAACTGACACAGCGTTTATTTTCTTACCAGCGCTTGTAGCATGGTCGACATTCCGAGTGTTCGGAGGAAATCCAACCATTGGTCTTGTTCTCGGATTGATGCTTGTTACGCCAGCTCTTCCGAACGCATGGGAAGTAGCAGCAGGAAATGCAGAACCTCTTAAGTTTCTAGGATTTATTCCGGTCGTTGGCTATCAAGGTTCAGTTATTCCGGCATTTGTTGCTGGTTTTCTCGGTGCAAAATTAGAAAAGCGTATTCGTAAAATGGTTCCTGAAGCACTGGATCTAATTTTAACGCCATTTCTAGTCCTGTTAATTATGATTACTTTGTCATTGTTTGCAATCGGACCGATTTTCCATACAGTAGAAGAGTACATTATGGATGGTACGATTTTCATTCTTGATCTTCCATTCGGACTAAGCGGACTAATCATTGGTTTCTTCCATCAGATTATCGTTATTACGGGTGTTCACCATATTTTCAACTTCCTTGAAATTCAGTTGTTTGAAAACCTTGGTTATAATCCGTTTAACCCAATCATTTCAGCTGCCATCGCAGCTCAAGGTGGGGCAGCGCTTGCAGTCGGAATGAAAACAAAATCGAAGAAACTAAAAGCACTAGCACTTCCATCTTCATTATCTGCATTTCTTGGAATTACAGAGCCGGCAATCTTCGGGGTAAACCTTCGCTATATGAAGCCATTTATTATGGGACTCATTGGTGGGGCAGTTGGTGGATTCCTTGCATCACTCTTTAAGCTTAAAGCAACTGGTCTTGCAGTTACGGTTATTCCAGGTACCCTTTTGTTCTTAAACAGCCAGATCGTTTTATACCTTCTTGTGAATATCATTTCAATTGGTGTTGCGTTCGGTCTGACATGGGCATTTGGCTACAAAGACGGTATGCTAGACAAATAAAGAAAAAGGGGTCCTTATTAAAAGCGGGTCCCCTTTTTTAAAATTTTGACGAATTAGGTGGTTTATATGATCGATCGAAATGATGAATTAAAAGAGTTAGCAATAAAAGAAATAAATGAACATCGCAATACGGTTGAAAAAGATCATTTCCGTTCCGTATTTCACTTAATGCCGCCCGTTGGATTATTAAATGATCCAAACGGCTTTATTCATTGGAAAGGCGTTTATCATGTTTTCTTTCAATGGATGCCGTTCAAAACAGATCATGGTGCAAAATTCTGGGGTCATTATACGTCGACAGATCTCGTGAACTGGGAACTTCAACCAATCGCCTTGGCTCCGGGAGACTGGTATGACAAGAATGGTTGTTATTCAGGAAGTGCAGTGGTTTATGAAGATAAAATGTATCTATTTTATACAGGGAATGTGAAGGACGAAGAAGGCAATCGAGAAACTTATCAGTGTGTAGCCGTTTCTGAAGATGGCATTCACTTCGAGAAAAAAGGTGTGGTACTCCACTTACCTGAGGGGTATACACCGCATTTTCGTGATCCAAAAGTGTGGCAGCATTTAGGTAAATGGTATATGGTAATTGGCACGCAAAACTTAAATGAAGAAGGACGAGTCGTTTTATTTGAGTCAGCCAACTTAATGGATTGGACGTTTAAAGGTGACGTAACTGCTTCGGGGGAAGAAGCAATTGGTGATCTAGGATTTATGTGGGAATGCCCAGATTTATTCGAATTAGATGGTAAGGATATTCTCCTCTTTTCACCTCAAGGGATAGAGCCAGAAGGATACTTGTATCAAAATATTTATCAAACAGGATACGTATCTGGCGAACTTGATTATGTAAGTGGAAAGATGAGTCACGGGGGATTTACAGAGCTTGACCGCGGTTTTGAGTTTTATGCACCGCAAACAACGCTTGATGAAAATGGAAGAAGGTTGGTCATCGGTTGGATGGGTGTACCGGAGCAGGCAGAAGGGCATCACCCTACGATTGCTCATAAATGGATTCATATCCTGACAGTTCCTAGGGAACTTCATTACGAGGACGAGCGACTCATTCAGCGACCTGCCGTGGAACTAGAAGCGATGCGACATACCGAAATGACAAAAGAAGCGAATCTGTCGAATGAGTTAAAACAGTGGAGTGAGCTGAACGGTACGGTATACGAGCTGCTTGTTCAACTAGAAGAAATAAAAGGAACGTTTTCGGTAAACTTACGAAACAACGCCTCTCTGACATATGATTCTACAAAAGCATTGTTAACATTTAAGAGAAAAAGCTTTGTAGACGGGAGAGAAGAAACGCGCAGCTGCTTGATTAACAGCGTGAAAGAGCTCCGTTTTTATGTTGACTCTTCTTCCGTTGAAGTGTTTGTGAACGGTGGCGAAGAGGTTTTTACATCGAGGTTCTTCCCTGAGGAAAGCAACGAGAGTCTTGTATTTGAAGCTGTTGGCGATTCAAAATTTCAAGTGACGAGATGGTTGTTAAATTAATACGGCACGTACAAAACCCCACTGGACCAGTGGGGTTTTGTTTTCTTTTCTTATTTTAAATTCACGATTTCTAATAACTAATATGTGATCACAATCA
The DNA here is from genome assembly GCF_028610665.1 of Guptibacillus sedimenti. Lineage (NCBI taxonomy): Bacteria > Bacillati > Bacillota > Bacilli > Caryophanales > Guptibacillaceae > Guptibacillus > Guptibacillus sedimenti. The sequence goes on from NZ_JAQQWV010000001.1 coordinate 25,514, forward strand.
AAAAAATAACACGAGTGAAACACGATGCGAAATATGTCAAAACAAGCAAGCGCTGTTTTATCCATTAGAGTTAAAAAAACCCACAAATATGAACGAATTATGAATGAAATGTGTCGAAAAAGTGATAAATGCATGAGCAACTTTTGACACTTTGTGACACGTGTCACATTTATACGATGAACCTGCTACAATAGCCAATGGTAACAGTTGTTCCCTGTCATTTATTGTTTAAAATCTACTTAACTATTATATAGGAAGAAAGGAAGGTGGCCTGGCGGTGAAGCGAATGAAATCATTTTTTGCACTCAGTATGTTTCTAGCAGTGATGGTATTGAGTGGCTGTAGTAACTTAACCGTGCTTGATCCAAAAGGACCTGTAGCAGAACAACAAGCGAATTTAATTCTTTTCTCTATTGGATTTATGCTGTTTATTGTTTTGGTCGTGTTCGTGCTATTTACACTCATCCTTGTTAAATATCGTGAACGTAAGAGTGGTCCTGAATATGAGCCTCCTCACATCGAGGGGAATGTTTTTCTTGAAATTGTTTGGACCGTTATTCCGGTAATTATTCTCATTGTCCTTGCAGTGCCAACTGTACAAACGATTTTTGCACTAGAAGAGGCACCGGAAGCAACGTCCCATAAAGACCCAATCGTTATTCATGCTACATCAGTCGATTGGAAATGGGTTTTTAGCTATCCAGAGGAAAATATCGAAACGGTGAATTATCTTCACATTCCTGAAGATCACCCAATTTTATTTAAACTAGCTTCTGCCGATTCAATGGGATCTTTTTGGATTCCATCGCTTGGTGGGCAGGAGTACACGATGTCTGGCATGATGAATGAACTTTATTTGCAAGCAGATGAAGTAGGTGAGTATCGTGGTCGTAACGCAAACTTCACTGGTGAAGGGTTTACGGAACAGGTATTTACCGTAACAGCTGAATCGGAAGAAGATTATGAAGAGTGGGTGGAAGAGGCGCAAAACGCACCTAAACTTACTCAAGAGAAATACAATGAGTTGATGCTGAAAGGTCATACAGAAGAGCAGACATTCTCAGAAACGCACCTTCAGTGGGTTGATCATGGAATGGATGCTGAATATGCAACGAAGGTTCGTAACGGCGAATCAACTGATGAAGATGATTCCTCAGAGATGGATCACTCAGAAATGAACCATGATGATTCTGAGAAAGATTCCGAGGAACACTCGCATTAAGAGAGGAGGAAGACACCATGAAATTGGATGAATTTTTTGTCACCGGGGACCCGCTCATTTACGGTGCGGATGTTTCGATCGCCTTAACGTTGATCGGTGCCATATTTGCACTAACGTATTTTAAAAAGTGGAAATGGTTGTGGACAGAATGGTTAACAACAGTTGACCATAAGAAACTCGGTATCATGTATATCATCGCAGCCGTTCTGATGCTATTCCGCGGTGGTGTAGATGCCATGCTCATGAGGGCGCAATTGACGGTCCCAGATGCAGGCTTCCTGGACGCCAACCACTATAACGAAATTTTCACAACTCACGGAACGATCATGATTATTTTCATGGCGATGCCGTTCTTAATTGGTTTAATTAACGTTGTTGTTCCGCTACAAATTGGAGCACGCGACGTCGCTTATCCGTTTTTAAACGCAGTAAGTTTCTGGACTTTCTTCATGGGGGCAATGCTCTTTAACATTTCTTTTGTTATTGGAGGATCGCCATCAGCTGGTTGGACAAGCTATGTTCCTTTAGCTGGTCTAGAACTAAGTCCATCAGTAGGTCAGAACTATTATTTACTAGGGTTACAGATTGCCGGTATCGGTACATTATTAACAGGGATTAACTTCCTAGTAACGATATTAAAAATGAGAGTACCATCCATGAAGCTCATGCATATGCCTATGTTCACATGGTCTTCATTAATTACAATGGTTATCATCATCTTTGCATTTCCGGTACTTACAGTAGCGCTTGCACTTATGACGTTTGACCGTTTGTTCGGAAGTCATTTCTTTACAATGATGGATGGTGGTATGCCAATGCTCTGGGCAAACCTCTTCTGGATTTGGGGTCACCCTGAAGTGTACATCGTTATACTTCCAGCATTTGGTATGTTCTCGGAAATTATTAGTACATTTGCTCGGAAAACGCTTTTCGGTTATAAAGCAATGGTTTACTCCATGGTTGTTATTGCCGGACTAAGTTTTCTAGTATGGGTTCACCACTTCTTTACGATGGGAGCAGGTGGAGCAGTTAACTCGTTCTTCTCTATCACAACGATGTTAATCGCCGTTCCGACAGGTGTGAAGATCTTTAACTGGTTATTCACTCTGTACAAGGGACGAATACGATTTACGACGCCAATGCTTTGGTCACTTGCCTTTATCCCAAACTTCGTTATTGGTGGGGTAACAGGTGTTATGCTGGCCATGGCGGCAGCTGACTATCAATACCATAATACGTACTTCCTTGTAGCCCACTTCCACTATGTGCTCATTTCTGGTACAGTTTATGCTTGTTTCGCAGGCTTACATTTCTGGTACCCGAAGATGTTCAATCATCGTTTGAACGAGCGCTTAGGAAAATGGACTTTCTGGATTTTTGTAGCAGGCTTCAACTTATGTTTCTTCCCGATGTATTTCCTAGGACTTGCAGGAATGCCACGTCGTGTTTACACGTATGGGGTCGCAGACGGTTGGATGAGCTTGAACGTACTTGCCACAATGGGTGGCGTATTAATGGGAATCGGATTCTTGATTCTTGTTTATAACATCTATTACAGCTTCCGTTACTCTCCACGTGAAACAACTGGAGATCCATGGGATGCAAGAACGCTTGAATGGTCAACACCAGCTCCAGTACCGCATTATAATTTCGCTCATCTTCCTGAGTCAAAAGGACATGATGCGTTCTGGATTATGAAACAAGAAAGAAAGCAAGGAAAGACACAAGAGAAGAAACCTTATAAACCAATTCATATGCCAAGTTACTCTGGTGTACCGGTTGTAATGAGTGTGTTCTTCTTTATCGCCGGGTTCGGTATGGTCTTTTCCTGGCACTGGATGTCGATCCTTGGACTTATTGGTGTACTAGCCACAATGGTCATTCGTTCGTTTGATTATGATAAAGGTTTCTACGTAAGCGTAGAAGAAATAGAAGAAGATCAAAAAAGGACTACTTTATAAAGGAGGCGTGAAGCATGGAATCAGTCGAATATTCTCCTAACACGCCTTTAGAATATCAGTCGGAAACTGGCCGACTGAATATTCTAGGCTTCTGGATTTTTCTCGGCGCCGAAATTGCACTATTTTCAACGTTGTTCGCAACTTACTTAGTATTGGTAGGTCGTACAGCGGGCGGTCCAGGACCAGAAGAGCTTTTTGAATTAAGTGGTGTGTTAATTGAAACGTTTTTGCTACTAACGAGTAGTTTCACATGTGGACTTGCCATACACTATATGAGAAATCATTCTCTTAAAGGTTTGTTTCTCTGGTTAGGCATTACACTTGCATTAGGTCTAGGTTTCTTAGGATTTGAAATTTATGAATTTGTTCATTACATTCATGAAGGCGCGGCACTAACAACGAGTGCATACTGGTCTGCCTTCTTCGTATTAGTCGGAACTCACGGTGCCCACGTTACAATGGGTATTGCGTGGATCATTCTTATCTTGATTCAGTTAAAACAGCGCGGGTTAACACCTGACACAACAAGGAAGGTCTTTATTTCAAGTCTTTACTGGCACTTCCTTGACGTTGTGTGGATCTTTATCTTCACAGCAGTCTACTTGTATGGGATGGTGATGTAAGATGTCCAACAACGAGCAGACAAACAGTCATAGCCACTTCCCATGGAGCCATTTAATTGGTTTCGGACTTTCGATCTTCTTAACGTTACTTGCTTTATGGGTAGGCTTTGCTTCAGACTTTAGCCTCAGAACGATTATGATTATTGTCGTGATCCTGGCATTGATTCAAGCGGCGATTCAGCTCTTGATGTTTATGCATATTACAGAGAGTGATAGTAGTCGGATTCAAGTTGGAACGATTTTATATGCGGTCTTTATTGCCGTGGCAGTTGTTGCAGGTACAATCTGGGTTATGTCATTCGGAATGCACAATATGAACATGTAATTAAAAAACCGTTGTTTCCCTTTAAGGGAAACAACGGTTTTTGTTTGAAAGTTAAGTTGTTTATTCTTCTGTTTGTGGCATCTTCTTTGCAAGCTGACGTTCCTTAAGAAATGGACGAGCAAAGATAAGGTAAGCAGCGATGTGTGCAAATAAAACGTTAATCGCAAAAAGTGTAATGAAGAGTGTATGTGCTACTGGAGTCATACCGCCACCAATGTAGAAAATTAGCAGTGCCCAGATTGCCACAATAAACGGCGTGTGAACGAATGCAAGCTTCTTATAATCCTGCCACAGAAACAACGGTGTAGCTGTGATAACGAAAAGATAGACCATATAGACATCCATAGTGAACAACTCCTTTTAGTGATACCGCTTACAAATTAAACTTGTGTCTAATTAAAGGATAATTTGTGAATGTTTTGTTACAATTAGTATACCACAATTGTTTGAAAATTCTACACATATTTGAGGTTTTTTTGCAATCACTTTATGATTTAAGAAGATGAATGAGAAAGTAGGGTTGACGATGAGCAGGGTTTCATTCCTTATTATATGGCTTGGATTAATTTTATATTCTGTTTTTCTAGCACCGGATGGCAATGGTTCTTATCTCTCAGATCTCCTAACGATGAATGATCCAGACGCAGGTTTACTTGCTATGTTTTCCTTACTTGGCGTTTTTCCAGCGGTATTTGCTATTCTTCTTCTACGGAACGATAGTGGATCAGTTCCAGCCTGGCCATTTGTTGTAGGCTCTTTTGTGTTAGGTGCTTTTAGTTTGCTTCCCTACTTTATTTTAAATAAAAATAAAGAACGTTCGAATCGAACACCAAATAAGGTGAGGGGATTTCTTCAATCGAGAGGTCTGTCTATTGTTCTAATCGGACTAGCTTTCGGTTTAATGGTATATGGGCTTTTTTTCGGAGAGGCGACTATTTACCAAAAAGCTTTTCTGGAATCAAATTTTGTTCATGTGATGACCATTGATTTTCTTATATTAACCGGGCTTTCAATCGTTGCTTTAAGAGATCGAGATGGGGTAGCGGGGTGGATCGGGTTGCTTCCAATTATCGGCCCATTATCTCTTGTCATTACTAAAAACAGTAAGGAGCGGAAACATGCGTAAATTAGAAAAAAACGAAGTAATCGATGCTGTACGACTTTCAGAATATGCGTTTCAATATACAGTGCCTAAAGAAGAGTTAGATGACAAAATCAAAGGATATAGCGAGCATGAAATATGGGGCGATTTCGAAGAGGATGAACTCGCTGCGAAACTCCATCTAATCGACTTTGAAACATGGTTTGCAGGAAAGAAAATGAAGATGGGCGGCGTTGCATCAGTCGCAACCTATCCCGAACATAGAAGAGGGGGGAGAGTTGCACGCCTACTCCGAAATGGGCTTTTTGAAATGAAACAAAAGGGCCAAACAATTTCCTTTCTCCATCCATTTCAAATTTCCTTTTATCGAAAATTTGGGTATGAAGTTTTGAATAACTGGAAGAAGATAGAGTTGCAAGCGCAGGATCTTAAGCCTCTTCTTGCTGTAAGTGGAAAAGTAAGACGTGTTGAACTTGATGACGTCTATGAAGTTCTGAATCCTGTTTACGAAGCGTTTGCGATTCGCTTTAATGCCATGCTCGTTCGAACGGAAAATTGGTGGAAGGAACGTGTTTATTCGAAAGGTTTTCGTTTTGCTACTTATACAAATGAAGAGGGGGATATAACAGGATACATTTATTACAAAATAGAGAATCGAACGTTAGAGGTTGAAGAAATGGTTTGTTTAGATGGGGAAGCAAGAAGAGGATTGTGGAATTATCTCTGTCAGCACGATTCTATGGTTGATCACGCTACGATTCTAACAAATGAAAACGACCAGCTCACTTTTTTATTAGCCAATCCTAAAGTGAAAACAACGGTCGAGCCGTACTTTATGGCACGCATTGTTGATGTCCAGAATTTTCTTAGGGAATATCCGTTTACGTTAAAGTCAGGTGAGACTCTCTTTCTCCATATTACGGATGATCAGGCAGAATGGAACAATGGAAGCTACCTGATAGATGCTGAAGGAATTAGGGTATTTAAGGGAGATAAGGCGAATGCAGCGTGTGCTCATCCACCAAAACGAGGCCTTCGATGTACCATTAATACGCTGACTTCTGTATTGACTGGATACCAGGAGCCTTTCTTTCTTTATGAAGCTGGTTTATTAGAAGGATCAAAGGAAGAAGTTGCGCGATTGCAAAGCATATGTTCCGCAAAGAAAACAAATTTCATGGACTTCTTTTAACTCAAAAAACCCCTAATCTCACATGTGAGATTAGGGGTTTTGTTCGTATAATAACAAAAGTGCTAGAGGTGCTTATATTTCAGAGATATTTTATCTATTGTTCTTTCGTTTGCAATTTCTTTACGTTCGGTTACATAGAGCATCAATCCATCCAAATAGGGGTATTCTGTTTATTAACAATTTAGAGACAGAAAGATTAAGACCAACTGAGGCTAGTTATGATGGACGAAGCCTTTTGTAAGGATAACTAATAGAGGTTGAATGAAACTGTAAACGAGAGGCGAGTAAACAATGACACGTATCGTAACATTATTCGTACTGATTCTTATAGCTGGATTATTAAGTATAGTAAGCGCGAAAGGATGGCCTTCTTCTATGAAGGATGCAGCCAATAAGAGTGAATGGGTAGGTTCATGGACAGCAAGCATGCAGGCCCCAGCTAAAGATGGAAATTCTCATGAGGGATTTATGGATCAAACAATCCGATTAATTCTTCGTCCGCATATGGAAGGGGAGAAAATGCGAATTCGATTATCCAATGAATTTGGTTCACTTCCTTTATCTATGAAAGAAGTGAGAGTTGCGATATCCAAGGAAGGTGCAAGTATTGATAAGGAGACGGACAAGTTGATTACCTTTGATGGAAAAGAAGCCGTAACGATTCCTCAAGGAGAAACACAGTATAGTGATCCAATTGATTTTCCGGTAAACGCCGATCAAAATATAACGGTTAGTTTGTATGTAGATCGTGAAACAGGCCCAACAACGTGGCATCAGCGTTCAAATCAAACAGTCTATATGACTGAAAAAGGGAACCATACCGGAGATGAAAAGGGCTCTGCATATACCTCAAAAGAAGAAGCATGGTTCTGGCTAGACCGTTTAGAGGTTGTGCCTGACGAATCTGTAGAAGGATCTGTCGTTGTAATGGGAAGCTCAATTGCAAATGGCAACTATTCCACGTTAAACGCAAACCGCCGTTGGCCTGATTATCTTGCTAATCGAATGAATGCGAAAGACGCTGACGTGAGAATGTCTGTATTAAATGCAGGAATTTCTGCTAACCATTTAATTAATAGTGAAGAAGGAAAAGGTCAAAATGCATTTGCAAGATTACAACGAGATGTGCTAAGTCAAGAAGGGATCAAAGGTGTTATCCTACATGAGGGCATTAATGATTTAAGACACTATCCTGAATATGATTCAAAGAAAATCATTGATCGAATGAAAAAAATCATTAAAGCAACTCACGAAAAGGGTCTTCCCATTTATGGAGGTACGTTAACTCCTTATAAAGATTCTAGTATGTTTACAAAAGAGGGAGAAAAGACGCGTCAGGAAGTGAACGAGTGGATTCGAACGAGCGGAGAATTTGATGCGGTCATTGATTTTGATAAAGCATTGAGGGATCCAGATGAGCCAGAAAAGTTTCTCTCGAAGTATGATTCTGGGGATCATTTGCATCCGAATGACGAAGGGTATAAAAAGATGGCAGAAGCGGTAGATTTTTCGATATTTAAATAAAAGTAAGCCTTGCAAAAAGAACAAACGTTCGCTAAAATTGAGTTATCAACCGAATATACGTTCTAACATCATGGTATGGCTTCCACTTTCTTAGGGGGAGCCATCTTTTTTTAGGAGGAGGGAAAGGGAATGGAAAATGAGTACATTTTAAAGCAAGCTGGGAAAGATATGAGGGAAGCGATGACGCGATTTTCTAAAGTAAAGAAACGTGATGGTATGAAAACAATTGTCCAAAGACAAATGCAGGGAAGTCGTCAATGGAAAAGAGATATTTGATAGGTGCTTTTATCGTAACGTCTTGACAAATCTTGTCTGACTTGATACTTTTGTAAAAATATATTTTCTTATCCAGAGAGGTGGAGGGACTGGCCCTTTGAAACCTCAGCAACAGGTCCATAGGATACTGTGCTAACTCCAGCGGGTGATAAACCTGATAGATGAGAGCCTTCGGTTTTATTTTGTCAGTTACGCACTCATTTTGAGTGCGTTTTTTGTTTTTCTGGATGGAAAAGTAAGGAGAAGTAACATGGAAAGCAAACAAGGTTTTCAAAGGGAAATGAAGTCAAGACATGTGGTGATGCTTTCACTTGGAGGGGTCATCGGTACGGGATTGTTTTTAAGTTCTGGATATACGATCCAACAAGCTGGCCCTATTGGGACGATCCTTTCTTATCTGGTAGGTGCACTTGTTGTTTACCTGGTTATGCTGTGTTTGGGAGAGCTAGCGGTTCATATGCCTGAGACAGGTGCCTTTCATAGCTATGCGGCTCAATACATTGGCGGAGGAACCGGTTATACAGTTGCCTGGTTGTACTGGCTAACTTGGACAGTTGCGCTAGGTTCAGAGTTTACAGCTGCTGGTATGCTCATGCAAAGGTGGTTTCCATTCGTTAGCGTGTGGATCTGGAGTGGATTGTTTGCTGCTATAATTTTTATTTTAAATGTTCTAACAGTGAAATTTTTTGCTGAGAGCGAATTCTGGTTTGCTCTTGTAAAAGTTCTGGCTATCGTGTTGTTCATTATCTTAGGTGCAGCAGCGATCGTAGGATTTATTCCAATGGAATCTGGAGGGAACGAGTCCTTATTCGCTAACTTTACAGATGAAGGCATATTTCCGAATGGTGCATTTGCTATTTTAATGACGATGCTGGCAGTGAATTTTGCTTTCTCAGGAACTGAACTCATTGGAATTGCAGCTGGAGAAACAGAAAATCCTGCTCAAACCATTCCAAAAGCAATACGAACCACGTTAATTAGACTGATTCTATTTTTTGTCGGTTCAATCTTTATATTATCAGCACTTCTACCAGCATCAGAAGCTGGCGTTCTAGAAAGTCCATTTGTTGCAGTACTTGAAAGAATTGGTGTTCCTTACGCAGCTGATTTGATGAATTTTGTTATCCTTACCGCTATTTTATCCGCTGCAAATTCAGGGTTATATGCTTCGTCGAGAATGCTCTGGTCACTTTCAGACAAGCAAATGATTTCTCCTATTTTTGCTAGGCTCAACAAAAATGGTGTCCCTCTTAATGCTGTGATTTTAAGCATGTTAGGTGGAGCACTAGCACTACTTTCAAGCATCATTGCGCCAGATACCGTTTATGTGGTGCTTGTCTCTATTTCTGGGCTTGCTGTTGTCATTGTCTGGATGAGTATTAGTGCGTCACAATTTCTTTTTAGAAAGAAATATGTAAAAGGCGGCAGATCAATTAAAGACCTCGGCTATCGAACGCCATTCTATCCAATCGTTCCGATTCTAGCTTTCGTGTTATGTCTGGCTTCCTTGATTGGCATTGCTTTTGATCCGACACAGCGAGTGGCATTGTACTGTGGGATACCGTTTATTGCACTATGTTATGGAAGTTACTATTTAACAAAACGAGTAAAGAAAAGGGGAATAAGCAATGTGGCAGAATCAAAATCCTATTAAGGCAATTTTAGAAGATTTTAATTTGGTGATATTGGACGGAGCCCTTGCGACAGAGCTCGAAAAATATGGGTGTAACTTAAATGACCCACTTTGGTCTGCGCGCGTTTTGCTTGAAAATCCAGAGCTTATCTATCAGGTTCACCTAGATTATTTCCGTGCAGGTGCAGACTGTGCAATAACATCAAGTTATCAAGCTACAATGGAAGGATTAACAGCTCGTGGTTTAGGTGAAGGAGAGGCAGTGGAGCTAATAAAGAAAACTGTTTTTCTTGCGCGCCAGGCACGGGATGATTTCTGGGAGCAAGAGGGGAAGTTGAATCGCCCAAAACCTTTTATCGCAGCTTCCGTTGGACCTTATGGAGCCTACTTAGCTGATGGCTCCGAGTATCGGGGCGATTACAATGTTAGCGATGAGGTGCTTACCGCGTTTCATCGTCCAAGAATAGAAGCATTGATTGAGGCAGGTGCGGATGTTTTGGCGTTTGAAACCATTCCGTCTTTTCAAGAAGCGAAAGTTTTAGGTTCCCTATTACAAGATTTTCCATCCACTTATGCCTGGCTTTCTTTCACTCTTCAAAATGAGGAAGAAATGAGCGATGGAACGTCTTTAAAAGCATCTTCTCAATATTTTAAGGAAAATGACCAGATTGCGGCAATCGGCATTAACTGTGCGTCTCCTTCGCTTGTGACAAAAGCGATTCATCAATTAGTTTCTCAAACCGATAAACCGATTATCGTGTATCCTAATTCAGGAGAATTTTATGACGCTAAGACCAAAACATGGCGGGAAGGTGAGTCGTGTGATGGAATTGTCGATGGATCAAATGAATGGTTTCAAGCAGGTGCACGACTAATTGGTGGATGCTGTCGAACAAGTCCTGAACAAATCAAGCGACTTTATGAAAAATGGCGACAGTAGAAAGTCAAATAAAGGAGGTAACGGCTGTCCCGTTACCTCCTTTTATTTAATGAATTTAGTTTAAAATGGATTCGTCGCCCACTGCAATGACTGCTTTATGAAAATCCGAGGGTGCAACTTCAATTGACCCACCATATATTCGGCAAGGTCCTCAGGCTGCATATACTTCTCTTTATCTTGCTCGTCAAGCTTGTCACCAAAGACGAGCTCAGTCGCAACGAGGCTTGGATTAAGAGTAAATACGCGAATGTTATTTCGACGAACTTCCTGCATAAGCGCTTCGGTCATCCCTTGAATGGCGAATTTAGAAGCACTATATGACGTAGATCCAGCAGTCCCTTTTAAACCACTACTTGACGAGATTGTGATAATATCACCGCTGTCTTTTTCAATCATTTGTGGAAGAACAGCCCGTGTTACATGATACGTTCCATAAACATTTACTTCGAATGTTTCCTTCCAGTCATCGGGTTCAATCTCTAAGAACGATCCGTAACGTCCCATTCCAGCATTATTGATCAGAATATCTGCCGAGCCCAGTTCGTTTTTCAAGTGATCGATGGCTTTATTGACTTCCTCAATCTCTGCAATGTTAGCAGGGGCAACGATCGCTTTAACTCCGTAAGATTCTGCTTCCTTAGCGACTTCGTTTAGCTTGCTTTCGGTTCTAGCAATCAAGCCAACATGAACCCCTTCACTTGCAAGCTGAAGAGCTGTCGCGCGTCCGATACCGCTACTTGCGCCTGTAATATACGCAATTTTCCCTTTAATTGTTTGTCCCATTTTGTGTCATCCTTTCTCCAATTTACTACTTTCTAGTCTATAGCTAGCAGAGTAGAGATTCAAAGATTAGCAACCGCTTTCTAAGTTTTATAAAAGCATCGGCATGTTTAACTATAGTCCTTAACGGTTACAGTTACTGTGGAAGCAAAGAAAAGCTAAATCAATATAAATCGACTAAACATAAAAAAGGAGTTTTTGCATCATGCGTAACCAATTAAAACATTACATCAATGGCGAATGGGTTGAATCAACAGGTTCAGAAACACATGAAGTAATCAATCCAGCGACAGAAGAAGTGATCGGTAAAGTTAGTCTTGGAACGAAAGAAGATTTAGATAAAGCAGTGAAAGCAGCACGTGCAGCATTCCCTTCTTTCTCTCAAACAAGCCGAGAAGAACGTGTGAAAATGCTTGAAGACATTGCAGAGGAATATGCCAACCGTAAAGAAGAAATCATTGACGTGATTACACAAGAACTCGGTTCTCCACGCTCAATTTCAGAGAAAGTTCATTACAACATGGGCTACCAGCATTTCTCTGAAGCAGCAAAAGCGTTGAAAGAGTATTCTTTCTCAGAAGATCGTGGCGATCATACAATCTTTAAAGAGCCAGTTGGCGTTAGTGGCCTTATCACGCCATGGAACTTCCCAACAAACCAATCGTCAACGAAAATTGCGAGCGCATTTGCAGCGGGAAGCACAGTTGTCTTAAAACCTGCTGAAATTACACCATTTGCAGCGATTATTTTAACAGAAATCTTTGATAAAGTGGGCGTGCCAAAAGGTGTATTTAACCTTGTGAACGGAACGGGTGAGACGATTGGTGACGGTATTAGCTCACACCCTGATATCGACTTTGTATCTTTCACTGGTTCAGCAGGTGTTGGTGAAAAAGTAATGAAGAACGCTGCAGAAACGATCAAGACAGTAGCACTTGAACTTGGAGGCAAATCTCCATTTGTAATGCTAGAAGATGCAGATATTACTCAAGCGGCTAAAGCTGCGGTTAGCCATATTGCAACAAACTCCGGTCAGGTTTGCTCGGCGGGGACTCGAATGATCATTCCAGCTTCTCGAAAAGAAGAATTTGAAGAAGCTGTGAAAAACGTACTTCCTGAATTCCCAGTAGGTGATCCAAATGGAAACAACTATGTAGGACCACTTGTTTCTGAAAAGCAATGGAATACCGTGCAGTCTTACATTCAAAAGGGAATTGACGAAGGCGCAACACTCATTGCAGGTGGAACTGGTAAACCAGAAGGTCTGGATCAAGGTTACTATGCAAAACCAACGATCTTTACAGATGTGAAAAATGACATGGTGATTGCACAAGAAGAGATCTTTGGTCCTGTTATGTCAATCATCACATATGAAACAATTGATGAAGCGATCGAAATTGCAAACGACGTGGTTTACGGTCTTGCTGGTTATGTCTTTGGTGAAGATAAAGAAACACTTCGCAAAGTGGCAACAAGCATCCGCGCCGGTCGTATTAAAGTGAACAATGCTGATATGGACTTCTCAGCACCGTTCGGCGGATACAAGCAATCTGGTATTGGCCGTGAGTGGGGAGACTTCGGAATTGAAGAGTACCTTGAAACAAAAGCAGTACTAGGATTCCCGTCTTAAGTAAAATTAATTAAGTATGAAAAAGAGCAGTTGCCATAAGGGTAGCTGCTCTTTTTTTTGTTTGAATGTAGGTGAAAATAGGCGAAAATCACTTATTTAGGTTAGTAATGAAACAATTGAAGCATCTTTTTAATTTTGCTCGATTGTAGGTTGCTTGCTTCGAGGACTATATTTACTTCATGAGATTAATCGTAAGCTTGATTTAGGAAAGAAATAAGTTTTGTAAGTTATCTGTTGATTAGTTTAAAACCGAATTGGGTTGTTCCCTTAAATAATTTACATATCACCATCAAGATTTTACCATCCAGCGAGCTGTAATACCATTTTATGTTAAAGTTTAAGGGAGATACGTATTCTATTAAAATGTGAATCAATAGGGGGCCGTGTTTTGACGAAAAGAATTTATTTTCTTCACGGATTTATGGGGACAGGGGATTTACACTTTGAGCATCAAAAAGCTTTTTTTGAACGTGATATGGAGGTCATCGCGTTGCCCTTACCAGGTCATGGCCATTCAACTGTTCCTGCGGTTGAAAACTATTTTGAAAGGGCTTTAGAGTGGTTAATAGAGGAAGTAACCAACAAAGGGCCAGGATATGTCGTTGGATTATCTTTAGGTGCTTCATTAGCCATCCATCTAGCCATAAAAAGGCCGGAACTTGTAAAGGGCGCAGTTTTAACAGGTTATTCCCCGTTTATACCGGATGATTTAAAGAGCATAATGGAAGAGCAATATACATATTTCAATAACATTCAAGAAAACGATCAAAAGAATGCCGCTTCTTTTAAACAAATTCACGGGGATAAATGGTTCGATACGTTACAGAAAGTAAATCAAATAATGACTTTTCATTATCCGAGCGTTTCAGAAAATGCGATTGCTGAACTTGAAGTACCGCTTATGGTGCTTAATGGAGGAAAAGAGCTATATGAAGTAGAGGCTGTTCAATTTTTGAAAAGAAGCAATGATAAAATAACCGTGGGGCTAATCCCTGATGCTGGTCATACGGCCAATATGGATCAACCGGCTCTATATAACAGCATGGTTCAACAGTTCATTAACAAATGAGTAGAGGTGTTCAATTGAGTGAGTTTAACCTTCAAAAAGAATCAGCAAGATTAGTAATTAGACCATTAAAAATAGAAGACTATCAAAACTGGTTACGCGAATTTAATGCAAGGAATCCTTCGCAACATGCCTATGATCCTGGGAAGTTGGATATGAGTGAGTGTACAGAAAAGTGGTTTAGAGACTTAGTGAATAAGCACCAAGAATTAGCCATAAATGATACAGCCCACGTGTTTGGTGTTTTTCATAAAACAGATGGCACGCATATTTGAATGGTTGATTTCTCAACATTAGCGAGAATGAATTTTCAATGGGCACGAATCGGCTATACGATACATAATCAATATTGGCGTAAAGGATATGGAAAAGAAGCGGTGAGCGCAGCGCTTCAGGTTGCTTTTCATGATCTTGATTTTCATCGCATCGAAGCACACATTAACCTGGATAACAGTCCATCGACTCAGCTAGCCCAAAGTGTGGGCATGGTGTATGAGGGTGTGAGGAAAGGCTTTATTTATGAGAATGAGAAGTGGACCGATCAGTTGGTTTATGTAGCGACTGCTGAAAATGAGGTAGAATAACCAAAAAACCATCCTTTTACCGAGGATGGTTTTTTTCGACTAAATCGCATCATGCTTTTCTTCTAAATTATTTTTCGCTATCGAACGTTTGATCAAGGTAGCTCCTACAAATATAGCGATGAGTAAGGCAGCAACGATGACAAGGAATAGAACGTTAGAAGATAGCAGTTCAATCAAGCCACCGAGAAGGAGTCCAACTACACCGAAATCTGAATCTCCGAATGTCGTTCCTTGAAATCCTAGTGAACCAAGCACTGGCAGAAGTAGTGCTGGCAAGAAGCTAATGATCACGCCGTTAGCCATCGAGCCAAATACCGCTCCTTTACGACCGCCAGTCGCGTTACCGAATACGCCAGCTGCCGCACCGGTAAAGAAGTGAGGCACAAGACCTGGCACAATCACTTTTAGGCCCAAGATCGGTAGAAGGAACATGCTGAGAAGTCCTGCAACAAAGCTAAAGAAGAAACCGATGATCACCGCATTGTTTGCGAAAGGGAACACAGACGGAGCATCAAGGGCTGGGATTGCATTAGGGACAACTTTATCTGCAATTCCTTTAAAAGCAGGAACGATTTCAGATAGGAGCATTCTTACACCAGCCAAAATGATGTAAACACCAGCTGCGAACGTTAACGCTTGCATAAATGAGAAGACAAGGAAGTTTGTCCCACCGCTTAGCTCGGATTCAATAAAGGTTGGGCCAGTGAAAAGAGCGACTACGAAGAATAGAATCGCCATTGTAAGTGAGACAGATACAGATGTATCTCGCAAGAAATTGAATGACTTCGGTACTTTAATTTCTTCGGTCGATTTAGAGTTCTTTCCAACTGCTTTTCCGACAGCGGCTGCGATTAAATAGCCGAACGAGCCAAAGTGTCCGATCGCAAAGTCATCACTACCCGTAATCTTTCTAGTGTATGGTTGCAATAGAGCAGGTAACAGAACCATCAGAGATCCGAGAATAAGGGAACCAGTGATGATCATTGTTGCGCCACTAAAGCCACCGGTTGAAAGAATAATTGCGATTAGACAAGCCATGAACATCGTATGATGACCTGTTAAGAAGATATACTTAAAAGGGGTGAGTCGCGCTAGTAGGATGTTGGCTACCATTCCGAAAAGCATAATCATCGCTGTTTCTGCACCAAATGCATCTTGAGCTAGTGCAACGATCGCTTCATTGTTTGGAATGATTCCTTGAATTTCAAAAGCATGATCAAACATACTACTAAAGTTATCTAGGGAGGCGACAAGCACACCTGCCCCTGCCCCCAGAATAACAAATCCCATGATCGTTTTTAGCGTACCTGATATGACATTGGCAACATCTTTTTTTTGAAGAAGTAAGCCGATAAGGGCAAATAACCCTACAAGAATCGCTGGTGTACCTAGAATGTCTTTCATTATGAGATCGACCATGATTTATGCCCCTTTCAAGTTTGCTTCAATCGCCGTCCTTAGTTCTTTTTTATCCATCAAATTATTTAGCTTAATCACATTTCGTTTGCCGTCTTCTAGATTTTCAACAATCTCAGTTGAGCCTAAGAAGTAATCAGCATTTTCAGATTTACTAGTCGTAAGGTCTGTGTGATCAACCTCAGCTTCAATTCCAAGCTCGTTTAGAATGCTTTTTACGTTCATTTCTACGATAAAGCTGCTTCCCAGACCATTTCCACATACAACAAGAATTTTTTTCATTTTTATTCTCTCCCTTAATTTGAGTATTTTGAGACAAGTTTAATAATTTCTTCTTTTTCCTCTGCGCGATAAATCATATCTAGATTTTCTTCTTCTGATAGAAGCTCCGAGAGTTGAGCAAGAGCTTTCAAATGCGTTTCGTTATCTACTGCAGCAAGAACAATTAGTAACTTAACCTGATGCTTTTCTTTAGATGAAAAAGGAACTTCTTGATCTAGTCGAAGCAAGCTCATCCCAACCGTATTCACGCCTTCTTCAGGACGGGCATGAGGAATAGCGATTCCTGGAGCAATCACGACATAAGGCCCCAAATCTTCTACGTTTTTGATCATAGCATCGATATAGGAAGGAGCAATTTGCTCTGTTGCAAGAAGCGGCATGGCTGCTGTTTTAATCGCCTCTTTCCAGTCGGGTGTATCTGTAGCAAATTGTATGGTTTCTTCGTGTAATAAGTCATTTAACATAGGTCGTTCAAACCTTTCTATAGATAAGGTGGTGGGTGATGGTGCGAATAACTGCTGTAATTCACTTCTTAGTTCTTTCTCATTCGTAATCGTGCCATGTTTTTTCATGATTTCAACGATCACATCAGGGGTAGGACCACTCTCTTCGTTTGGAGTAGTTTGAACTTCCTCCATCCAATGCAGGATTTTCTCTTTTCCCTGCTGTGTCAAAATCGGGTTAACCGTTAAAATGGGTAGCGTCTTATGCTCCAAAGGTGATGTAGAGAAGACATAATCCACGTCGTAGTGATTTTGTAGGAATTGCCTCCTTGAAACTGTTCCGATGATTTCCACATTTGTGAGAAGCTTCTCAAGCTGTCCTCTTAAAATATTTGATGTGCCAATTCCTTTTTCACAAACGATAATCGCTTTACCAAATGTTACTTCTGGAAGCTCTTCTTTCTGCATCCAAGCTCCAAAGTGCATGGCGAGATAAGCTAATTCATCATCAGGGAGCTTTTGAGACATCATCAACTCAATCGGCCAAACCGCTCGTTTCGTAATTGAAAAAACATCTGGATATTCCTGCTGGACTGACGCTGTTAATTCGTTTGTGATCGGGACATGATATTTCAGCCGGTAGTACGTTGGTTTAAGATGAAGAAAAAGAGCTTCTTCTAGTTCATCGCGCTGTTCGAATAGGACACAAGCGTAAACTTGAAATTCGTTCACGATTTCAGTAACCACTTTTCTAAGTTTATTACTTTCAAGACTACCTACCGTACCTACTTCAGAATAATTAATCCTTGAGCCAAGAAGGTGCATTGTGATAAAGCCTATCTCATCCAGTGATAAGGAAAGTTTAAATTGAGCTTCTAATTCTTTTGCCATGCTCTTTGCCGCTTCAAACTCTCTCGTTGAACAAAGAGCGTGTTTTTCATCTGGATCGAGCTGGATCCGATGTTCGCCTTTTAAACGTTGAAGAAGAACGACAAGCTGAATGGCTAGAACATGGATTGTATCGTCTGTTAACTCTACTTTTAGAATTGGTTCCGCATTCAAGATGATTTGCTTCATCGGTATGAGGTGTGAATAGGTGTGTTCATCACCATTCTTTAACAGCGGATAAAGAAAATTCGTCATTTCGGTTAATTGTCCATTGGTGAGAACCTCGGACAGAAAACGACTCAATATTCTCCGCTTGTTTTCCTCTTTCCCTTCCACACGATAGCCTGTTGATCGTTCAAACTGTAACGTTAATGCTTCATCAGCTAGAACTTTCTTAACAAGTTTTAAATCTTTAGCGACTGTTCCACGACTAACTTGAGTTCGATCCATAAAGTTCTGCATAAAGATGGGCTTATCATTTGTTAAGAGTTCGACACCAATTAAGGTGATACGTTCTGGTTGCGAATAGTGGTACTGCCATTCTTTTAGTTCTTTCATCAATTTAGGAACGGTTTGTTTGGTCTCTTCTGAGAGATAGTAACCTAATCCTTGTTTCGTTTGGATAATGGGTAGTTTGTTCTCATCGAGCCAATCGTTAATTTTTTGTAGGTCATAATGAACGGTTCGTTTTGATATCCCGAGCTGGGCGATGACATGATCAACCGTAACTAACTCAGTTGCATTCACGAGTTTTGTTAATAGAAATGTGCTTCTTTCATCAAGTGACATGGAGATCTCCAACCCCCTTACGAGTGCAAAATGATACGGTTTAAACAAATCATGATTTGATAGTGCTAAGTATATATGCGATAGAACAAATATGAAAGGGCTTGCAATGTGTTGTTTTTGTATTTCGTCAATTTGCAAAAGTGAACAGATGAGATTTTTGGATACCTAAACCTAGTCATACTCTATAAAAAAAGCGAAAGATCAATAAAAAAATATGTTTTAGAGAACGGTAAAAATGCGTTTTAATTTCACTCTGTTGGGAAAATAAGGATTAGGTGAAAGAAACTGGTGATTAAAAGATGTCCCATCCTGTAGTCTTATCCATCATTTACTGTCACATCACATCCCTAGCCTTCTCTTGCCAAAAAAATGAATTGGAGTGTTTTGATGTTAAAGAAGTTAGTCCCTCTATCGGTAGCAGCAGTTGTTTTTGTAGGAGCTCCGTTTCACACATCAGCAAAGGAAATGAGTGCAACGGACATTTTAAAGCAGTCAAGTGAAGCGATGACTAAGGTTGAGAGCTATTCTACAAAAACAAATATGGAACAGTCGATGCCTCTTGAAGGAGAAACAATGATGATCTCCAGTGAATCCGAAGCAGACATTACGTTAAAGCCTTTTGCGATGCATCAGGTCGTCACAACAAAATCACCTGAAGAAGGCGAAATTTCGTTAGAATCTTATTGGACTGAAGAAGGTTTTTATCAAGAAGATCCCGAAAAAGGCTGGATCAAGATGCCGGAAGAACTCACAAAGGGCTTAGAGGAACTCCAAAGCATGTCTTCGGTTGAAGCACAAATGACTCAAGCTGAAGAACTTGGCAAAGAGATGAGCGTTGAAGAGACGGATGATGGTTTTGTGTTAACGTACGAAGGGGACGGCAAAACGTTAATGGAAGCATCCATGAAGATGTTCCAAGAGAGCATGTCAGGTGAAGAAGGTTCCGGATCGATGAAAGGTCTTATGGAGCAAATGACGATTAATGACGTTAGCTATAAAGTAACAGTTGATAAAGATTCGTATTACATGAAGCATTTAACGATGGATCTTGATATGGATATGAAGATTGAAGACGAAAGCATGAACATGAAACAATCGATGGAAATGTCGATCAACAACTTTAATCAAGTTGATACGATTACTGTTCCGGCTAATGTAATTGATTCAGCTAAACCATTGGATGGAATGGAAGAGGGCGGCAAAATGCCTGAAACAGCTACAGCCAATCCAATGCTTGCTATGGGTGGAGTAGCGTTGGCGGCAGCTGCAGGTGGTTTACTTCTTTATAGAAGACGTTCCGTTAGCTGTTAATAGGGCTTAAAAACCGCATAATAAGCGGTTTTTTCGCTTTTCTTAGTGAGGTGAAGACTATGAACAAATTATATGCCTTGGTCATGTGTGCAGGCATTGTGATGGCGGGCTACTATGGGTATGAATGGTGGCAGGGCACACAGGGAGTAGAACAAGTTTCTGCAGAAGAAACGAAACAGTGGAAGAGTGAAAAGGGATCCGAGGCTACGATGGAAGAGAGCGGGAAGGTTCAAGAGGTTTTAATGAGTGATCAGATAAAGCAGTTTAAGGTTGGACAAGAAGTAGGCAGGCTAGTTATCCCTACGATTGAAAAAGGATTTAAGACCTATTGGGGAACAGATGAAGATACGTTAAGTCAGGGAGTTGGCATGTATGTAAGTCAATTCACCACCACCCCAGATCAGAAGCGCCACACCGTTCTGAGCGGCCATCGCGATACGGTTTTTACTGATCTACAAAACGTGGAAAAAGGGGATGCCGTCTTTCTTGAATACGATGGAAAACGGTATGAATATGCTGTGGTCGACATGAAGATCGTAGATGAAAGCGATCGAACAGTAATTGTTGATAAAGAGGAAGCCACCTTAACGTTAACAACATGCTACCCATTTGATTTTATCGGAAGTGCGCCTGAGCGGTATGTGATTCAATCTGAATTAGTTTATGTGTCGGATATGTAACTACTAGTCTATAAAAGCAAAAGTCCTGCCGTCGAGCAGGACTTTTTACGTGTGAGAAAGTGTGATAGTTGGGCGTAATCGCGGGGTAATGGTTTCTACAAGCTGTTTACCGTTACCTTGCTCATTTAACTGAACGAAATGGAGTGCAGTGCTTTCTTCTACTTCATAAGTGAGACCTGTGTTGTAGTCGATGAGAAAATACATTTTTCCATCTTCAACCGTCCCTGATAAGAGCTCGTACTTGTCGTATTCGAAGTGTACTTCTGTGCCGTATTGCGTCATCTCAAGATATGTTTCAAAGGGGGTGACAGGGAAACCTTTTAAATTATTCATCTTCATCCTCCAACTTTTACTAGACTTTAAGAAGCAGTCTAACCAAGTAAGCTGTTCTTTATACTTGAAAACGAGAATAAGAGAGTAAAAGTTTAATAATGAATTTAGTTGGATGATAAAGCTAACCTTTTGACTTTCAAGGAATTGTGCTGTATCTTATTTCCTAGTAAATATATACGAATAATTAGCGTTTGAAGGAGGGGAACGATGAAGAAGATTGTGAGAGGCTATTTAAATGCTTCGTTGATTATAAAAATTACGGTTGCGCTTGTGCTCGGAATTGCAGTAGGGCTCATATTTGGTGAAAATGCAGCAGTTCTGGCACCATTGGGAGACTTATTAATTAAATTGCTATCGTTTCTGATCATTCCACTTATTCTATTTACATTAATCGTTGGTGTCAATCAAACGAAACTAAGTAACCTTGGTAGCATGGGCGGAAAGGTATTTCTTTATTACGTCTTAACATCTGCACTAGCGATTATTGTTGGATTAACCGTAGCGAACTTGTTTAATCCAGGTACGGGTTTATCGATAGATCCAGACCAATCGTTTGATGTACCGGATAATCCAGGTATCGTCAGCGTGCTGTTAAACATTGTGCCATCAAACATTGTTACGGCATTTAACGAGATGAATCTCCTTGGGATTATCTTTACTGCCTTTGCTTTTGGGATCGCCATTGCTGCGTTACGAAATTCGGAAGAACATGGGGCGCTTGGCGAACACCTTTATAAAGTGGTTGAAGGCTTAAATGAAGCCACATTTAAAATCATGAACGTTATTCTGCAATATGTTCCCATCGGGATCTTTGCAATCATTGCGAAAACAATTGGTAATCAGGGATTGGATACAATTCTCTCGCTCGGAAATATGATCGCCGTGCTTTATATTGCGTTGATTGTACAAATCGGTATCTATGTTTTGTTCTTACTGTTGTTTAAAGTAAGTCCGAAAGAGTTCTTTCGTAATGCAAATAAGCCAATGATTACGGCTTTCGTGACGCAAAGTAGCTCTGGAACCTTGCCGCTTACGATGAACGCGGCTAAAGGATTAGGCATTCCGAAAAGTCTTTATAGCTTTAGCTTGCCACTTGGCGCAACGATTAATATGGACGGAGCAGCTATTCGAATTGCGATTTCTGCAGTCTTTGCGGCGAACGTCGTTGGCTCACCGCTTAGTTTCACAGATATGGTAATGGTCGTGATTGTTGGTACACTTGCATCGATTGGTACAGCAGGCGTTCCAGGTGCTGGTATTGTTATGATTGCAACCGTGTTTGCACAAGTAGGATTACCAATGGAAACCGTTGCGTTATTAACAGCCGTGGATGCTTTAGTTGGAATGGGGGCCACTGGTCTTAACGTAACGGGGGATCTTGTTGGCGCGAGCATTATTAATCGAAAAAAAGACCAGTAAATATAATACTCAAAAAAAGTCAGGCATGATGCCTGGCTTTTTATTTTGCTTAAAATTTGATTTTGATTTTAATAAGATTGTAGTTAAGGTATTTGTATTCGCTTACGATTTCGAAATCAGTCCTCAATTCAGTGGTGTGTAAGAATAATCCATTTACTTTTAAGAATCAAAATATTAAGATAACAATAACTTTAGAGCTTTCATGCAGAAAAGGAATGGGGGATTTGGGTGACAGAACTTAAGGGAATTTGGAAGGACTGGCGTTTGCATCTACTTGTATTTGGAGTTGTGGCGTTAACAGAGTGGATTGGCGTTTTCCAGTTTACGGTGGGGCCAGGCGTTATTTTACTACTGCCAATGTTGTATGCCATGCTCATTGGACTTGGATTGTTTTTTACCCCAGTGATTAAAAAAGCACAGGCGCTAAATGCGGAACCGCTTATTGTATTAGGTGTGACCTTGCTTATTGCGAAAATAGGGGTAATTATTGGCCCTTCACTACCGAAGTTAATTGAAGCGGGTCCGGCCTTGCTTCTGCAGGAATTCGGAAATTTAGGCACGATTTTCATTGCTCTTCCAATCGCTGTTTTACTTGGATTGAAAAGAGAAAGCATTGGTATGACACATTCTGTAGCACGAGAGCCAAACGTTGGGTTGATTGTTGATAAATATGGTTTCAATTCACCTGAAGGACGAGGCGTAATGGCGATTTATATTTTTGGTACAGTTTTTGGGGCTGTGTTTATGGGCGTTATTTCCGGATTCCTGGCGACGATTACACCATTACATCCGTTATCGTTCGCGATGGCGTCTGGCATTGGAAGTGGAAGTATGATGGCGGCTGCAAGTGGCTCGCTCGTTGCTGCTTTTCCTGCATTTTCCGATGATATTATCGCATTTGCAGGCGCGAGCAATTTGCTTTCGTTATCAACAGGACTATACATGAGTATTTTCATTGGTCTTCCACTAACAGAAAAGATGTATCAGCTCATGACTAGAGAAAAATCATCCCAACCAGGCGTGAGGAAAGGAGCTTAATATGTTACTAAAAAATGTACAAGAGTGGACGTTATTATTAGTTATCTTCGGTTTGATTGCTGCCATTGGGAACTGGATTGGCTATAGTGTGTTCCCTGTTGCTGCTTTACCAGGTATGGCGGTTTTAATTGTGATTTGTTTAGCTGGCCTTATTCTTCAGCACGTTCTTCCTGTGAATATTCCGAGCGTGGCTTACATCGGGATTATTGGGATTCTTGTATCTATGCCCGTCATGCCCGGCTCTGAGTATATCGTAAAGTGGACTGAAAATATTAACATCCTGGCTCTAGCAACGCCGATTCTTGCATATGCTGGTATCGCAATTGGACGCTCATGGACAGATTTTGTGAAGCTTGGGTGGCGTAGCGTTGTCGTAGCGATGTTCGTTATGGTTGGGACTTTTCTTGGTTCAGCGTTAATCGCTGAAGTGGTCTTACGAATGCAAAAGATTATTTAACAAAAACTTCCCTCGCGGAAGTTTTTTTATGAAGAAATACCGGTTCATAAGAGACTTTCTAATAAGTGAAGTGATCGGCAGTAGATCTTTGCTGCATTTCCTGAAAAATCAGGATTGGGCAATTTGAAAAGTGAAAGCGCAGAAGTGTTGACGAACCAATCCTTGCGATCAGGCGAATCATGTTGGACATCTTTCCATACAGATAGAAGAGGACTATAAAGACGCGGTCCTTTTTTGAGCGAGCATTGTTCGAGGACGCGTTTTTCGTCTGGTTGCCCTTCTTTTAGTGAGTGAAAGAGCTCAGGCCAGAAATCTTTTCGTGATCCAGTATGAGGGTGGCGTGTTGACCACTCCAACATATCATTTAGAGTCGAGTCGTTAGAAAAAACAAGCTGATAAAGCCGTTTTCCAAGTTCAATCCGTTCTTTCACGTAAAGAAAATGTTTGGCAGGTTCTCCAATGAGTTGAATCGAGCCGTTCCGAATCAGTGGGAACAGGAGCACGTTCATATTGAAAACATTTTGGATTTGAAAAGGAAGTGTGTTAAACACGGTTTGGTGAAAGTGCTGATCATTTATGACACGTGAATTGATGTAGTGCTGTTCGTTAATGATGAGGGCAACTGAAAGGGTGTCTGAGGCTTTATCTTTCCAGAAACGGTTCCAAATGACTTTCATAAAAGAAGAAACGTGAAAGGCTGATAGAAGGTGGAAAAGTGGCTTATTCACCTTAAGACTTTCTGCATAAATCAGCAGCTGCGGGTACGCATCTTGAAAGATAAGCCAATTCCCTCGTTCTAGAAAGGAAAAGAATGCGTGCTGATCATCTGGTGATAAGAAGCGAGGGAGATATTCTCCTTTTAAATCAGTCATGGTCCATCCAGCATTCCGCGAAACAAGATGGGCAAGGAAAGCCCAGTGAATTTCAGGGTGCTTTAAGTAAAAATCAAGATACGCTTTGGTCCGCGTCACATTATTTCGATTGGCTTGCTCTGTTTGTTCGCGAATAATTCGTGTTAGCTTCACTTCTTCACCCGTTAAAGTGAGGGTTGGAGGTGGTAAATGGCAAGCCTCTTTCAATTCCTTCATAAGAGGTATTTCCTTTTTACTCGCTGATTGAAATAAGGGGAACGATAACTTCACACCGATTTCCCTCCTGATGCCTTGTTTTTATATACCTATGTCAGTGAATTTAGGAAAGAAGACTGTTTTTATCAAAAATCAAAACCATCTGATGGTTGTAGCAAGTCCAGAAAGTTTATTAATTGCCTTTTCATTAAGGTATAAATTGAAGTTGTATTTCTTCTTCCTTAATCTACCACCAAATGGTATATACGTGTATGATAGAAGTATTTATTAGATTTGAACGAGGTAACTGGGGGATTTTTCTCCAAACACTGTGCAATGATCCTACAAAGGGAGGCCGACTGTTAGATGAATGGCCGCTGGAAGAAAGAACTTGAATCAGAGGAACTTCTCGATGTCATCTTTGCTTACGCATCGCGTATTACGATTGAGAACAATCTTGATCGCCTTTTGTCGCTGATGGCAGATATGGGGCGGGATATGACGGTTGCCGAGCGCTGTATGCTGTGGTTATATGATGAACAAAAAGACGAGTTATGGGCGAAAGTGGAAGAGAGGACGAAGGAGGTTCGTATACCTGCTTCAAGCGGTTTAGCGGGGTATGTTTTTCAGACGGCAGAACCGCTTGTGATTGAAGATGCCCATCATGACGATCGATTTCATGCAGACATGGATCTGACGTACAACTATCGAACGAAGTCCGTTATGGTGATTCCACTTAAAAATAAGCAGAACCAGACGCTAGGGGTATATCAAGTGATTAATAAATTAACGAAAGAGGGTGTATTTACGACCCGTGACGTTAAAAAATTAAGCCTCGCCGCCTCTTATACTGCCCAGGCACTTGAAGCAGTACTGATGAATATGGAGATGGAGGAAGCACAAAAAGAAATTATTTTCAAAATGGGAGAAATCGGTGAAGTTCGTTCAAAGGAAACAGGCTCTCACGTCAAGCGTGTAGCAGAGTATGCAAAGCTTCTTGCTATTAAATCTGGTTTAAGCGAAGAAGAAGCAGACCTTATCAAAGTCGCCTCCCCCATGCATGATATCGGCAAAGTAGCGATTGCTGATGCGATACTAAACAAGCCAGGCAAACTGTCGAAACAGGAATTTCTTGAAGTGCAGGCTCATGCCAGCATCGGCTATCACCTTCTTCAAAATTCAAAACGAACGATACTAAAAGCAGCAGCGATCATCGCAAAAGAACATCATGAACGTTGGGATGGAAAAGGTTATCCTGAAGGACTAAGTGGAGAGGAAATTCATATTTATGGTCGAATTGTCGCTGTAGCCGATGTATTTGATGCCCTTGCCACGGATCGCCCATATAAAAAAGCGTGGGATCTGGAAGATATTCTTACTCATTTTCAAAATGAGAAAGGAAAGCAGTTTGATCCAGCGTTAATTGACGTCTTTTTAGAAAATCTGCATGGTTTTCTCCAAATAAAAAAACGATACGAAGATTAAAAAGAAAAATAAAGAGCGCACTCGGCGCTCTTTATTTTTGTAGAGAATGGAGGTTAGAAAGTTCTTGATCGAGCGTGTCAGCGATCGCTTTCATACCAGAAACCCCTGCTTTTCTTTCTGCTTCTGCATTGTAGTTTGTATTTGTGTTCACATCGTAAGTAAAAAGATCTCCACGTTCATTTTGAATGCATTCAATTCCTGCGAAAGCAATGCCGTTCGCTTTTAAGAAAGCTTCGTAATTAGCGAGAACAGGATGATCGAAGTTCTCGATCACTTCGAATTTAGGCTTCGGCCCCTCCGTTGTAGGACAGAAAGTATCGCCAACCTGGCACACATCTGCAGGGCAAAGTTCAAAGCCTTCTGACGTATCAACGCGAACAGCATATAGAAACTTACCGCCTACGAATTCACATCGCGTTATGGATGCGTCAGGTGAAGAAATGTACTGTTGAAGCAATGTAATCCCGTCAATTGAATCTTCAAAATCATCGCTCTTCACATAAGCTTTCAGCGTCTCAGGATTGTTGAATAGCTGAACGCCGAGCCCTTTACCTGCTCGGTTGTGTTTCGTAATAAACTGTTCAGAAAACGCATCCGCTGCTTTCGCAAGATGATCCTTCCCAACGGAAGCAATGGTTTTGGGTGTAACGATTCCATGCTTTCTCAGGGCTGCATATTGTGCCACTTTGTTTACTTCAAGAGCAAGGGCACGGCTATCATTTAATACTCTTCGACCGTGACTCTCCAACCATTCGAGTACTGCTCCTGTGTATTCAGGAGCATAACGATGACCACGCGTATGAGAAGAGGCACTCATGCGATTATAAAAAATACCGTCTGGCGGTACATCACTTAAATCAAGGCTTCCTTCACTAAGAAACCAGTCTTCGTATGGGACATGAAGCGCCTCAAGTTCTTGCTTGAGAGGCTTTGTCCATTCTTCATTTTCATGGATGATGAATACTTTCGCACTCATGACATGACCTCCTTCATTTATAACCGTTAAAACCCATCACTTTACTCAAGTATAAAGGAGTTTCGGTTAGAATCCTAGTAAAAACGATTTGTTAAAGCACCAAAAAAGCAGAGCGCACGCGCTCTGCTTAAAGAGCTAGATTGCCCAGTTTCCTTTTCGGAAGACCGGCTCACTAGTTCCATCTTCTTTGATTCCATCAATGTCCATTTCAGCGGACCCGATCATAAAGTCAACGTGCGTGACGCTTTCGTTCGCTCCTGCTGCTTCAAGCTCTTCTTTCGACATGGTTTTACCACCTTCTAGGCAGAAAGAATAAGCATTTCCAATCGCAAGGTGATTCGAAGCATTTTCGTCGAAAAGCGTGTTAAAGAAAATGATTCCCGCATTTGAAATAGGTGAATCATTAGGAACGAGCGCAACTTCACCTAGGTAGTGTGCGCCTTCATCTGTTTCGATAAGATGTTGAAGTGTTTCATTGCCTTGCTTCGCTTCAGCTTTAATGATACGACCTTCTTCAAATGTAAGCGTAAAGTTTTCAATCACTGTTCCACCATAGCTTAGCGGCTTTGTTGAAGAAACAACGCCGTTTACGCCGTTTTTATGTGGAATGGTGAACACTTCTTCTGTCGGCATGTTTGCGACAAAATGATCGCCTTCCACATTTTCGCTAATGCCACCAACCCACTGATGAGCCTGTGGAAGGTCAATTGTAAGATCAGTGCCTGGTGCACGATAGTGGAGCTTGCTGTAATGTTTCGCATTTAAATAGTCCACTTTTTGTTCAAGGTTTGCGCTATGTTCTTTCCATGCTTGAACCGGATTTCCTGTTGATACACGAGTCGCCTGGAAAATGGCTTCCCACAGCTTTGCTTCTTGTTCGTCTTCAGGTGTATCAGGGAATACTTTCTCTGCCCATGCTTTCGAAGGAACCGCGACAACAGACCAGCTGTTGTGATCAGACATAATGTAGTTACGGTAGCCTTCCATTGCCTTTCCTGCTGTTTTGCTCGCATTCGAAATTCGTTCAGGATCGACTCCTTTTAAAAGGTCTGGGTTGGAAGATGTAATCGAAAGGAATGCTGCACCGTTTTCAGCCAATTCCTCAAATCCTTTTGCTTTCCATGTTGGAAACTCCTTGAATGCTTCATCTGGTGCCTTATCATACTTAATACGAGTTAAGATTTCGTCATTCCACTCAACGTGAACATTCTTTGCACCAGCTTCATAAGCACTTTCTGCAATATTACGCACAAATTCAGCTGATGTGAGAGGAGCGTTTACGACAAGTGTTTGTCCTTTTTGAATATTTACGCCAACTTTAACCGCTAGATCTGCGTATTTCTGAAGATTTTCATGAAACGTATCCATAGTCAAAGGTCTCCTTTTTCCAAATAGTCATACAACTAAATTGTAGCAGATTTCAATAATTTTAGTAAATTATTCCCTGATTGCCTATTGCTAAAGCAAGTTTCTGGCAATAAACCGTCCATTTCGGATATGTTATAGATAGTGAAACTTTGAACTGAGGGAGCTTTTTCCCAGAAGTTAGTTGAGCAGGTCCCGACAATCACCCTCACTTGAGGTGAGGATAAATCTTCTATATTGGAGTGATAGAGAATGAGTACGAATTATGAGCTTGCAACATTTGCTGGAGGTTGTTTCTGGTGTATGGTTGAACCATTTGAAGAAATGCCTGGCATTCAAAGTATCGTATCGGGCTATACAGGTGGAGAAAAGCCTTATCCAACATACGAGGAAGTGATTTCAAAATCGACAGGGCACGTAGAGGCTGTCCAAATCACATTTGACCCAAATGTTTTCCCATATAGTAAATTGCTTGATCTGTTCTGGCGTCAAATTGATCCGACAGATGCAGGAGGGCAGTTCTTTGATCGCGGTGATACGTATATTACAGCGATCTACACCCATAATGAAGAGCAAGAGCGCCTTGCTGAACAGTCACGCAAAGATTTAGAAGCAAGCGGTCGTTTTTCAAAACCGATCGTGACAAAAATTCTTCCAGCTAAACCATTTTACCCTGCGGAGGATTATCACCAGGATTACCATAAGAAAAATCCTGCTCACTACAATCGCTACAAAAAAGGATCAGGTCGTGCTGATTTTATAGAAAAAAACTGGGCTTTTGAAAAGAACGATGACGAGCTTCGGAGCCGTCTTACAGACATTCAATATGAAGTAACACAAAAAAACGGTACAGAGCGTCCGTTCCAGAACGAGTATTACGATAATGCAAAACCAGGTATCTATGTGGATATCGTATCGGGTGAACCGTTGTTTAGCTCAACCGATCAGTATGACGCAGGGTGCGGCTGGCCAAGTTTTACTCAGCCAATCAACAACCATTTTGTCAAAGAAAAGAAAGACTTCAGTCACTTTATGATTCGAACAGAAGTGCGAAGTAAGGAAGCGGATTCTCATCTCGGCCATGTCTTTAATGATGGACCTGAAGAAAATGGGCTACGCTACTGCATCAATTCAGCAGCAATGAAATTCGTTCCTAAAGAAAGTCTAGAAGAAGAAGGATACGGCGAATACCGAGTATTGTTTGAATGAGAGAAGTTGATGTTGCCATCATAGGTGGCGGTATTGCTGGAATTTTGGCGGCTAGAAAGCTAATGAAAGCTGGATTTGAAGTACTTGTACTTGATAAAAGCAAAAGCGTCGGTGGCCGTCTCGCAACACGAAGGATTGACGGTGGCCGCGCTGATCATGGGGCGCAATTCTTTACCGTTCGAACCGATTCGTTTCAGCAGCTAGTCGATGAATGGGAGACCAACGGCTGGGTATCGAAGTGGTTTGGACAGAAACATGCAAGATATAAAGCAACAAACGGAATGAATCAACTAGTGAAAAATCTTGCAAGTAAAGTCCCAGTTCACCACCCGTTTAAAGTGAACCGCATCATTCACGATGATGAGAAATATGTGGTCATTTCTGAGGAAGGTGAGCAAGTAACATCCAATGCGATTCTTCTAACGCCACCAGCACCTCAAACGGTACAATTATTGGAAAGAAGTGATGTGCTTTTTACAGAAGATACAATGGAATCACTTAGGGACATTCATTTCGATCCTGCGCTCGTTTGTCTTATGACGTTAAAGGGTGAACTCGCTTTTCTTTCGCCTGAAGGTCACAAGGACACCGATTTACCTGATGGCATTGAGCGTGTTGTGGATAGCCATGCTAAGGGGATTTCTGAGGAAAAAATCCTAACCATATATGCAACGTCTGATTTCTCAAAAGCTTATTATGATCATGGCGATGATGAAATCATAGATGAAATATTATCGAGGTTAGATTTTCTCCTTCCAAATGAATTTATTAATAATCGGCAGTTAAAAAGATGGCGCTACGCTCAGGCAGACCGCGTCTATCCCCATCCATTTCTGCAGATGTCTATGAATGAAGCTGTTTTCGTTGCAGGAGATGCTTTCTTACATGAAGAGGATGAAACAGGAAAAACGCGAATCGAAAGTGCTGTCGTATCAGGGCTATCTGTCGCCGATGCCATGCAGCAGTTTTTGAACGGGAAGGCTTCTACGTGAAGCCTTCTTTTTTTGCATTGGAATGTTTTAGAAAGTTATGAAAACAATCGAATGTCTAGTTTATTTTCGTTATAATAGAATATGTGGAAAAAATTTCATTATTGGAAAAGGTCAATATGAAAAGGGTTGAAAATGAAGTGAATGTGAAAAAACAAAACGATCATTCGATTGAAACGATTTTATCCCTATTTCGATGGGTTTTTCTCGTTATTGCAGGTGGATATTACTACTTTCTCTTACAAGGAACGAGCCTCTCTTTTTTAGTTTTGTTTTTATTTGGCGTCGTTTATATGACGATTGCTGAATTCGCGCTTCACCGTACTCCTTTGAACTCAAAAAGATATCAATATATGACTAAATTAAGCGTGGTTTTTGATTACGTTGCGTTTCTCTGGTTGATTGCCCTTACTGGTGGTGCAGAAAGTTCTATGTTTCCCATCGCTTACTTAATTATTTTACACGTTTCCGTATATTGGAAATTTACTGGCGGTATGGTTGCAGCTCTTTTACTTGGCAGTGGATATACCGGTGTTCTTATCTTTAGTGGTTATTCGTTTACCGGCGAAGGGCTTGTTGTTTATCTTTTAGACTGTATGTTTTTAATTTTTATTGGGTTATTAGGGGGGATCATCGTTTCAAGAGAGCGAATGATGCGCTCGAAAAACACGCAGCTAGAGGACATCGCTCGAAAAGATTTTTTAACAGAACTCTACAATCACAGGTCATTCCAAGAAGATTTACGTTATTGTGCTGAGCAGGGGAATCCGGTACTTGTTGTGCTTTCCGATATTGATTATTTTAAAGCGGTGAATGATCAATTCGGACATATGGTTGGCGATAATGTATTGCGTAAAATTGGTGATATTTTCAAAGAACAAATCGGAACGAGTGGAAGAGCATATCGGTATGGGGGAGAAGAACTTGCCATTCTACTTGATGCAACAAATATTGAAGAAGCGAAAGAGCGTCTTGAAAAGATTCAACTAGCTATTCGAAATACGTCCTTTACGGCGGACGGTGAACGCTTTAGCATAACAATGAGCTTTGGCACAGCACTTTTCCCATTCGAAAATGGTATGACGCCTTGTTTGAAACTGGCAGATGAACGTTTGTATTTAGCGAAGAAACAGGGGAGAAATATCATTTACTGGTATGACCAATATATAGAAAAAAGCTCACGTCTCAAACTTTAAGGAGGAGAGACGTGAGCTTTTTTGTTAATGTAATCCGTTTTTATGTAAGATCGACGTAATAATATGCTTGGATGAATTCTCAAAGAGAGAAAAGTAATTGAGGACATGTCGATCAGGAAAAAGTTCCTTCTGAATGACAGATGCAGTCTTTCCATCGCTGTGTTTTTGGAGCACCTGGTTCTGTATGGAAAGAAGATAATGAAGCTTTTCCTCCAGTCGCTTCCGTCCATTTTGCAAAACGCCGGCATGAGAACAAAAAACGGTGTCAAAATCATAATTTAAAACATGATGAAGTGATTGAATGACGTCCGGAATGGATTCAAACGCGAAAATGCTTTTAGGGTGACTCATCACATAAAGATCACCAGTAAACAACCATCCCTGATTCTGTTCTAGTAGAGCAAAATGATCAGGAGCATGCCCCGGAGTATGAAGCAATTCAAATGTATGATGCTTCGTTTTAATGCGGTGCTCAATTCCCTTTGGAGCAAAAGGCTTTCTAGATCCCCAAAATACTCTTCGGTACAGTGGAAGATGAGGCTTATCGCGACAAAGAGGAATCCCAGTCGGATGGATGTAGATTGGAATCGACCCAGGTACGATTGAAGCATTTCCAGTATGATCTTCATGGTGATGCGTTAAGATTATTTGGGTAAAGCGTTCATTTGAAAGAAAATCACTGATATCTTTTTGAAGACGACTTGGACCACAGTCGATTAAAAGTTCGTCAACAAGGTACATATAGACATTCATTCGAACGCCGCCAAGTTGAAAGGTTCCTTTTACCGCTTGAACCCCATCAAATTCTGAAACGGTGAGCAAATTCATCACACCTTCCACTAATCTACATCTAGTATAGCGATTTTAGCGGAGAAAAAAAGGTTTTTTGTGTTCAAACGAGTGTTGATAGAGACTAGAGAGAGCTGCTTTAGAACTGTAGAGATAATAAAAAGTACTGTGTGAAAAAGTTTCATTTACTTAATTACTGTTAATTCAAACAATTAATTTGAAAAATATATTATTAGTGAAGAAATTCTACTATAACTATTGAAAATGGGTATTCCAAGTTAACCTTTTGTCCAGTTCAAGTGGCGATTTTTTGAATAAATTACTATTAACATTGATTAATAAGTCAATGAAATTAAAAAGGGAAGTGAATATTTTGGATTTTATGTGTAACAGTAACAAGTCTCATCAGCAACACTCTTGTTGTCCTGCTGATAACTCTAGTATTGAATGTTTGAAAGTGTTGTCCGTTATTTGTAGCAAGCGTGTACAGAAAGTAGCGGAAGCTCGTTTAGATTTATTGGATCTAGGTATACCAGCTGGTACTGATCCAGATCTTCTAACTTTTGATGTAACAGCAGATCCAAACAATATCGTTATGAGAGGTACTTTGTTAGAAGGAAAGGTTGTTAACTCTGGATACGTACCTGTATCTGTCATTATTTCAGTTGCAGGTGTTGCTTTACCTGCAGTTAGCCTAAACTTACCTTTCCAAGCTGAAACAGAATGCCCGGGAGCTTGTCCAGGAGATGACTTACAAGAAACGCGACCAATTATTGAAGGGGTTTTGGAACCAGTATTCACTCCAGTTATTAGTATTGGTGATGCCCTCACCCTAGGAACACTTACTTTTAAAGTCATTATTAGAACTCAGATTACAGTTTCTAGAGAAAAGCTTGTCGAGGCTTCTGTTAAAGTCATTGGTGATATTAATGAGGATCGTTGTGTAACAGATCAAATTACGACTCCTACTTCGCAGACAAGAACGTTCTTTGGGTAAGTTAAAGTGACCGGGGTTATTTACCCGGTTTTTTTGTTTTCTATTTTTATACAGAACAGATAAGTAAGGGTCAACATATCCTGTTTTATATAAAAAGATTTTTCGGGGGGCTAATGATGTCAATTGAACAAAACGGTCAGTGCAAAGATATTGTGAATGTAAATGAAATGGTCTTAATTCAATCGATCATTTTATCAAAGAAACTGACAATCAGTGCTTATACAAAAAAGGATATTGAAATTCATCCTAAAATCAAAAAATGTAAATTTGTTCCGGACTTGAATAGTATGAATTTGCAGGTGTCTTTGTTAAAGGGATTAGTGATTCTTCAGGGTTTCATTAAAGGAAAGCTTATTTGTGATGGAAGTATAATTGATACGATAACTTTGCCGTTTCAACATGAATTAATATGTGAAGAAGTATGTCCTGGTGATGAGTATAAAACAACTCCACCCATTTTAGAAGGAGTACTGGAGCCTCAATTTATTTACGAGGAGCGGGGATGCGGAATCATTATCCTCAAGGCAATCTTTAGTTTACAACTCACTGTGATACGAGAAAAAATAGGGAAAGTTAGTGTTACTATTTTGGGTGACATAAATGAAGATCGCTGCAATAATGAGCACTTTAAAGTAAATTCACCAGTGTGTGAAAAAAACCATATAGAATATGTTGAACCAGAATGTTGCGATTGTCATGAAAAAAAACCTAAAAGTCTTTTAGGTAAATATATGTCTTATGATTAAGATATAAAGATTAGTGCAAATACCGTGGTAGTTTCATCTATTCCTTTTTTATTTTTAAACATAATTTAATAGAAAAGGAAGGTGAGATATTATGTGCCATGAATGTCATGCAGAAAAGTATTGGAAAACAAATAAGTCTTGTTGCAAGAAGAAAAAAAGTATACTTCGAATAGAAGAAAAGGAATGCTCGCATTGTTGTTGTGGCTCTACAAGACATACGTGCTATTGTTGTATTTGTAAACCTTGTACTTATCACAGAACATGTCAGCGTTGCTGTTCGTGTTCTTGTGATTTATAGAAGAGATATCCTCAACAAAACCGTTAAAAGATAGTTTTATTGAGAAAGCACATTGGGCAAGTTAAGACCAATGTGCTTTTTGATAATCCAAGAAAAAATGTGCTTTTATACCGTTATAAACTGGAT
The DNA here is from genome assembly GCF_028610665.1 of Guptibacillus sedimenti. Taxonomy (NCBI): domain Bacteria; kingdom Bacillati; phylum Bacillota; class Bacilli; order Caryophanales; family Guptibacillaceae; genus Guptibacillus; species Guptibacillus sedimenti. The sequence goes on from NZ_JAQQWV010000001.1 coordinate 60,671, forward strand.
ATGAGAAATAGTAACCTTTATATTATTTAGAAATTGCTTCTAGTTCAACTTCCATATTTCCACGCGTTGCTCTTGAGTAAGGGCACGTTTGGTGCGCAGCTTCGACAAGCTCCTCAGCAGTCGCTTGATCAACGCCAGGGATCGTAACGTGAAGTTTCGCGCTAAGGCCAAATGCGCCGTCCTCTTCTTTTCCGATCGAAATGTGAGCTTCAACTACCGTATCTTTAATTTTAATACGTTTCATGCGGGCAACCATGTTTAGTGCGCTATCGAAACAAGCAGCATATCCAGCTGCAAACAGTTGTTCAGGGTTTGTTGCTTCTCCCCCCTGACCACCAAGTTCCTTTGGCATACGAAGATCCATATTGATTACGCCGTCTGAAGATTCTACTTTACCCTGTCTGCCGCCGTGAGCAGTTGCTTTTGCTGTGTATAGTGAATTCATAATAAAATTCCTCCTTGTTATTTAGTTTGTGCACAATTTAATTTTACAAGATTAAATATAACGCACCACTTTTCATCTGTCAACAAAGGGGAACTCGTTCTTCTTGTAAAAAGTTAGGAAACGCTCTTGTTGACAACAGGGCTAAATCGGGATAAGTTGATTGTGCACAACTTATTGTAAAGAAGGGATTACTATGAACCATAATGAACAATTAAAACTAGAGAACCAGCTCTGTTTTTCTGTATATGCTTGTTCAAGAGAAATTACGAAGATGTATCGTCCTTATTTAGATCAGCTTGGCCTGACGTATCCGCAATATCTTGTCTTGCTTGTTCTTTGGGAGCATCATGAAACATCGGTAAAAGCGCTCGGTGCCGAGCTTTACTTAGATTCTGGTACGTTAACGCCGCTGTTAAAACGGATGGAAGAAGCGGGTCTAGTGAAACGTGAACGTTCAAAAGAAGATGAGCGTCGAGTGATGGTTCATTTAACGCCAAAAGGGGAAGAGTTAAGAGATAAAGCCTCCATTATTCCTGACGCGATGGCGGCAAATAGTGGCTTATCGAAAGAAGAATTCAAGAAAGCACTAACGGGATTTCAACAGCTGCTCGATCATATCCACTCTGTTAATGAAAAATAGTACCGTCTTTTTTGAAAGAGTTGACAGAAGGAATTGGAATTAAGTATAATTATCTCGAATTCAAGATATTAGAAGTTAAGGGTGAACGTTATGAATGAAAAAGATCGTGAGCTTTCACTAAAGCTATTCATTGTCCTGGCTAGATCGAATCGCTCTGTTACCGATCATATTAAAACAGATATTCAAAGCTATGGACTGAATCCAACGGAATTTGCCGTTCTCGAATTGCTTTATCACAAAGGTAATCAGCCACTACAGCAAATTGGTGAGAAAATTTTACTCGCAAGTGGAAGCATTACGTATGTGGTCGATAAGCTTGAAGGAAAAGGGTACTTAACGCGTAATCCATGCCCGAACGATCGTCGGATTACACATGCCGTTATCACAGATGAAGGTAAAAAGTTAATGGATCGTATTTTTCCTAACCATGAGAAACAAGTACAATCGATTTTTGCCGGATTGGATGAGCAAGAGAAAGAAACGGCTATTACATTACTAAAAAAATTGGGTCATTACGCGGAGGAGCTGTAAAAGCTTCTCTTTTTTTATCCATTTTTACCCTTTTAAATGTTTGGATTAAGAAGAAAAGGGTATATCTTGAAGTAGAGATAAATGAATTCAAAGTAAATGGCGAACAAAACGAACCGAGTGAAAAGGAGTGGAAAAATGAGTACAAAAATTTTAATTCCGTATTACAGCGCGTATGGTCATATTTACGAAATGGTTCAGTCTGTAGCTGAAGGTGCAAAAGGCGCTGGTGATGTAGAAGTGAAGATCGTGAAGATACCTGAATTTGATGTCGTAAAACAGGCAATGTCGGATCAACCACCTTACGTGGAAGCACAAGAAGCACAAAACAGTATTACCGAAGCGACGCTTGATGATTTACGCTGGGCTGACGGGATTATCTGGGGAGTCCCAACTCGCTATGGTTCCATGCCTGCTCAAATGAAACAATATCTTGATTCAGCGGGATCACTTTGGATGAATGGTGAATTAGAAGGGAAAGCGACGGCGGTGGTTACAAGTACCGCTTCGATTCATGGGGGACAAGAAACGACAGCACTCACAACGTTTGTTCCGCTTATGCACTTTGGTTTGATCTATGTTGGGCTGCCATATGGTGAGAATCCTGAGCAGCTAACAACAGATGGCATTGGAGGCTCTCCTTATGCCGCTTCAACTCTTGCTGGTGGCGATGGCTCAAGAATGCCAGTTGAAGCTGAATTAACGATGGCTTCCCGCCTGGGTGCACGCGTAGCAAAGGTTGCTGGAGCCTTAAAAAATATAAAATAGGCCAAAACCAGCTTCTCACATGGAGAAGCTGGTTTTTTTGATAGGCTTCGTCTCCTGCATCGCCGTTACGCCAAGAAGCCCAAAGAGCGAGAAGCCGAATGTATTGACGAATCCATGGAAAAAGATCATTAAAGGAATGCCAAGGATCACCGTTTCATTAATATGAGCAAATCCATAGATCATCGCGGAGCTCATTGAAAACAGGAGAGAGGTGAATGAAATTGACAACAGCATTTGCACCGAATACTCAAGTGTTGGTACTAAGTAGACGAGGCAAAGGATTGAAAAGATGATTAGCGGTGTGACAAATTCAACGACTGAAATAAACTCAAGAACAGGTAATGAATCTGAAAGCGTAATTCCTGTTGCGATAAACGGTGGGCCAAATAAGACAAGGATGGCGATCAGTTTAAACAAGGGTTTTAAGTTAGGAGCTTTTGCCAGCAGACGTTTTCCAATGAACGCCATCGTAATCGGTGTAATAAATGCCGCATAGTGAAAATGAATGGATGTAAGCAGTACGATGACATCGCTAAAATGAAGGATTTGCACACCTGAACGGTGCAAAATAAGCCAGAGTCCACCGATGCTAACGTACATCAATCCAAGTTGGATTAACACATCAAAAATCGTGCTTTTTTTCCATGTTTGCAAGAGGCGCGTAACTCCATAAAGCGCGATTAAACTAGTTGTAAGTAACCATGGAACGGCTAGCAGAGCTGCTAACATTCCTTGTTCAAGAAAGAAGGAAATGCCCGTTAGGACAGCTGAAGCAAGTTGTAAACGGGTGGCATAATGGTAGAAAACATTCTTTTTTTGTGATACAAGGTTCAGCGTTAGCGGAACGAGTACCAGATAGGCGAACATTAATAAAATCATCACATATTGAAGCGTATCGATCGGGGTTGTGATCAATTTTGTTACAACGAACGCAATCCATATAAATAGACCGGCAAAACTACTTGTTTTCATTAGGAATTCACCTCTTCTTTAGTGTACGATGAAGACAAGTGTTAGAAAAGGAAATTCTGGGAAGAGAGGCGATTTACTATGGAGAAAAAGCCAGTACTCGGGTTTATTGGAATCGGCGTTATGGGGGAAAGCATGGTTCGAAACTTGATCAAAGCAGGATACCGGACCCTTATCTCAACGCGAACAAAACAGAAGGCTGAAGCCCTTATTCAAGAAGGGGCAGAATGGTACGACGAAGTGAAGGATGTGGCGGAGAATGCTGATGTGATCATCACGATGGTCGGTTACCCGAAAGATGTAGAAGAGGTATACATAGGTAAGAATGGGCTGCTTGAACATGCACGAGCGCATTCTATATTAATTGATATGACAACCTCAAGCTCAGCGCTAGCCGAAGAAATTTATCAGCATGCTTTGTCCAAGCAGCTCTACGCGCTTGATGCACCTGTATCAGGGGGAGACGTTGGTGCCAAAGAAGGAAAGCTATCGATTATGGTAGGCGGTGAATTAGAAGTTTTCGAAAACGTTCAGCCTATTTTTGAAGTAATGGGTCAAAACATCGTTCTCCAAGGACCAGCTGGAGCAGGCCAACATACGAAAATGTGCAACCAAATCGCGATTGCCAGCAACATGATTGGCGTTTCTGAAGCGATTGTTTATGCTGAAAAAGCAGGATTAAATCCGACAACGGTCCTTGAGAGCATTGAATTCGGTGCTGCTGGAAGCTGGTCACTAAGCAATCTGGCTCCAAGAATGATCTCTAATCGGTTCGAGCCTGGCTTTTATGTAAAGCATTTTATAAAAGATATGACGATTGCCCTTGAGTCCGCCAAACAAATGGGAATGTTAACCCCAGGACTTGAACTTTCGAAGAAGTTATATGAAGATCTTGCTGAGCGTGGCGAAGAAGATAGTGGCACGCAGGCACTCGTAAAGTTATTTCGCGATACAAACTAAACGAAGCCCCAGAGCTTATGCTCCGGGGCTTTCATTGAGTTTAAAAGGGAAGTTTCCCTCTCCTATCGAATAAACTCTATGAAACAACTATTTCTCTGGTTTTGAACGTTTTTCGATCTCTTCAGATACAACAAATGCAAGATCATCATTACCAAAGAGGGAAAGGACACCCATTACCGTTTGATCAGGGATATGTTCTGATTCTTCTTTCGGCACGACGAGTTCGATACTTTGCTTGAGAGCAGGGTTATTAATTTGATCAGGATAAGCTTTCTCGTAAAGCGTTTCTGGATTCAAGTCATTATTGACGCACCACTGGGCAAAGACAAGAATCATCATGTTTTCATCACGCTGATAGTTTTCGATCACTTTGTTTTGAATATCATTTTGGTCCATAGGACGACCTCCGTTTCATCACTCTACCGTAAGTGTACTCGCACCAAGAATGTGTGGCAAGTCTGCTCGTTGTAAAAGGTTTATGAAGAGTATTCCAGCGCGAAGAATGAGACGTTGAGACCTGATATGCTGAAAGAAAATGAACAACATGGGGGCAAAGAGATGAGGAAAAAAGAGATTCGTAGCTGGATGATGTATGACTTTGCTAATTCTGCTTTCGCAACAACAATGATGGCAGCCGTTTTACCTGTTTTCTATTATGATGTTGCTGCCAAAAACATTGATCAAAATCTTGCTACTTCTTACTGGGGCTATTCGCAATCGATCGCTGTTTTAATTGTTGCGATTCTGGCACCCGTACTCGGTGCCATTGCAGATTACTCCAATTCTAAAAAAGTATTTTTGCGCTTTTTTGCCTACATGGGAATGATCGCAAGCATCTTAATGGCGTTTGTGGGCGAGGGAGGCTACCTGTTTGCTTCAATTCTATTAATCTTTGGTACGATCGGTTTCTCGGGAAGCAACGTCTTTTACGATGCATTTTTACCGGAAATCGCAAAAGGAGAAGAGATTGATCGCATTTCAGCAAGAGGCTATGCGTTTGGGTATATTGGCGGTGGCCTGCTCCTTCTCGTGAATCTGATGATGATCCTAAATCCATCCTGGTTTTTTCTTCCGAATACGCTTGTCGCCACGCAACTTTCATTCGCTAGCGTTGGCGTATGGTGGTTTATCTTCTCCATCCCCATGTTCAAAAACGTGAAAGAAGTGGAACATACTCAGCCTAAGTTAAGCGGCTCCTATGCGACGATCGGGTTTAAAAGGCTTCGCACGACGTTCAAGGAGTTAAACCACTACAAACAGCTCCTTCTTTTCCTTGTCGCTTTCTGGTTATTTAACGATGGAATATCGACCATTATAAAAATGGCGACGATTTATGGCAGAGATATCGGCATTGATGCGAATGATTTAATCGCTGCGCTCCTCATCACGCAGTTTGTAGGAATTCCCTTCGCGTTTTTATTCGGCTACTTGGCTAAAAAAATTCGCCCTAAGCGAGCGCTTATGCTCGCACTGTGGATTTACGTTGGGATTGTCTTTCTTGGTTATTTCATGACTACCGCCACGCATTTCTATCTGCTTGCAATCATGGTCGGCTTCGTTCAGGGAGGTGCTCAGGCATTAAGTCGATCGATTTTTGGAAGTATGGTTCCCGATCACAGACATGCAGAGTTTTACGGATTTTACGGCATTTCCGCTAAATTTTCAGCGATTTTCGGTCCTTTTCTCTTTGCCTTCGTTGGCCAAGTAACGGGATCAAGCCGTCTTGGTATCGTTTCACTCGTCGTCTTTTTCTTAGCAGGCATCTATTTACTTAACAAAGTAAACATCGATCAAGGGAAAGAGCAGGCGAAGGTTGTTATGGCAAGTGAAGGGCTGGATGTATAGGGGTTAATGGAATTGCGGAATTCGCGTTCATGTAACGTAAAAGTCAGTTCCCAGGCCACAAATGAGGCTCAGAGCAGCATACCCACCTGCTCTGAGCCTTTTTTTATCTTGAAACCCCTTACAAAATAGGGTCGAAGTGTTTTAATTCAAGTGGAAGGGTGCTATCTTTTCCTGTGTCATACGAGCGGTTGCCAATTTGTGTCTTCAGTTCCGTCATACAATTTTCTTCGTTGTGCCAGTAGTCATGGATGAGAGGGAGGATATTCGTTGCTTCTTCTTTCGCTTGCTCAAGCAGCTCTTCAAAAGTTGCGGTTGATTCCTCGTCTTTCACCGCGGGGTGAATCCATGGTGTTCCTTCTCGATTTAAATAATCTTCATCACCGATTTGTTTTCGATAGGAAAAAGAGGAGACTTGTTTCTTTAAAAGCTGATTTTTCCATCCGTGCGGGTCAAATAATAGTTTAAGCGCAAGGACCATATCGCGATAAGATTGGTTAATGTAATCCTCTGGCATGCGTTCAGCTGTCTCAGGATAAAAAGATTGAATACATTCATAAAGCATCAGTTCAATGGGAGGATAGAGTGATTTTCCAATTTGGATTTCTTGATAAACGGGGGTTTTCCAAGTTTCCACATCTTTATATTCTTTCATCAAAATGGTATCAATAATGATTTCAAGCTGCTGATGTCTGTTGCCTTCAAGACCAGAACGGTAGTGGATATAGGGGTGAGTGTTTCGATCCAGAATATGATGCGTCACAAAGCCAAGAATATAAGCTCGCAGCATCGGATCATCTTGCTTTCCATATTCAATCATTTCCATGAGGAATGGGCCGCAATGATCTTGATGAAGAGCAGAACCAACTTCCTGCACCGGCTTATTTTTTTTCCACGGCCAGAAATTATGGTAAAAGAAAGGGTCGGGTCCCTGAGCACCAAGTCGAAAGTAAGGCAGGTCACCTTTGATCGTGTTCCATATGCCGGCTTCCATCGCAGCTTCTTCACCGAATAAAATATGTGTCCAGACATTAGGCATCGATTTATCCCCTCCTTATATGTCTTTCTATTAGTATACCTGATGAGAACCCGTCTTCTTGCCACTTTCTTACGAAAAGAAAACCATCTCCTAAACCAATTCCCTTATTTGTGAAAGGATAATCAAAAAAGCCCGGCATTGGCCGAGCTTTCATTACATCCTATTCACCTAAAAAGACTTCTTTGATATCATCAAGCATCAAGTTAGCGGAAAGTACGCCACCAGACGTATTCCAAATTGCATCACTTACTTCATGAACATTTCCGTCTTTTACAACCTGTAGATTGTTCCAAAGCGGATCATTCGTCCATTCTTCAGCAGTGGAATTCGCTTCACCGTCTCCAGCTTCATATGTGAAGTAGAAGAGGACGTCGCCATCCATTTCTGGGATGCGTTCTTTTGTTACTTCTTCAGCGAAATCTTCTTTTTGCTGAGATTCTGGACGAGCAAAGCCGAGCTGCTCAAGTATAACCCCTGAGAAAGAGTCTTTGTAGTAAATTCTCGTTTGGCCAGCTAGGAAACGTACAACGGAGACCTTTTTGTCTAGCTGATCACCAAGCTCCTCGCTCATTGAATCAATGCGATCACTATAGGCATTCATTACTTCTTCGCCTTTATCTTCTTTGTTTAGTGCTTTGGCATAAAATTCAAAGTTCTCCTGCCAGTCACCTTTTAACGTTTCGGAATAAACCGTTGGAGCAATTGCGCTAAGCTGATCATAAATGTCTTCTTGACGAAGCTTATTTCCGATAATGAGATCAGGCTTTAGTGCAGCAACAGCCTCAAGGTTTACTTCACTTTCCGTTCCGACAACTTCAACGTCTTTCATGTCGTCAGAAATATGATCGTACCAAGGATCACCGAGCCATGATTGCACTGCGCCGACAGGTTTTACATCCATTGCAAGTAAAGCTTCCGTTCCTTCATTTGTTAAAATAACAACTTTTTCAGGATTTTCTGGAACTTCTGATTCACCCATCGCGTGCGTTACTGTACGAGTCGATTCCTCTTCCTGTTTTTCACCCGAGCTGCTATTTTCATTATTTCCGCTCGTTCCACAAGCAGCTAAAACCATAAATGCTGCAAGGGAAACGATGAGCCAACTTTTTTTGAACATATGTATTTCCTCCTTGTTAGTGATAATCGTTTTCATTTACGATGTAATCATACTGAATTGTCACACAAGAGTCAATAGTTAAATGAGATTGATTCTCAAATTCATTGACACGTTTTCATTCTTTTTTTACACTTATAAAGGATGATGAAGAAAGGGATTAACCTTTATGACACATAAATTACATTCAGTAAATAGAAAATGGTTCGGGATTGTGATTGGCTTACTTCTTGTCATGATGTTGATGGTGGCAAGCGTTGTTTATGGACTAACGAGTATTACATGGGCAACGGCTTGGCGGGCGTTTACGCAATTCGATGGAAGCAATGCACATATTATTATTATTGAAAATCGCGTTCCGCGAGCATTAATTGGCGCCGCTGTAGGTGCAAGTCTCGCTGTTGCGGGTGCGCTCATGCAGGCAATTACACGTAACCCTCTCGCATCACCATCTATTCTAGGCGTAAATGCAGGGGCGAGTTTTGTCATTGTGATTGCCGTTACGTTCTTTTCCGTTTCCTCACTTACGACGTTTAGCTGGTTAGCGTTTCTTGGAGCGGCATTTGCCTCAATCCTCGTTTATGTACTTGGTTCACTTGGAAGAGAAGGACTTACGCCGATGAAGCTGACGCTTGCTGGTGCAGCGATGGCAGCGATGTTCTCCTCGTTAACGCAAGGTATGCTCGTTTTGAATGAGAAGGCTCTTGAAGACGTTCTCTTTTGGCTTGCTGGGTCTATTGAAGGACGTAGTCTAGCCATGCTTTATTCGGTGCTCCCGTATATTGGAATCGGTTTAATTGGTGCACTTTTTATCAGTACAAAAATTAATACGCTCGTCATCGGAGAAGATGTCGCAAAAGGGCTAGGCCAACGTACGCTTCTTGTAAAAGCTGCTGCTGCACTTTTTATTGTCTTTCTTGCAGGCGGTTCTGTAGCCGTAGCAGGGCCTATTGGATTTATCGGCATTGTGGTGCCGCACGTGGCTCGCTTTTTTACTGGCCCGGATTACCGCTGGGTCATTCCCTATAGTGCGATATTAGGCGCAATACTACTGCTATCTGCAGACATTGCGGCGCGTTATGTTATTTTGCCGCTTGAAGCGCCTGTGGGCGTATTAACAGCTGTAATCGGTACACCGTTTTTTATATATATTGCTCGAAGGGAGTTTAAACAGCTATGATGAAATACACTTCCTTTCGAATGAAAGCTATTTCTTTTTTACTCGATCGCCGTGCATTATGGGTGATCGCTGGACTCGTTGGTGCGGTTATTGTAACTGCGCTCCTTAGTATCGGTCTTGGTGAGATTTTTATGACACCAGACCAAGTGGTTAAGGCGCTGTTTGGGTATGGTGATGAAATGAATAAGCTTGTCGTAAAACAGTTTCGCTTCCCGAGGATTGCCATGGCGATTTTAGCAGGAGCTGCTCTTGCCGTGTCAGGAGCGATCCTACAGGGGATGATTCGAAATCCGCTTGCTTCTCCTGATATTCTCGGTATCACTTGGGGCGGTGCGCTTGCGACAATTGGCTTTTTAACAGTGTTTAGTGATAAGGCGACTGCGCTAACAGTCAGCATTCAGTGGATGCCGCTTGCATCCTTCACTGGAGCAGTTTTAGCAGGGTTTCTCGTATTTATTTTATCTTGGAAAAACGGCATTTCACCGATTCGATTAGTCCTGATTGGAATTGGCTTAACGGCGTTACTGCAAGCACTAACAACGCTATTAATGATTGTTGGACCAATTTATCGAGCATCTGATGCGAATATTTGGATTACGGGGAGCGTTCATGGAACGAATGGACAGGATGTGCTTACGCTCTTACCGTGGGTTGTAATCCTGATGATTCTGCTCATGGTTTACTCTAGAAGAGTGAACTTACAAGAGCTTGGCGACGATGTGGCAAAAGGAGCAGGCGCTATGCTTTTAAAAGATCGCATCGTTCTCCTTTTAATCAGTACGGCACTTGCGGGAGGGGCTGTCGCATTCGCCGGTGGTGTTGGCTTTGTTGGCTTAATGGCACCTCATATTGCAAGAAAGTTAGTGGGCTCTTCTTTTGGTGTGCTTGTTCCTGTTTCAGCCCTTGTCGGCAGCATGCTTGTCATGATTGCAGACTTAATTGGACGCACGCTTTTTTCACCGCTTGAAGTTCCGGCTGGTGTGTTTACGGCAGCGATTGGCGCACCGTATTTTATCTATTTATTGTATCGTTCGAGAAACAAATAAGGAGGTGGCGGCATGTACGCACTGCAAACGAAAGATTTAACGCTTGGATATGGAGAACAAACGGTCATTGATCAGCTGAACTTACTCATCCCAAAAGGAGAGATGAGCGTTTTAATTGGTGGGAATGGTTGCGGAAAATCAACGCTTTTACGAAGTCTTGCCCGTCTTTTAAAGCCGCATTCAGGTGGCATCGTTCTGGATGGAGAGGCGATCTCAAATAAGCCAACGAAAGAAATTGCCCGGAAAATGGCCATTCTTCCCCAATCCCCTGTCGCCCCTGAAGGACTGACGGTTCTGCAGCTCGTGAAACAGGGTCGTTATCCGTATCAATCCTGGTTTAGTCAGTGGTCAGAGGAAGATGAAGCCGCTGTGCAAAAAGCACTTAAGGCGACGCATATGGAAGACTTTGCAGAGCGCGATGTCGATTCACTATCCGGAGGCCAGCGTCAGCGTGCTTGGATTGCCCTTACCCTTGCTCAAGATACGGACATTATTTTGCTAGATGAACCGACAACATATCTCGATCTCGCGCATCAAGTAGAAGTGCTCGATTTACTTTTTGAATTAAATAAAGAAGATAACCGGACAATTTTGATGGTGCTGCACGATTTAAATCTGGCGTGTCGTTATGCGGATCATGTTATTGCAGTAAAAGATAAAGGCATCTATGACCAGGGGAAACCAGAAGACATTGTGAATGTTGACCTTGTGGAACGCGTATTTGGCCTTCAGTGTGACATTATTGAAGATCCACTATTTGGGACGCCGCTTTGTGTGCCGCATGGTAAAGGGAGGAAGGTTCATCGTGCAAGAGCAACTGGTATTTAGCAGAGAGGAGAAAGAGAAGTTAGAGCAATTGCGCCTTACGTTTGGTGGAGAAGGGGAACACACTGCTCAACAACTTTTGGATTCCGAACAGTTAAAAGCGTTACTTGAACGACTTGTGTCAGAAGGCCATTTTCCATCAGTGATTGTCGCAGGGTCACAGTTCATGAAGCGATATGGGTTTATGACATTAGCGCCGATTCTATATGCCTTTACGATGTGGGATAAACCGATTCTTGCCGGACCGGATGAGCTGGAGATTGCCATGAATACGCAGGCGGCGGTGATGCAGGTAACAATTCCAAATTCGTTGAAGAGAAGTGAAAAGGAGCGGGCGGATATTAGAGCAGAGCTTGCGAATAAGCTCATCAATGAGAACCTTGCTCCATTCGTAGAAACGATGGTGAAAACAACGAAACTATCCGCAGCCATTCTTTGGGAAAATGCGGCGATTTACCTTTTTTGGGTCTATGAAACACTCATTCCTTCAGAAGGGAATGCGGAGCAGGTAAGGCGAGCGAAAGAAGACTTTCATTACCTGTTGAAAGAGTTTAACTGCACAAGTTTTACGTGCGGTGCAAACCCGTTCATGCCGTATTATTCAGAAAAAGTAGAGAGAGATAACGGACCAATCCGCTTCCGTCGCACGTGCTGCTTGTATGATCAAATCTCAGAAGGTGGCGCATGCTGTAAGACGTGTCCAAAGGCGCGGTGACAGGCACTGCCCGCTTTAGCTCGAATGATGTCGAAATAGCCAGGCGCGCCCTTGAGGGGCGCGCCTGGCTATTTTTTCGGTTTTCTTTTGGTTTTATAGCTTCTAATAAAAAGATAGAGACCTGTAATGATAATCCCGCCACCGATCCATTGCATGGTGTGCAGTTTCTCGCCAAGGATAAAATACGCGAGAATACTAGCGCCAATCGGTTCAAATAAAATGCTCATTGAAATCACGTTCACGCTTACCCACTTTACTGCCCAGTTCAGGAGTGAATGCCCAAGCAACGTAGGGAAGATGGCTAGTAAAAGGAAGTATCCCCAGTCTGAAGAAGGATACGAAAAGAAAGGGTAGCGTAATAGTATGTTATAGAGGATAAGGGTCAGTGCTGCGATTCCATACACAATGAACGTATAGGGGATAAGGTCCAAACGCTTGCGAATGTTTTGCCCAAATAGAAGGTAGGCGGTAACCATTGCACAGGCAGTAAGGGCAAGAAGATCTCCCCATAGGGCCATTCCGCTAATTCGAAAATCACCCCAGCTTATAACAATTGATCCTGCCACAGCTGTCACCCCTCCAGCAATTGCTAGAAGGGTGAGTTTTTCTTTAAAGAACAAATACGTTCCGATAAAGGCAAACAGTGGCTGCAGTGTAACAAGAACGACTGAACTTGCGACAGACGTGTAATTTAATGACTCAAACCAGAGGATAAAGTGAAATGCGAGACTGATGCCCGCAAGACTACCAAACCCCCAATCTGACATTTTAATTTGTCTAAATGAATTACGATAATTTCGTAGCACAAGTGGCAACATGATCAGAATCGCAAAAGCGAGACGATACATCGCAATGACCGAAGCTGGTGCTGAAGCGAGCTTTACAATGACAGCGGAAGTGGATATAAATAAAATAGCGATCATAATTGCAAAATAAGGCTTTGTGTGTTGATTCGTAAACAATTCGTAGTCAATCCTCCCGACAACTTAAACGAGTTCTGCCTCAACCTCTGTTTTTTTAGAATCGTGTTTCTGACAGCGTTGATAACCACCGATGCGCTGCTCAATCTGTTCACCTAGCTGAAAGAGCGCCTCTTCATGACCAACCCGACTTACGAGCTGTACACCAATCGGGAGCCCTTCCTTACTCATTCCAATTGGTATGGTCAGGGAAGGGAGTCCCCATACATTCGCATAAGCAATGTATGGCATATAGTTTAAAAATGTTTTCCGAATGGAGAACAGCTCTTGATATAGCTCTCCATGAAGGGGTGCTGGAGAATGATAAACAGGCATAATTAAAATGCGGTCATCCAAGTAATCGTCTAGTAGTTCATCTCCACGTTTTAGTGAAGCATGAATTTGTTTCATTTGTTTTTGATTCGGTTTAAAAAGTTTTGTGCCGATGAGCGCCCAGGAAAGGTAAGAATGGACATCTGAACTTCGGAAGAGCTTTTCTTTCATAAACTCACTGAACGGACTAGCTTTTTCATTGTCTGACATGAGTTTGGCCATATCCGCCCCACCATCAACGGACATCATTTGTTGCCACATATGAGCCGCTTCTTCAAAGAAAGGAGGATTTGCCTGTTCCTCAGCAAGTTCTCCATCAAACGCGTCTCTGATGCTAGCAATCAACTGAAAGGTTTCTCGATTAATTGGATAGCGGTGATGAGGAACAGGATAGACAAGCTTAAAATCATCGAGATTTCGCGCTGATGGCGGTTTGTAAGCAATAATCTCATTAATTAATCTTGCATCCTGGACGGACTTACTCATGGCACCGATGCCAAGCATGCGTTCCTGCTCGGGCTTATCGATGTAAGGAAAATTTCCTTCCTGTGATACCTGGCGATTGCCGGATTTAAAGCCGACAATGCCATTAAAGTGAGACGGGAATCGAATTGAACCGCCAATATCAGCTCCAAGTCCAACTGCGGCACCCCCTGATGCGATTAAAGCACCTTCTCCACCACTTGATCCCCCAGCGGTTCTAGTCACGTCCCACGGATTATTCGTTCGACCGTAGTGCTTATTATCGGTTTCCTGACAGTAACAAAGGGCAGGTGTATTCGTTTTTCCTAATAGGATGGCCCCTTCTGCCCGAAGGCGTTTCACAACTTCAGCATCTTCCTTTTCTCGTGAGCCTGCTCGATAGCTCAGGCCACCCGTTGTCGCCATGTTTTTGACATGGAAACATTCTTTGACGCTAATTGGAACACCGAATAATCGGCCTTTGGCTTCTCCAGTCGTAAGGGTATAATCGGCTTTTTTTGCTTCTTCGATCGCTTCATTAAAGCGATCTTCTACAAGACAATTCAGGATAGGATTAATCGTATTTAAATGATCAATATACGTTCGAACAGCATGGTACGACGAAATTTCGCGTCTGGAAATCTTCTTCGACAGGGACAGGGCATCCATTTCTAATAGTCTCATGCTATCCCTCCATTATTTACCGGCCTATCCTCCGGCTTGGTTAGTTATCCTATTCGTCTTGAATCGATAAAATCCTTTATTTGGGGTATCTACTCAATGGAAAAGGCATTTCGAAAACATCGAAATGCCTTTGTGAATCTACATTGCAATAGAAGAATCGGCAGGAAGTTTTCCATAAAATAAGTTCCGTTCATTCGTCTTTGGATGATAGTGAACAAGTAAAATCGTTTGCTCTGCTTGCCCATTTATAGAACGAGGTAAAAGTTCAATGACAGTATGCTTATGAAGCTCTCGCTCTGTTAGACTGACTGATTGGTAGGAAGAGCCAAGAATAGCGGGTTGTTCGCTAACAAGCTTCAATAAAGCAGCTTCTGACTCTTTTTCTAACCGGTCGTTCCACCAGACGGTTCGCGGTTTTTGCTTTGAGTTTGATAAATAATCGATTTTCATTAGCGTGGATACATGTTCATGGTGATGAGGCGCATGCATCTTAATAAAATCAGCGAGCCGTCGGAAAAGATCTTCAAGCTGATGGCCGATACGAGACCAACCTTTTCCTTCCCAATAGCTACCAAATGCCTGAAAGAAATCAAATGGCGATGAAAAAACCTCAGTTACAAGATATTCAATCGTTGCATCCATTCGGTGATCATTCCAGTATTTTTCGAGCACATCTTCAACCTGTTTAATGCGAATAACGTCATCAAAAGAAAGAACGTTATTTCCGAGAATTTCATAAGGGGCATTGTCCATGTATAGATAGCCGTGTTTTTCAGCACTCAGTCGTACACCGGTGCCACGAAGCATTTTTAGAAAGCCGAGCTGAAGCTCTTCTGGACGAAATGAGAAGACGTCGTTAAATGTTTTACGAAACGAAGCGTAATCTTCTTCGGGAAGGCCAGCGATTAAATCAAGGTGCTGATCAATTTTACCCCCGTCTTTTACCATCGTCACCGTTCTAGCGAGCTTTTCAAAATTTTGTTTCCGCATCACGAGTTCATTTGTTGCGTCATTTGTAGACTGAATTCCGATCTCAAAGCGAAATAGACCGGGCGGAGCTTCGCGGTTGAGGAATTCGAGTACTTCAGGACGCATAATGTCAGCGGTAATTTCAAACTGGAAGACGCAGCCAGGGCGATGCTCATCAATCAGAAATTGGAACATATCGATTGCATAATTTCGTCTAATGTTAAAGGTTCGATCCACGAATTTAATCGTTTTTGCGCCGTTGTCCATTAAGAAGCGCAGCTCTTCCTTCATTCGTTCGACAGGAAAGTATCTAACGCCGACTTCAATTGAAGATAAACAGAACTGGCAGGAGTATGGGCATCCGCGACTCGTTTCCACATAAGTGACGCGACGACCGAGATCAGCAAGATCCTCTTCGAATCGAAACGGAGATGGAATTTCGCTTAGGCTAAGCTTTGGTGCTGGTGGATTAATCTGGTTCTCTCCATCTTTTCGATAAGCGATGCCTTTTACATTTTCAACTGAGCTTCCCATTTCAATAGAGTGAAGAAGTTCTTTAAACGTCACTTCTCCTTCTCCCATAACAATGTAGTCGGCCTGTGGAATGCGATCAAGCCACTCATACACATCATATGATACTTCTGGTCCGCCAAGTACAATCGTAAGGGAAGGATTCACTTTTTTTAACATTTCAATGACGGGAATGGTCTCCTCAATGTTCCAAATGTAGCAGCTAAAGCCAATCACATCAGCTTTCATACTGTGAAGGTCACTAACGATATTCATAATGGGGTCTTTAATCGTATATTCTGCCATCTGTACTTCGTAGTCAGGGGCAGCGGAGGCTTTTAGGTAACGCAATGCGAGACATGTGTGAATAAACTTCGCATTTAACGTACTTACAACAATCTTCATTATTTTCCAACTCCTGCATTGTTAATCTTCTTATTATATCACCAGAATGGATTCTTTTCTTAAGAAAAATACGTCTGATCATTCGCAAATATTTGTAACGAAAGCGCTTACGTGAGAAAATAAATAAAAACTGGGGAGTGACGCAATTGGAACTTGCTTCAATAACGCCCGAACACCCTTTTTCTGAACAGGACTTTGAGTACACAGCGCTCATGCCAAGCTATCGCGTTGATTTAAGAAATCCTCGTAATGAACAGTTGGATCGTTTTGTAAATGCCAATGTTGTTCGTGACTGGTCAGAACTGTCATGGAAACAGGTAGGAAGGCCATTTGAAGTAAAGAAGCTTGCAAAAGAACGGAAAGATTGGGAAGCGGAGCATGAGCAGGATATGCCGGTCAAAACATCTTGGGAGTACTTTAACCGCTCGTTCCATAACCTTTTCATGCAGGATGTTCCAGCTGAGCAGCAGCGGTTAAAAACGTCTCTAATAGATAGTTTCAAAGGCTTTCATCTCCGCGATGTGAAGCATGGGCTAGGGGAGATGGTTCGCCTGTCTCTTTGGAACTATGTGCACCGAATTGAAGATGGCATCTGGGATCCGCGAGGAAAGCGGGCTCTTTTTGAAGGCCTTGATGTGAAAAACCCTCGTATTCTCTTTCTTGGCGCTGCGGAAGGATATGAGGCGATGCAGCTTCATGCGATGTATCCAGGTGGAGAAGTTGTCATGGTCGACTATGATGCGTTTTGTAAAACAGATCGTTTTGGTCATTTTCCAAATTCGTATCCTTTTCTCGGTGCAAATCCACAAACTGGTGGTCCGAAAGTTTGGTACAAAGATCAGATGAATATTAGCTATCTTGTAAAAGATATCCGCGACCTCGATTTTCATAAAGAGTTTGATATTGTGTTGAGCGTTGGTTTGCTTGAGCATGTACCTGATGAGCATAAACCAGCGATACTAGACTGGCATCGAAAGTTTGTGAAGGATAATGGGTATGTCATCATGACGACGCCTCGCAATCAAATGAAGTCGCGAATTTATTATCACGTCATGGCCGATATGATGAACCACACCTATCGTGAGCTTATGGATATCCGTCAGATGGGGCTCTACGCTTATGAGAACGGCATGGATATTGTTAGACACGGCTATATTAAGGTGCATAATGGAATCATTGCACGAGCACGCTAAATGCTAGCACTCTATTCAGAACTATGATAAAAGTGGGGTGAGACAATTACTAGGAGGGGTAACATGAGTGTCCATTCATTCACTGCTGAAACGCTTCAAGGGAAAGAAATGCCGCTTTCAGAATATAGCGGAAAGGTTCTTCTTATTGTCAATACGGCAAGCAAATGTGGGTTAACTCCACAATATGAAGGGCTTCAGGAGCTGTATACGTCGCTTGAAGACAAGCCTTTTGAAATCCTCGGATTTCCTTGTAACCAGTTTGGCGAGCAGGAACCTGGATCGAAGGAAGATATTGAGGAATTCTGTTCAATAAACTATGGCGTCAGTTTTCCAATGTTCGCTAAAATCGATGTGAACGGCGTAAATGCTCATCCTTTATACAAGTATTTAACGCAGGAAGCGCCAGGGATTGAACACGGTGATATTCCATGGAACTTTACGAAGTTTCTCGTAAATCAAAATGGTGAGGTTGTAAAACGCTATGAACCTAAGACTGAGCCGGGTGATCTAAAGGAAGATATCGAGGGAATGCTCTAAAAAAGGTTCGGAAATTGTCGAAGCGGGGTATATCATTTCTGAGGTGATCTTCAAAATGAAATGGTGGATTCCGTTTTGCTATATGATTGGCACGTTTTCAGGAGCGATGCTCAGTGGATGGGGCATGGACCGTGAGTGGGATGTGTTTCCTTCATTTGCGATGGCAATTACAGCATTTTTTATAGGAATATTTTATATTGTCGTTCGCGACGTCGTTCCAAAAGTCTTTGATGAGACCCTACGTAACTAGTACGCAGGGTTTTTTCGTATGTCAAAAGCTTCTTATGTTAACAACTCATATCAAATGGGTGAAACGGGGGTTCCGCTTGATAGAGAAACTCTGATTTTCTTTCATGCCATTTCCAGGCAGCATACGCAGCCAGGCAGGAATCAAAAGAGTGCGAGGACTGAAGCGCTTTTTCTGGAATTCCGGTCATCCCTTCGCTCTCGAGAAAGTTTCTTAGCTCATAGCGTGAGTCAATGTCTGTTTTGTAGGCGAGAACGGCTTCTAAACGCGCGCGTAATCCAATCGCAGCTCCAGGATGAACCTCAACGATATGTGCATTCGCTTCAAGACCTCTGGAGAGCGAAATCCCTCTTAATGTTAAATACACCATCCGCGTCATGGTAGGTGTCATAATTGAGCCGCTTCGCATCCCGGCGTTCACAATCCGCTGTCTTAGGGCACGATCGGATGGACGATCGCCGCCACCTGGTTGATAGGAAAGTGGCGCATCTATTCCGATCGTTACATCTTTTTTGCCTCTGAATTGCTCGTAGATTTTTTCATCGGTAGCGCCTTCAAATAACTGTACAAATGAAAGTTGTGCAGCGTTCCCCTCGAAAATCGCTAGTGACGTATCTTTCGTGTTTGATGGTCCTGATAAGTCAATGCCAGCATACTGATTCATAACCGCTCTCCTTCTATCCGAATTAATTAAACAATAAGTGGAAAATGGGTTCATGTAAACCATGAGCGTACGTTATAATGAAGGAATAGAAACGGACTGATACGAATGATAGACATTAAGCATAAAGTATTTAAATTTGTTGGTGGACGTATTTTAAAAACAGGACTGGCGGCATTTCTGACCGCCTGGATTTGTGATGCGCTTGGACTACCTGTTCTTTTTGCGGTCATAACCGCGATTGTAACAGTTGAACCGACGGCATCTGATTCCATTAAAAAAGGACTTGTGCGCTTTCCTGCCGCGGCGATCGGCGCTGGATTTGCGATGCTGTTTGAATCTTTTTTACATCAATCGCCCTTCACGTTTGCGTTAGCCGCAACCTTCACGCTAATCGCCTGTCATAAGCTTGGACTTGATGACGGGATGCTCGTCGCAACGCTCACAGCTGTGGCGATGATTCCAGATACAACAGGCGATTATATGACCTCTTTTGTGGGCAGACTCAGTACGACGTTAATCGGTATTGTCGTTTCAACGGCTGTTAACTATTTTGTGATGCCACCTAAATTCCATACGATGATCAATCAGGCTGTTAAGCGTCTGTACAAGAATGCAGGTGATTTATTAGACCAAATTATCATTGACCTGCCCCATGCCAAAAGACAGACACTTGTTTACCAGCGATTAAGTCGCGATCTTGAACGAACGTATAAATTGATTTCATATCAGCGAGAAGAGTGGAAATATCGCAGGCACAGCATTCATGAAGTGCGTAGTTTTTCAGTTGTTCTAAAAAAGCTCGAATACTTACAGAAGATCCTTTACCATCTTGGCAATATGTTGTTCACAGATACGAAAAACACAATTGATCAGGACGATCATCGGATTATTATTGAAGCAGGTCGTTCGATTTCAAAAGCGTTTCACAATCCTTCTGTCCAGAATTCAGAAGAGCATTTGGAAAGCATTGAAAAACTTGATCAGTTGTTTCACGATCTGGATGACACGAGGGATGAAACAACTGATCCGCGTCATCATTTCACCGGAAAGATGATTGTGATCTTTGAATTATTATCTTTAAATGATGTGATTGATGATCTGTCAATTTTAGTGGAGAAAGAGAAAAGGTACAAAAGTAGGGGGAATAAACGTGACGCTGATCTTTGAGGAAAAGTGGGATCGTACGATTGCGGATTGCGATCGTAAAATGTATCAGGACATTTATGCAAAGCATCCGATACAAGAGGGCAAGTTACAGTTTATTCCGGTTCGGATTGCGTTCAACCACCGGAATGACTTACTCGCATCTGTCTGTATCGTAAATGGCAAAGATGACTGGAAGCTCGAAGACCGTTTGCTGTCTTATTTTGAACAGAATACGCTTATAGCGGAGAAGCGTTTTACTCACGAGCTAACGGTGCAAGCGAACACAGCTGTACCATGGACATTTATTTTTACCCCTGAGACGATGGTTCGACAAGCAACACTGCAAAACTGGGAAATATCTGATTAAATTGATAAAAAACCACAAATTGAAATCCATGTTTTTATGCGATTTCGTGTTCTTTCGACAGGACTTTAACCAAGATTTCTAGTCGAAAAAAAACGAATGAAGTAGAAACGTGGATTTTTTTGTATTAGTACAGATTTAGTATGAGGCGTTGTACTTGAACAGCCTGTACCAATTGCAGGAACAATATGGTATAGTAAATTTGAAATTTTCTAATTATTGAAGGGGGAGAATGGCATGGGAAAGAAAAAGTTGATGAGTTTGTTTGTCGTCGTGCTATCGATGGCAATGATACTCGGTGCTTGTGGAGGGTCTGATTCAGAAGGAGAAGCGAACGGATCCCCTTCAGAGCTAAGTTTATTAACTGGTGGTACGGGAGGAACTTATTTTCCTTTAGGTGGTGAGCTTGCGAATATTATTCAAGATGAAACAGATATTGAAAGTGCAAATGCTCAGTCCTCTGGTGCTTCTGTTGAAAACATGCAGATTCTCCAAGATGGCGATGCAGACGTTGCGTTTACGCAAACAGATATCGCAGCTTATGCAACAAATGGTGAACTGATGTTTGAAGATGGAAAAGTAGACAATATCCAGGCAATTGGAACGCTATATCCTGAAACAATTCAAATCGTAACGCTTGAGGAAAGCGGCATTGCCTCTGTAGATGAATTAAAAGGAAAGAAAGTATCGGTTGGAGCCCCAGGAAGTGGAACATACGCGAATGCGGAGCAAGTGCTCGCAGCTCATGACATTACAATGGACGATATCGATGCGCAGCACCTTGCATTCGATGAGTCAACAGAAGGTATTCAAGACGGTACAATTGACGCGGCCTTTATTACATCAGGTACACCGACAGGCGCAGTCGAAGGACTATCTGCACAAAAGCAGGTGACAATCCTACCAATCGAACAAGATAAAATCGATAAGCTGATTGAAGAGCACCCGTACTATGCAGAAGATACGGTAAAAAGCGGAACTTATGGCCTTGAGAGCGATGTGAAAACAGTTGCCGTTCTTGCGATGCTTGTTGCTCGCTCAGATCTTGATGAAGATTATGTGTATCAAGTGACGAAAGCGATCTTTGATAACTCTGATAAAATCACCCACGCAAAAGGTGAGTTCATTACAGCTGATTCCGCACTAGAGGGTGTTGGCATTGATCTTCATCCTGGTGCTAAGAAATATTTTGATGAAAAAGGTGTCGAGTAAGTAAGAATCTATAAAAAAAGGATGTGACGGACGCAGGTGAAAAGCCTGCGTCTTCTTACGATGAAACCTTCTGATTCAACAAAACAGTTTATGTATCAAACGTCGATCGCCCTTGTACTCATCTTAATCGTTTTTCTTTATCCGTTTTTTCCTGTAGTGGCTCTTGAAAAGGGGGAGTCCGGAAAAGTTATTGCATATGTGCCATTTGAAGATGATCCAGCGAACTTTGACATTCGCTACACACACTCCGTTCACAAAACGCCGGTGCAGGAATCATATTATGTATCGGAATCAGGTGAAATCGTGCAGTATGAACTGGCGTATGAGAATTTCGCGATCGGGATGCCTTCTCACGCAGATGCAGGAGAGCGCTTTGTCCAAGATGAAGAGGGATATAAAATCAAAGATATGAACCGGAAATTTCCGTTTATTGACCTTAGAACGGGACAGGTAGTAGCCAACCATGTCCTTCTTGTACAAGATAAAGAAATTGAATTAAGTCGGATTATCGAACCAGGATCATGGCTTCATCTTGAATCAGAAAACATTAGTTTATGGCAATGGATGAAAGGAGTGAACGTACTTGAGTGAGAAAGATCAGCCTCCGAAAACGAAGGAAGATAAAGAGCAGATGACAGACGAACAAACGCAGGAACTAATGGCGAAATTCGATCCTGAAGCAGGGCATCGAAGGCTGACGGGTATTATTGGATGGATCGCTCTTGCCGGGCTTGTAGGCTTCTCTGTATTCCAGCTTTATACGGCCATATTTGGCGTTTTTACAGCCCAGCTGCAGCGCTCCATTCACTTAGCATTTGCGCTCGGCCTTATTTTTCTTTTATTCCCAGCTTCTAAAAAGAAGCTGCGTGATAAAACAAAAGGAAGGTTTCAAGTAGCCTGGTACGATGGGCTTCTTGCGATTATTGGGGTGTACGTGGGAATGTACTGGCCGCTAAACTTCGAAGAACTTGTTTTCAGAGTTGGGCGTTTAACAACGCTCGATTTAATCGTCGGTTTCCTTGCGATCGTACTTGTGCTAGAAGCCACTCGTCGTGTTGTTGGCTTGCCAATCACAATTATTACATCAATTTTTTTGCTTTATGCGTACCTTGGCCCATATATGCCTGGATTTCTACAGCATCGCGGGTTAAGCATCGACCGAATTATTCGCTCCATGTACTATACGACAGAAGGAATTTTAGGAACGCCGCTCGGGGTGTCTTCAACCTTCATTTTCCTCTTCCTTCTCTTTGGCGCTTTTCTCGTCAAAACTGGGGTTGGGCAGTATTTCAATGATCTCGCCTTAGTCATTGCAGGAAAGCGAGTTGGTGGTCCTGCAAAAGTAGCGATCTTCTCAAGTGCGCTTCAAGGAACGATTAGCGGAAGCTCGGTTGCGAACGTTGTTACGTCTGGATCGTTTACAATCCCAATGATGAAGCGACTCGGTTATCGAAAAGAGTTCGCAGGTGGTGTTGAGGCAGCGGCTTCGACAGGTGGCCAGCTTATGCCACCGATTATGGGTGCTGCAGCGTTTCTTATGGTGGAATTTATTGGAGGCATTACGTACTGGGAAATTGCGAAAGCGGCCACGATTCCTGCCTTGCTTTATTTTACAGGAATTTGGATTATGACTCATTTTGAAGCAAAGCGGATTGGATTACGAGGATTAACGGAAGATGAGATGCCAAATCGAAAAGCCGTGCTCGCTCGGATATATCTTCTTTTTCCTATCGTTGCCGTTATTTTCTTCTTAATGTCAGGTACGTCCGTTACGCGTGCAGCTCTTTATGCGATCTTATCTGCGATTATTGTAGGAGCGATTAATAAAGAAACACGCATGGGAATTGGTGATTTTATTGATGCTCTTGCGAACGGTGCGCGAACGGCCTTAGGTGTAGCGGCGGCAACGGCTGCAGCGGGTATGATCGTTGGTGTTGTGACGCTTACTGGACTCGGATTAAAGCTCGCGAATAGCCTCGTTTCTCTTTCAGGAGAAAATTTGCTGCTCACGCTTTTCTTCACAATGATCGCCTCGCTTATTCTCGGAATGGGATCACCTACGACGGCAAACTATGTGATTACATCGACGATTGCGGCTCCCGCTTTAATCGTATTATCTGTACCTGAGCTCTCAGCGCATATGTTTGTGTTCTATTTCGGAATTGTAGCTGACATTACACCGCCCGTTGCGCTCGCAGCATTTGCGGCAGCAGGTGTGTCAGGAGGAGAGCCTCTTAAAACAGGCGTCCAATCCGCCAAGCTCGCGATCGCCGCGTTTATCATTCCATACATTTTCGTACTCTCACCTGAGCTTATGATGATTGATACGACGTGGCAAAGCCTTCTTTGGGTACTATTTACATCGTTAACAGGTATGATCAGCATTGGCGCAGGTATGATTGGTTACTGGTACCGTCGCACACATATTGTTGAGCGAATCGCAGCTGTAGCGGCAGGCGTTATGCTCATCTATCCGGAAGGTTCAACAGACCTTGTTGGACTTGGACTCTTTATTGCCCTACTTGCGCTTCAATTGTTGATTAAGCAAGATGAGAAAAAAGAAGTTGCGAATGCTTAAGAAGTCGCTCAGCGAATGAGCGGCTTTTTCTATGTGAAAATGCTCGTATCTCCTGATTCCCGGTATTAGGAGAGTGTGTTATGATGAAAGCGTCGTCATAATGAGAAATTTATTTGAAGAGAAAGGACTTCTCTTTTTTTTATCGAAGTGGAACCTGTTAGCTTATACTCTGAAGGAGGATCACAATGGATTATCGAATTGAACGAGACACAATTGGAGAAATCAAAGTACCAGCAGATAAAATGTGGGGTGCACAGACGCAACGAAGCAAACAGAACTTTAAAATCGGCAATGAGCAAATGCCGCTTGAAGTAGTAAAAGCATTTGCGATGTTGAAAAAGGGCGCAGCGCTCGCAAATCAGCGTCTTGGTAAGCTTGAAGATGTGAAAGCTGAAGCCATTGTGAAGGCAGCGGATGAAGTCATTAATGGCGATCATAATGAACACTTCCCACTTGTTGTATGGCAGACTGGAAGTGGAACGCAGTCCAATATGAATATGAATGAAGTGCTCGCATTTCGTGCGAATGAACTTTTACAGGAACAGGGAAGTGAAGAACGTATTCATCCAAATGATGACGTGAACAAGTCCCAATCTTCCAATGATACGTTCCCAACAGCGCTGCACGTTGCGGCCGTTCTTTCTGTTGAGGATCATCTTTATCCAGCTCTTATTGAGCTGAAAGAAACGCTCTATCAAAAAATGCAGGACAATGAACATATAATTAAAATTGGACGTACGCACCTTCAAGATGCAACGCCACTTACGCTTGGTCAAGAAATTAGCGGCTGGCATCGGATGCTTGTGAAGTGTGAGAACATGCTTCTTGAAAGTGTGAAATACATGAAGGAACTTGCGATTGGTGGAACAGCGGTTGGAACTGGACTAAATGCACATCCGAAGTTCGGGGACATGGTAGCGGAAGAAATTAGCAAAATGACGGACAAGACGTTCGCATCAGCTGAAAATAAATTCCACGCCCTTACAAGTCACGATGAAATTGTCCATGTACACGGTACGCTAAAGGCGCTTGCAGCGGATCTGATGAAAATCGCAAACGACGTGCGCTGGCTTGCAAGTGGACCGCGCTGTGGTATTGGTGAACTGACTATTCCAGCAAATGAGCCGGGGAGCTCAATCATGCCAGGTAAAGTTAACCCTACTCAGAGCGAAGCGCTTACGATGGTAGCAGCACAAGTAATGGGGAATGACGCAACAATCGGTTTTTCAGCGAGTCAGGGTAACTTTGAACTAAATGTCTTTAAGCCAGTTATCATTTATAACTTCCTCCAGTCATCGCGTTTACTCGCAGACGGAATGAAGTCCTTTAACGATAATTGTGCAGTAGGCATTGAGCCGAATGAAGAAGTGATTCAAGATTACTTGAAAAATTCGCTTATGCTTGTAACAGCTTTGAACCCGCATATCGGTTATGAAAATGCGGCAAAAATTGCGAAAAAAGCGCATGAAGACGGTACAACGCTACGTGAATCTGCTCTTGAGAGCGGCCTTCTGACAGCGGAGCAGTTCGATGAGATCGTTCGTCCTGAAGATATGATTGCACCAAAAGAATAAATCAAAAAGCGGGATCCCAGTGGTCCCGCTTTTCGTTTCTTTCAGGAGGGGAAAGCGGTTACACTTTCCGAGGTAAAATGGCCATGATGCCTTTGTAGATCAAGACAAGAGCAAATAGCAGCGCTGCTAGAAAGCCAACAACTTCGAAGACCGGATTAAGACTCTCGAGGAATGAATCTGCTTCAGACAAACGAAGTAATGCAAACCCAGCAATCATAGCGGCTACGAAAAGCAATGTTCGATCCAACATATCAGCACTCCCTTTGAAAGAAATATTTTTATTGCCCTACAAATATATGCGGTTGAAGACGAGCGAAGAACTAATTTTTTGAAGGGGGGTCTGGCTCCTCTCTGACCCCCTATACATACATTTGGCCTCCTATAAAAGACAAAGCCAAAAAGAAAAAGTTTCGGTTTATTGACGGAATCAATGGATGGGAAACGTCTATATAAGTGAAAGCTCTAGTGAGGTGAAACAACTTGACGGAATCAATTGTAGAATGGCAGACAGAAGAAGGGTTTCGGGAGGTGGTAAGCCGCTATGCGAATGCGCTCTATGCGGTTTCTTATAGTGTTCTGGGGGACTACCATCTGGCCCAGGATGTTGCGCAAGAAGCCTTTATAAAAGCCTACTTGAAGCGCCGTTCGCTGGATAATCCAGAGAAAATAGGTAGTTGGTTAACGAGTATTGCTCGAAATCTAAGTCTGGATTTAAAAAGACAACGAAAGCGGATAGTACAGGTGATGGAACAGTCCTTTCAAGAAAAGGCACTTGTTCATTTCCTTGAAGCGAAAGAAACAGAAACAAGCGATCTTGTTTGGCTAGTGCTTTATGAGCTAAAGGAAGATGTTCGAACTGCTGTTGTGCTGCATTACATGGGCGGGTACTCGATGTCAGAGATTGCTTCCATGTTAGCTTGCTCCACCTCTGCAATTGAGAGTCGAATCCGAAGAGCTAGAGCAAAGATGAAAAAGGAGATGAATGAGATGGTAGAAAAGAATTTAAGTAAGCAGAACGTTGGGGATGAATTTGAACGGAAAGTATTTAAAGAATTGCGTCTTCGCAGTGCCTTATTCGATCAAGTGGAGTTAACGAACGCCAAATTCATGAATTCAAACTTAGCTCAATCGAACTTTTCGGATGCATATATGGTTGAAGCAACATTTAAGAACATAAATATGAGTGGAATTTCATTTCGAGATATTGATCTTAGTGACTTAAAAGTTGAGGATGCACAAATGGGTGGCGCGGTTTTTCGAAATATCGGCTTACCGCCTGAGGATCATCTTGCAGCGGGAAGAAGAGAAGAGCACATGCCGATTCTTTTTGAAAAATGTGACCTTCATGGGAGCACTTTTACAGGTTGTAATTTAAAAGGTGTGAAGGTGGAGAAGTCAAAAATGGAAGGCATGATGATTGATGGGATTTCGGTGGAGGAATTGTTGAAAGTTTATAAGGAGAAAAAGAGTGAGTGAGCTTAGGGTTTCCATTGAGTCCTATCGTGGTCGTTCCTTTGAAGTTGGTGAAGGCGTGGGTGCTCATGAACAAATGAAAGACGTACAGCAGCGGTGTGAGCATTTTGTCCAGCCAATTAATATCGAGGAAGCCCGCACTGTTTATCAACACTTTGCTCCACATCTACTAGATGAAATGGAAGGAATGAGTGAGACCTTATCAATATCACTAAATGATGCGCTAACTCTTTTTAGTGGATATGATTTACCTAAGCTCGAAGGATTAGGGTGTACGGCACTCATGACCGATCAAGGGTATGTGAGGAATTATGATTTTGGTCCTGATTACTATGATGGAAGGTTGATTTTAAGGCAGCCATCCGAATGCTATGCTACGTGCGGTCATAGTTTGTTAGGTATTGGACTCCATGATGGGATGAATGAACACGGACTTACGGTAGGACTTCATTTTGTATCTACTCGCTTACATCAAAAAGGATTAATGGCTGGCATTATCGTAAGAATGGTATTAGATACATGCCGAACGGTTGAAGAAGCCATCATCTTATTAAAAGATTTGCCTCATGCTGATGAGTATAATTACTCATTAACGGATGCTTCGGGTAAATCTTCGGTTGTTGAAATCGGACCTTCTGGTAGCGAGGTGAGATGTAAAGCAACGCTTTATTGCACAAATCATTTTCAAAAGTCTAACTCACCTCAGGCAACAGAAAGCTCGATTCAACGATTAACCTATCTAGAAAATCATCCTATTGTTAAGGTGGAGAAATGGTTTGATGAATTTAGAAATCCATTTTCCCCATTATTTTTTAGGGATTATGACAATCTATTTGGAACGCTTCATACTGTCATGATGAACCCGAAAGAACGTTTATTTAAAACAGTGATAGCGGGAGGGGAAGAAGTTATTACGATTCATTTTCAAGATTGGGTTAATGGTGGCACAGTGAATAATAGGAATATAAGTGTAACACTTTAAAGCGGTAGGGGTAAAAAGCGGTAGGGGTCAGGCTCGTGCCTGACCCCTATGCTACTTCCACCACTGCAAAAAAAGCCGCTGATTCAACACCGAATCAGCGGCTTTTGCTTATTGTTTATTCCTTACTTCCACTCTGTTACTTTATCTGTATCCGTCACAAACATGAAGATCTTACCTTTGTCCATTTCTTCTTCATAGCGCTCAGATTCTTCTTTCGAAAATCCGATTTCCTGCATTTTGCTTCGCAGTTCGTCGCCTTTTTTACTAAATACGTTCTTCAGGCTGCTAAGCCCCATTTCTTTTTTACCGATCGTGTTTGCATCAACGCCGTCTGCAACGCGCTCTGTGCGGTCGTCGTCATGGGAAAGCACGTAGATGTCATCTTTTGAGACGCCGATATTGCTTAGCTCCTCGATATCATTCTTTAGTTTCTCATCGTTTTGATATTCACGTACTACTGGTCTACTCACAATATTGCCTCCTTCAAAGATTAAAATCCTGTTTTTTTGATCACACGAGTACTATTCACGCTATTAGAGAGTTCTAAACGAGAAATTTGCACATCAATGTGCTGCTTTTTTAAGACATAGTAAGGCATAATAAGTTCAAATGGTGAAGTGATAGGGTATAGATAGAATAGAAAAAGATTATTGGAGGCGATCAAAGTGAGTTCAGAACAATTAGGCGTGAAAGAAGGGAAACTTGCTCCCTGTCCAGATAAACCAAACTGTGTATCGAGTCAAAGTACTGACGAGAAGCATGGGATGAAGCCAATTCCGTATAACGGGACGGCAGAAGAAGTATTAACTAAGTTAAAAACAATCCTAACCAATCGAAAGCGCACCGAAATTGTAGAAGCTGATACCCACTACATACGAGCGGAGGAGAAGTCAAAACTGTTTAAATTCGTTGATGATATCGAATTTTACATTGATACAGCAAGCGAAAATATTCATTTTCGTTCAGCTTCTCGGACCGGATACTCAGATATGGGTGTTAATAAAAAGCGGATGAATGAAATAAGAGAAGCGTTTCAAAACGCATAAAAATAGCAGGTGCCAAGTCAGGCACCTGTTGTTTTGTAATTAAAAATCATTCGCTTCATCATTTTCTTCTTCAAGCGTATCTTCATTCTCGTCTTCTCGTTCTGTTTCCTTACGTTCTGAAGATAAAAACCAGCCGCCAAGGGCAATGGCAACTAGGACACCCCAGAACGTGATTTTCCACGCAGTTTCTTTCGGGAAATCTTCTGCGAGGATGCCGAGGTTTGGATGCGCAAGCGTATAGACAGCGAGCTTTACCCCAACCCAGCCGACAATTGCAAACGCAGCGGTTTCTAACCCAGGCTTACGATGCAAAAGCCTCACAAAATAATTTGCAGCGAATCGCATAATAATCAGCCCAACAATTCCTCCTGTTAAGATCACAAGGAATTGACCACCATCCATGCCACCAATTCGCGGTAAATTTGTATTTGGAAGCGTTAATGCTAAGGCGACGGCCGCCAAAATGGAATCAACTGCAAAAGCAATATCGGCAAGCTCTACTTTTAGAACGGTTGTCCAAAAGCCAGCCCCTTGCTGAGAATTCTTTTCCTTTTTGCTTTCTTTTCGATCGTTTAAGAAAAACTTTTTAACAAGGTGATTTAAACTAAGAAACAGCAAGTAAATGGCGCCAATGGCCTGTACCTGCCAAATATCGACGAGAAAAGAAATGATGAAGAGAGAGCCAAAGCGAAAGACAAATGCTCCGCCAAGCCCATAAAACAAGGCTTTTTTGCGCTTTTTTGGATCAAGGTGCTTCACCATAATGGCCATGACGAGGGCATTGTCTGCTGCTAGCACCCCTTCAAGACCGATTAAAACGAGTAGCACCCAGGCATATTCCAGTAAAAGACCAATATCCATGGTTATCTCTCCTTTACCTTCTCATTAGTATTCCCAGATGGACAGGACCATACTAGAGAATACCTGCTTATAAAGGCAGATCTATCCTGAGCTGGATTCAGTTCTGATAAAGATGAACGTTAATCGTTTTGAAATCGAAGAAAAATGGTATAAGGTAAGGAGTGGAGGTGGAAGTATGCGTTTAGAAAATAAGAAAGTCATTAGTCTTGTTCATCATGAATTTGAAGATCTCGAACTAACCTATCCTTATTATCGTCTTATTGAAGAAGGAGCAACGGTTCATTACGTTGGTGAGAAAGCAGGAGAGAAGTATGTTGGGAAATACGGCGTACCGGTCGTTTCTGACTATGCTTATGAAGACATTAACCCTGCAGACTACGACGCGATTCTTGTTCCAGGTGGCTGGGCACCAGATAAAATCCGCCGTTTCCCTGAAGTATTAAAAATGGTACAGCATATGGAAGAAAATAAGAAACCAATCGGCCAGATTTGCCATGCCGGATGGGTCTTGATTTCTGCTAAGGTGTTAGAAGGAAAGAAAGTAACGAGTACGCCAGGCATCCGTGATGACATGGAAAATGCCGGCGCTACGTGGATTGATGAGCCTGTTGTTGTTGATGGTCATCTTGTATCTGCGCGTCGCCCGCCGGATCTTCCACAGTACGGAAAAGCCTTTGCTGACCTTTTAGCGAAATAATAGTGAAAAAGCGCGCGTCTCAATTGAGGCGCGCGCTTTTAATATTATTCTGTCACTTGATCTAACTTTCCAGTTGCAGGGTCAATCACAAGTCCGTGAACAGGAAGGTCTTTTGGAAGTAGTGGATGATTCTCAAGGATCGACACACTGTTTCGAACGCCGTCTTGAACGGTTGTAAACCCTTCAAGCCATGAGTCAAGATCGATGCCAGCATGCTCCATGGTAGAAACGACTTCTTTCGTTACGCTCTCTTCGATTTTATGTCGCAACGCATCAGGCTTCACTTTCCCCATTCCACAATCATGGTGGCCGATTACCCATACTTCTTCAGCTTGAAGCTCATAAACGGCAACGAGAATACTACGCACAACGCTATCGAACGGATGAGTCACGATTGCCCCTGCGTTTTTAACCATTTTCACGTCGCCATTTTTTAAATTCATCGCGCGTGGAAGAAGTTCAACAAGACGCGTGTCCATACAAGAAAGGATGACAACTTTTTTATCTGGCAGACCAGTGGTTTCGTATGGGACATATTCCTTGTTTTTCACAAATTCCTCATTAAATTTCAGAGCTTCTTGAAGAGTATCCATTGTTTAATCTCCCTCTCATTTCATTTTTTATTTCGTTTGTAGTTTGGTACACTAGGGATAAAAGATCCTTCACTAAAAGGAGTTTACCGATATGAAAGATATCCCGATTAATCAGCTGATTCAGCAAATGAATACACGTATGAAACAGCTTACTTATAACGTTGAAGAAAATGATGCGGACGTGAACGGCATTCGTGAAGAGCTCATTGCGATTAAAACATACTGCGACATGCTACTGCAGGCATCGGGAAGCAGTCGTCCAAAGACGCCTTCTGCACCTGCCCCTAAGCCACTCCAACAAGTCGCACCCGTTCAACAATCTCTTGCATCAAAACCGATGAAAGACGATGATGCCAACGAAGATTCAATCTTTGACTTTTAACGAAAGGCCGCCCATGAGCGGCTTTTTGTGTGCCGTTTTAGACGCCGAACGCTTTCGGATAGACAACTTCTCCGCTCACGTCTTTTAGAGCACCCATCTTAAGTTCTTTCACCATAAACGCATCTCCTGCATCAAATGGGCCAGAAAGCTTCTGCTCACAAGCAGGAACGAAACCGAATCTTGGGTAGTATTCTTTATGACCAAGCACGACGACGTGGCGGTATCCGAGTGAAGTCGCTCTCATCATGCCATCTTGGATGAGCATGCTTCCGATTCCTTCCAGCTGTAACTCAGGTACGACTGCGACAGGAGCAAGCGCAAGGGACGTGATGTTTTCTTTTTCTGTTGAAATGGTGATTTCACTAAAAAGAATGTAGCCGATTGGATCACGTCGATTATGTAGCGCCACAAGAGAAAGCTCCGGGACAAAGTAGGCAGAATCCCGAATCTCTTTAACGAGCGTTACCTCATCTTCTCCACCAAACGCTTTTTGTAAAATGGTTGAGATTTCCTCATGATCCTGTAACTTCTCTTCACGAACTTCAATCATGTTTCCATCTCCTTTTCTCTATCTATTTTTTCAAAAATGAAAATAAAAAGCAACAATATAGCCGTCCTCCCACTATTTCCCGGGTAACTCATTTTTACTTAGGGAAAGGGAGCGCACGAAAAAAGCCCTCGAGCGAATCGAGGGCTTTCAACGACTTATTGGAAAAATGGATACTGACGACGTTCTTGTTGAACGGAAATCCATTTCACAGTTGTAAATTTATCAAGAGCCCATTCGCCGCCGAAACGGCCAAGGCCTGATTCTTTTTCGCCACCGAAGGCCATGTGTGCTTCATCGTTTACCGGCTGGTCATTAATGTGTACCATGCCTGTTTCGATTTGATGCGCAACCTGAACACCGCGGTTTAAGTCAAGTGAATGAACAGAGCCACTAAGGCCATATGGAGAACCATTTGCAATTTCAATCGCTTCGTCTACCGTGCTAAATTTAATGATGGGCGCAACGGCACCGAATATTTCATCTTTCGCAATTGACATGTCATTCGTTACGTTCGTTAAAATAACCGGATGCATCACATTACCTTCGACTTCGCCACCAAGAATTTTCTCAGCGCCTTGCTCAAGTGACGCGTTAAGCGATTCTTGAATACGCTCAACAGCGTCTTTGTTGATCAGTGGACCAACGGCTGTTTTCGCGTCAGACGGATCTCCAACTTGAAGGGAAGCGACTTTTTCTTTAAATGCTTCCACGAATTTGTCGTGAATGCTTTCATGCACAATAATGCGGTTGATTGCCATACATATTTGACCTTGATGCAAGAATTTACCGAATGCTGCTGATTCAGCTGCCTGATCGATATCTGCATCATCAAGCACGATAAATACGTTGTTACCGCCAAGCTCTAGCGCGGTTTCCTTAATGTTCTTACCTGCAAGCTCACCGATATGTTGACCAACTTCCGTGGAACCTGTGAAGGAAATCAACTTTGGAATTGGGTGAGTGACGAACGCATCACCGATTTCAGAACCGCGTCCTGCTACGACATTAAGCACGCCTTTTGGAAGTCCTGCTTCTTCAAAGAGTTCAGCGATGAGGAACCCTGCTGTTACAGGCGTTTCAGATGCTGGTTTTAGAACAACCGTGTTACCAGTTGCGATCGCAGGTGCAACCGAACGCATAGAAAGGTGAAGCGGGAAGTTCCATGGTCCGATGACACCGATTACGCCTTTCGCGCTTTTATAAATGCGGTTTTCTTTCCCAGGCGTATCAGAAGGGGCGATTTGTCCTTTCATGCGATAAGGGAACGATGCCGACTCTTTCACAACGCGAGTGGCTGCTGCCCATTCGACGTTCGCTTTGATCTTCGTACTGCCTGATTCTTTCACAAGCCAGTCAACGATTTCTTCTTTACGTTCTGTCATAAGCGCTGCTACTTTATCAAGAATTTGCTGACGCTTGCCTGGCGTTGTGTGTGCCCAGGATTTCTGTGCTTCTTTTGCCGTTTTGTAAGCTTTATCTAAATCTTCTTCAGATGCTGAGTTTAATGTAAAAATTTCATCGCCGGAAAATGGATTATAATTTGTTACAGTTTTGTCACTAGAACCCGTAACCCATTCACCGTTAATATATTGCTTCGTATATGTGTTAGCCATGAGTCATCCTCCTTTAGTGTACGTTAAAGAAGGTTCCCGAATGCTTAAAGGATTAAACATACTAGCGCACATGAATGTTTTTCCAACATAAAAAAGGCAGGGAGGGACAAATTGATAGTAATCCCTAAAGAAAGGAGGGAGACAGAATGCCGGAACCATACCCGTTTTTTAATCAAGGGGAAGAGATGAAAAATGCACATACGTATAACGTTTATGTGAATGACGATTATGTGGGCAATAAAATTTTGTTCTCTCAGTGTGAAAAGATTGAAGATCTGAGCGACTATTTAAATAGTAAAGGTTTCTACAATTTCCAGGCTGAAGCTGAAGGCGATCATTATCACTTGCAAATGACCGAACAAGATCAAGGGGAGGTTGTGAAGGACGAGCTTCACAGCTACCTCCGCCTAAATTAGCGATGAATTCGCTCCCAAATACGGAGCTTCTGTTCAACCTGTTTCGCCGCTTCTTGAGCTTCTTCTACCGTTACTTCTTGAAAACGAATTTTCCCACCAGGAGGAAGCTGGGCAATGAGTGACAAATCAGGACCAATCACTGTTCCGATCCGCGTGTATCCACCTGTCGTTTGCCGATCTGCAAGCAGGACAATCGGCTGACCGTTCCCAGGGAGTTGGATGCCGCCAAGCGGAACTGCATCTGAAACAACGTTCGCTTCATGATTCGTTTTAAGCTCAGATTGAAGGCGGTAGCCCATCCGATTGGATTGCGGCGATACTTCATGAGTCATAGCGAAAAAATCCGAAACGACCTTATCAGAGATTTGTTCATGATGAGGTCCTTTCACAACGCGAACTTCAACATCACGATCATAATCAGGAATCTCGGTGAAAAAGAGCCCGGTTCCTGCTTTTTGTTTTCTAGGCTCACCTACGAGTTCATCACCTTTCTGAAGCGGGCGTCCAAGTCCAGCTGGTTCATAAACGGAGCGACTCCCCATATAGCGACATGATTGAAATCCTCCTGAAACGTTGAGATAAGCGCGGACGCCAGTGCGCGGCTTTCCAAACTCAAGCACCTGTCCTTTTTTAATAAGGACGGATTTCCAGAGAGGAATCCGCTTTCCATTGATCATCGGAGATAAATCGCCTCCAGTTACAGCGATCACAAAAGATTCTTGTGCAATTAATTCTGGACCCTGCATCGTCACTTCAAGACCAGCCGCACCTCGTTCGTTGCCAACCAAAAGATTACCAACCTGAAGAGCGAAGCGGTCAAGCGCGCCAGATGCCGGAACCCCGTACTTCAAATATCCGACACGTCCTAAATCTTGATAGGTTGTATACAATCCTGGTTTTTCGACTGAAAATAACTTCACCGGTTTCCGACCCTTTCCATCTCAATATTTTCTTCCTCAAATCGTTTCCGAAGCGCCTTAATAAACGCAAGCGCTGACGACTCGTCTCCGTGCACACAAACCGTATCCGCTTCAATCGAAATAATCGAGCCGTCCATAGCCGTTACGGTTCCTTCTTTCACCATTTGAATTACCTGTTCGATCGCCGCTTGCTCATCTCGAATCATCGCATTTTTTTCAACGCGCGGTGTAAGCGAACCGTCAGGCTGGTACGTCCTGTCGGCAAACACTTCAGAAGCATAAGGAAGTGCAGCGTCCTGCGCAGCGCGAATGAGCTCTGAATTGGCAAGCCCAAATAGAATCAGTTCTGAATTAAAATCCTTCACGGCCTGCGCAATGGCGTTTGCGAGTTCCGGATCTTTAGATGCCATATTGTAAAGCGCCCCGTGCGGTTTGACGTGCTGAAGTGGAACTTCATGCGCGCTGCAGAACCCGTGCAGTGCTCCGATTTGATAAAGAACGAGCGAGTACGTATCCTCTGGGGTAATGTTCATATTGCGGCGTCCAAAACCAACTAAATCAGGAAATCCGGGGTGCGCCCCGATACCAACATGATGCTCTTTCGCCCATTCTACCGTTTTATTCATAATATGCGGGTCACCGGCATGATAGCCACATGCAATATTGGCGGAAGAAACGAGTTCAAGCACCTGTTCATCCTGACCGACCACATAAGTACCAAAGCTTTCCCCAAGGTCGCTGTTTAAATCAATACGAAATGTCATTCGGATTCCTCCCTGCGTTCAAATTCGTACGTCCCAACCTCAACTTCACGTTGAATGCGCTTAAATTCATCTTCGGTAATCGATCTAAACCGTAAATAATCGCCCTGCTCAAACAGAAACGGCTCTTCTTTTTCAGCATCAAAAAGCTTTAGCGGCGTGCGCCCGATAAGATTCCAGCCTCCAGGTGAAGCGAGCGGGTAAATCCCAGTCTGACTTTCAGCAATGCCAACGGATCCAGCTGGAACAGACTTCCTAGGGTTTTCAAGGCGCGGCATCGCGAGACGTTCATCAATTCCGCTTAAGTAAGGAAAGCCTGGTAAAAAGCCGATCATGTTAATGAGGTAGTGTTGCTTTGTATGTAAGTCGATCACTTCTTTGTTGGAAAGGTTTTTGGCAGCTGCGAGATTTTCAAGGTCCGGACCATAGTCGCTCCCGTAAACCGTTGGAATGGTAATCACCGTCTTCGTCTTTTGGTGATGCGCGTCAATTTCGTTCGCGATAGGTTGAAGGACATTAGTGATTTCTTCATACGAAAGCTTCCACGGATCATAGTAAACGGCCACAGAGTCATAGGCAGGTACCCATTCCGTAATGCCAGCATGATGGTGGTGAAGCTTTTGACAAAATGATTGAATTTTATTTGTTAGAGCAGTTGAAATGTCTTCATCAAAACAGCATTTCACAGCTGCTTCACCGAGCGGATAAAAGGTGATCTTCATGACGCTTTCTCCTTTCATGTTGATCGTTATGTGATTAAGAATAAAACTTCGACACGATTCTGCTTTTTCAGCGGTCGTCTGTTACGTTAAGTTTACCGAAATTTCAAAAAGACAACAAATTATCCATGGAAAAAAGCGCTATAGGCCTTATAATGAGGGTACACACTGATCAACAAAGGAGATCGCTATGAAATTACATACTGCACGCTTTGGAGAAATGGACGTCACCGAAGAACGTCTCGTCACGTTTGAAAGTGGCATCCCTGGCCTTGAGCACTTTACAACTTACTGTCTATTACCCGCCGATGACAATGATGAGTCTCCTTTTTACTTTTTACAATCAACAGAAGAAAGCGGCCTTTGCTTTTTTCTCGCAGATCCGTTTTCCTTTTATCCAAATTATGAAGTAAACCTTGACGATAGCACGCTCGCTCAGCTTAATTTAACCGATCCAGCCCATGCACTTGTGCTCTCGATTCTTACTGTTCAGGGTTCATTAAAAGAAGCGACGATGAATTTAAAAGCACCGCTTATATTTAACACAGAAGAACATACTGGAAAACAACTTGTCTTAAAACAGGAGTATGGCATCAAAGAACCTCTCTTAAAGCAAGTGAACACAGAGGAGGCGGAATAAATGCTCGTACTTGGACGTAAAAAAGGCGAATCGATTGTGATTAATGATGAAATAGAACTTAAGATTATTAGCATTGACGGTGACACCGTTAAGCTTGGTGTAGAAGCGCCGAAGAACATTGCCATCCACCGAAAAGAAGTATATGAAGCGATTCAATCGGAGA
Organism: Guptibacillus sedimenti; assembly: GCF_028610665.1. NCBI lineage: Bacteria > Bacillati > Bacillota > Bacilli > Caryophanales > Guptibacillaceae > Guptibacillus > Guptibacillus sedimenti. The sequence continues at coordinate 98,395 of NZ_JAQQWV010000001.1, forward strand.
ATAAGCTTGCCGCAATGCAGGAATTTAGCTTGGAGGATTTGAAGGAGTTCAGGAGAAAAACGAGTTCATAGGAGGGGCTTCATGAGTTTCTTTGAAGGTGTTTATCAAGTGAACATTCGTGTGCGGAATATAGAGGACGCAGTGAAATGGTATGAAGAAATGCTCGGTCTTCATGTGACAAAAGACTACGGAGGTACAGTGGTGCTCGGAGTTGGAGAAGGACAGACGGCGATTTGTTTGATTGAGTTGAAGGAAGGGGAAGAGCTTCCTTCAGCTGATGCGACCGGGTCTTACCCAGTGCTTCATTTAACAGAGGAGCATGTAGAAACGTTTAAAAATGAGCTGCAAGAGCGTGGCGTTTCGGTAGATGAAGAAGATGGAATTGCGCATTTTAAGTTTTATGATACGGATGGGAATAGTCTTGAGGCTTATTTGCCTGGGCTTTATGAGAAGGAAGAGTATGCGCATTTAAGGTAAATTCTTATTAGGAGTGGAACCGCTATCTTTTGGATGCGGTTCTTTTTTGAATATTTTTCAGAAAAGTATTAAACATCCTAAAATGCCTGCCGATAATAGGGATGTTAGGAAGTCCAAACGGATGTGGATTTTCTTGATAAACCAATTACATGGAGGTAGATTTAGGGATGATTATTAATCACAACTTAGCAGCAATGAACACGTACAATCAGATGGGTGCTAACGCAGCAAATTCATCAAAAAACATGGAAAAGCTTTCTTCGGGGCTTCGTATCAACAACGCAGCTGATGATGCAGCAGGTCTTTCAATTTCTGAAAAAATGCGTGCTCAAATTCGTGGGCTTGATCAGGCTTCACGTAATGCTCAGGATGGCATCAGTCTTCTTCAAACGGCTGAAGGTGGACTTAACGAGGCTCACTCTATGCTTCAACGTATGCGTGAGCTGACTGTTCAAGCAGCGAACGACACAAACTATACAGAAGACCGCGCAGCTATACAAACTGAATTAGATGAGCTTGTTACAGAAATAGGCAACATTAATACTCGAACTGCATTTAACAAACAAAACTTACTTGATTCTTCAGCTGGTAATGCTGGTAGCATTACACTGCAGGTTGGAGCTAACTCTGGAGAAACTATGGTACTAGACTTCGCAGTCGATGGTATCAACCTAAATGATATTGTAGGAACTGATCTCGCTAGTCTTTCTGTTGCAGATACAGCAACGTCTGCAACTGCTCTTGATGCAATTGAAGGTGCTATTCAGAAAGTTAGTTCAGGACGTTCTCAAATCGGTGCTTATCAAAACCGATTGGAGCATACCACTAACAACCTTGGTACAAGCTCTCAAAACCTAAGTGCTGCTGAATCACGTGTACGCGACGTAGACATGGCTAAAGAAATGATGGAGTTTACTAAGAACAACATCCTTAACCAGGCGTCACAAGCAATGCTCAGTCAAGCCAACCAACAGCCGCAGGCTGTACTACAACTTCTTCGTTAATTTACTCACAAGGTGGTCTTCAATTGAAGGCCACCTTTTTTAAAACAAACTGATCGAGAATTGGAGATTAGCTGATGGAACTAAGAGACGTTTCAATCACACCTATTGGACCACCTAAATTAACTCAAATAAAGAATACTGAAATGAATAAGACGGTCGAAAAACATGAGGTAGAAGAAAAAGTTTTATCAAAAGAAATCGTCGAGCACCACATCCACACCCTAAACACCTATCTCCAACCAACTAAAACCTCTCTCAAATTCCAACTTCACGACAAGCTAAACGAGTACTACGTCCAGATTATCGACACACAAACCGACGAAGTGATTAAAGAAATCCCTTCAAAAAAGTTTCTTGATCGCTATGCGGCAACGACTGAGTTAATGGGCTTTATGGTCGATCAGAAAATCTGAGCGTTTGAACTCTCGATGGAGGGTTCTTTTTTAGGACTTTTTACACCTTAAACAATTCCATTACCCTGCCGATAGTATGAATAGAAGGTATGAACGGAGGAGATGTTCATGAGAATTTCCGGGTTAGCGACGGGGATGGATACAGATCAGATGGTAAAAGATCTCATGATGGCGGAGCGAATTCCGCTCGATAAATTGTCTCAAAAGAAGCAAACGATGGAGTGGCAGAAGGAATCGTATCGTGAATTAAATACAATGATGTCGGATATGCGAAGCAGGGCTTCATCGATGCGGCTGCAGTCTGGTTACAATGCTTTTAAAACCGTTTCATCTAACACAGGAGCCGTTACTGCTACAACGACATCTGCCTCTGTCCCAGGTTCTTATTCGGTTACCGTTAACGAACTCGCTCAAAGCGCCAAGTTTACATCAGGACAAGCGATTCAAAATGAAGCGGGCAGTGCGGCGAAGGGAACAGATAAAGTACTTCAAACAGGTGAAGCGGATACGACGCTTCAGCTTACAAATAGCAAAGGGCAAACGGCTTCCATTACCATCACGGCATCAGACACATTAAAAAGTCTCGCTGAAAAAATAGCGGGTGCGACTGACGGAACGACAGGTGAATCACTTGGGTTAAGAGCAAGCTTTGATGACACCACCTCTCGCTTCTTCATTTCCTCAAAATCAATGGGAGGAGATGAGTCCTTTACGCTCGGATTCAGTGATCCAACGGTAGGGAGTCGTATTCTCGGTGGCGCCGCAAACACTGCACAGGGGAAATATGGTTCCGTGACGTTTGATGGCATTGTTGTCGATAACTTGAAAACGAACACGACCACGATTAATAATCTAAAGCTAGACCTTGTCCAAAAAGGGACTTCCACCGTATCGGTCCAAAGTGATGCTCAGGCTCCTTTTGACATGATTAAGAATTTTGTTGAGAAATACAACGAGTTCATGGATAAAGCGCAGGGGATGCTGACTGAAAAGCGTAACCGCGATTTCCCTCCGCTCACAGATGCGCAAAGAGAAGATCTTACTGAGAAAGAGATCGAACTTTGGGAAGAGAAAGCGAAAAGCGGGATGCTTCAAAGTGACGCAACGGTCCGGGGAATTGTGAGTGATCTTCGCAGTGCCTGGATGTCACCGGTTAGCGGAATTCCGGCAGGTGAGCTTAGCATGCTTTCGCAAGTAGGGATCAATACCGGTTCGTATCAGGATGGAGGCAAGCTCTTTATCGATGAAGCCAAATTAAAGAGTGCACTAGAACAACAGCCTGAAGAGGTCATGAATCTGTTTACGAGCGGCACAGATGGGATTGGCGATCGGCTTTATGACTCCGTTAACAAAGGCATTGATCAGTTAGGAAAAAAAGCAGGGACGCCAGGAACGCTTGTCGATAGTAGCTTTCTTTCAACGAGGTTAAAAGATTTAGATGAACAGATGGAAAACTGGGAAAATAAGCTCGTGACGATTGAAGATCGGTATTGGAAACAATTCTCGGCGCTTGAAACGGCGATGAGTCAGCTTAATCAGCAAAGTGCATGGGTACAACAAAACTTACTTGGTGGGATGTAAAATGAGAAGAAATGATGCGTTAAATCAACTACATGTGGTGACAAATCAAATCGCAAAATCACTTGGTGAAATCAATCCATCCATGAATCAAGATGGGACAGAAAAGCTTGACGGTATTAATCATATGATCACCCGTCGTGAGGAAACAATAAAATTATTAGAAGAAGCGATGGAGACAGAAGGCAAGGATTGGACGGAAGATGAACAAGGACTATTACAACAGCTAAGCGCTCTTGAAGAGACGATTCAACCGAAGCTGTCGGAGCTTTATTCAGCTTTTTCAGATCAAATGAGACGTTTCCAACAAGGAAAGGCAGCATCGAATAATTACAAATCTAAGACAGCCACATATATGGACGGCGCCTTTTTCGATCAGCGTAAATAGGGGGAATTTTTATGGCTATGAAAAATCCATATCAAACGTATCAAACGAATGCGGTCGCAACGTCATCGCCTCAGGAATTAACGTTAATGCTTTATAACGGCTGTATCAAATTTATTCGTCTCTCCTCTATTGCGATGGAAAAAGGCGATATGGAAGCGAAGAACACAAATATCATTAAAGCGCAAAACATCCTTTATGAATTGCGTTCGTCCTTAAATATGGAGATGGATCTCTCACAAACGATGGATGCGCTCTATGAGTATATGATTTCGCAGCTTGTAACGGCGAATATTCAAAATGATGCGAGCATTTTAAAAGAAGTCGAAGGACTTGCGGAAGAGTTTCGAAATACGTGGAAGCAAGCGATGGAACAGGCAAAGAAGTAAGTTAAACAAAGAGGGTGAAAGCAATGGAAAAAACATCTCTGTTCGGTGTGCTCCTCGGTTTTTTCGTCCTAGTTGGCGGATTAATTCTCAAAGGTGCAAATCCGGCTGCTCTATTAAATCCCGCTGCCCTCGTGATTATTTTTGTTGGGACAGCGGCAGCACTACTTATTGCATTTCCATTTAACGAGATTAAGAAATTCCCAACATTATTAAAAATTATCTTCTCCAATCAGAAGCTTCTTAGTGAAAAAGAACTGATCCCGATGTTTCGTGAGTGGGCAACTGTTGCTCGTCGTGAAGGCCTCCTTTCGCTTGAAAATAATCTTGAAGAGATTGATGATGATTTTCTAAAAGGCGGCTTCCAAATGGTGATCGATGGTCATTCACATGAAGCGATTGAGGAAATTTTAGTAGAAGATATTGAAGCTATGAAAGAACGTCACAGGATGGGAGCGGGGATCTTTACTCAGGCTGGTACGTATGCCCCGACGCTCGGTGTTCTTGGCGCGGTCGTTGGGCTTGTCGCAGCGCTTAGTCACCTTGGGGATATGGAGCTCCTTGGGAAGTCGATTGCTGCGGCGTTCATCGCCACGCTTTTTGGGATTTTCACAGGTTACGTTCTCTGGCATCCATTCGCAAATAAGCTAAAGCGTAAATCCAACGCTGAGGCTCGAATTAAAATGATCATGCTTGAAGGTCTTCTGGCCGTTCAGTCAGGCGCATCGCCTCGTATGGTAGAAGACAAGCTTCTCGTCTACTTGCCAAGTAAGGAACGAAACCTTGAAGTTGAAAAGAAATCAAGTCAATCAGAGGTAGAAGGAGTAGGCGCAGATGCGTAAGAAGAGACATGAGGAGCATGAGGATCACGTCGACGAAAGCTGGCTCATTCCATATGCCGATATGTTAACGCTTCTACTGGCTCTTTTTATCGTTCTTTTTGCTGCAAGTACGGTTGATGTGAAAAAGTATGAAGCGATGTCTCAATCTTTTCAGGAAGTGTTAAGTGGAGGAACCGGGATTTTAGAAGGCGAACCGGCGATGCTCGACCCAGAAGACGGTTCCTTTGTAGGCATGACGGATGAGCCTGAAAAAGAAGAGGCAAAAGAGGAAGATCCTGAAGAAAAAGCATTGGAACAGGATCAGAATAAGCTTCAGAAATTACAAGGTCGTATTGATGAATATATCGCTGATCAAGATCTTGACTCCTATTTAAAAACGAAGTTAACGGAAGAAGGACTTTTGATTACGATAAAAGAAGCAGCGCTGTTTCAAAGCGGAAAAGCCGTGTTAACAGGAGATGCGAAACCACTTGCCAAACAAATTTCAGATCTTCTCGTTACGGATCCACCGCGTCGGATTACGGTAACCGGTCATACGGATGATCGCCCGATTAAAACGTCACAGTATCCATCGAACTGGCATTTAAGTTCTGAGCGCGCGCTGAATTTTATGACAGAGTTATTGAATAACAAGAAGCTTGATCCAAAGTTATTTAGTTTTACAGGATACGGAGAATATCGCCCGATCGATTCAAATAAAACGGAAGAAGGCAGAGCAAAGAACCGAAGAGTTGAAGTGCTCATTCTTCCATACAACGTAGAAAATTAGAATAAGAGGTGAAAGAATGAAACGGATTCTAATAATCTTCCTAACAGCTCTTGGTATTGTCGGGGCTGGGGCTGCCGCAGCTGTGTTATTTCTCGATATTGATTTAAAAAAAGTGGTGGCGCAGGAAGAGAAAGAACCAACAGCGGAAGAGCTTGCCGCAAGAAGCTTTACGATGGAACCACTCACAACAAATTTATCATCCGATCATTTTGCGATTGTGCAGCTGAACTTGCTAGCTGATCATGAGAAAAGCTATAAAGAACTTGAAGTTCGTAATCCCGAATTAAAAGCGATCGTTATTTCAACGTTAGCCGGTCTTACAAAAGAAGATTTGAAAGGCTCTGAAGGTCTTAAAACATTTGAAGAATCGATCAAAAACGAAGTGAATCAAGTGCTGCATGACGGAAAGGTAGAACGTGTTCTCGTCACGGACTTTAAAATTCAGTAAGCGGTTAACTTTTTTCAAGAAATTTCCGATAATAACGGTATAATCCTCAAATTCGGGTACGAATAATAGAATAGGAGTAGTATGATAAACTATCGGAAAGAGGTGACCGGATATGAATATTAATAAACCATCAGCACCACCCATTGTAAACCCTTACCAGAAGCATAATCCTGTTACGAAAGTTGAGCAGGTGAAAAAGGCTCCTCGAGAAGATGAACTTCAAATTTCAAACAAAGCGAGAGAACTATACGACATGAAGACCGAACAAGAGCGCGAAGCGAAAGTAACGGCCATCAAGAAGCAGATTGAAGAAGGTACGTATCGTGTCGACAGTCAGAAGACAGCTGAGAAGCTGTTTGATCAGTGGTTTTAACAGGAGGCGGCACGATGGGACAGGAACTTTTAGAGGTTATGGGTGAAATGATTCTTCTTCATGATAAGTTAATCGTTCTTTCTGAAGAAAAAAAAGAAGCGTTAGTAGAACGAGACGTAAAGCGATTGACAGAAATCATGAACAAAGAAAAGGAGCTTCTTCAAAAACTTCGGGTTAACGAAGAGAAGCGACAGCAGATGACAGAAAATCTTGCAGGACGAGACCAAACGCTTAAACAAGTTCTAGGCTTATTAAGTCCGCCTGTTAAGAGAATGGTCGAAAATAGAGCGGCTGATTTAAAAGAAAAAGCTGAAAAACTACAGAGTATGAATAATGTAAATGAAGAGTTATTAAGGGATGGGATGGCATTTGTCCATCATATGATTGGCCATTTAACGACAACAAATCAATCGATCACTTACGGCAGGCCCAACCAGAAGCCATTGCAAACACCGCGAGGATATTTTGATACGAAAGCCTGAGGGATCAGGTTGAGAAAGGAACGGATTTGAATGACGTCTACGTTTCATGGATTAGAAGTCGGTAAGAGAAGTCTCTATACGCAACAAACGGCTCTTACGACAACAGGTAATAATATATCAAATGCGAATACTCCCGGATATTCGAGGCAGCGGGTGGATATGCACGCAACGTCTTCCATACCGTATCCTTATCAAACTGGTAACTCATCCTCACAGCTTGGGACTGGTGTAAGTGTTGAATCGATCGAACGTGTTCGTTCTGAATATCTGGACAGCCAGTACCGCGAGCGAAATGGTCAATTAGGAGCTGAATCGATGAAGCTTGAAACGCTTCAACAAATCGAAGAAATGACGAGGGAACCAGGCAACGGACTAAGTGCGTCCTTCGATCGCTTCTTCTCAGCGTGGGAAGATCTTGCTTCAAACCCAGATAGTCTTGCGGCTCGTGCAGTTCTTGTGGAACGTTCAGAAGAACTGTTATCACAAGGGAAAACGTTAAATGATGGATTAGCGAGTCTATCAAAAAGTTTGAATGACCAAATGACAGCGATGGATGATCAGATCACCGCCATCTCCTCACAGATTGATCGTTTAAACAAAGAGATTGCTTTAAAACCTGAAGCGAACGAGTTAAAAGACCGACGTGACCTTTTAATGGATGAAATGTCAGGACTGAACGCACAAAATACTGGAAAACTTGGAGGGCTGAAGCAGTCGCTCAGTGAAGTAGATCATTTTCAAAGCGATCTGAATGAAGTGTTTAATCAACTCATTAATGGATCTGGTATGAATAACCTTATGACAACTGGAGATTCACTAGTTAAAGATGCCAATGGTACGATCCAAAAAGGAAGGGCGATGTTTGATACGAGTGGGACTGGCGATACATTTCTTGAAAAAGTTAGTGTGAATCAAGAAGTAAAGGCCAATCCAGCTACGATTGCTGCTTCTTCTACTAATAGTGCAGTGAGTAATGGCGATATTGCCACTACAATAAGCGATTTAAAAAACGAAACACTTTCGTTTAATGTGGCAAATTCAAATGTAAATGCAGAAGCTAGCGTTGGCGACTTTTACGGTATGCTTATTTCAAAAATTGGCGCAAAGTCACAGGCTTCGGAACGATCAGTAGAAAGTCACCAAGCCGTCTTAAAGTCAATTGACCAAAACCGGATGTCAGTAAGCGGCGTCTCGCTTGATGAAGAAATGTCGAACCTCATTCAATTTCAGCATGCTTATAATGCAGCAGCTCGCTATGTAAGCACAACTGATGAGCTTCTAGACGTCATTATTAATCGCATGGGCGTTTAGTAGAAAGGAGATCATCAAATGAGAATTACACAGCAAATGCTTAGCTCAAACATTACCTCTCAGCTACAGCAGAACCTCTCACGCTATGAAAAAGCGAATGAACAGGTTTCAACAGGGAAAAGAATCAATACGCCTTCTGATGACCCAATTGGTGTTCAGAAATCTTTGAAACTCGCCTCTCAGCTAGCTGATAATGAGCAATATGAACGTAACACTGATTATGCTCTTTCCTGGATGGAAACAACCGACCAGGCCCTTAACAGCATCTCTAACGCGCTTCAGCGGGCAAATGAGCTAGGTTTACAGGCGTCGAACGGAACGAACTCACCAGAAGATCAGCAATCGATCGCAAAAGAAATTGAGCAGTTACGTGCTGAAATACAGGATATTGCCAATACAAAGTTTGATGGAAAGTACATCTTCAATGGACAGAAAACAGATCAACCGATTCAAATTGCAGAGAATGGCGATCTAACGTATAACAACCAGCCATTGATGCAGCGCATGTCTTCTAGCAATACGATTGAAATGAATGTTACGGGAGAAGTGTTTGATGGGAAGGTGAACCTGTTTAAGACACTTGATCAGCTTTCAGGCGCGTTAGCGAGTGGGAATCAAGAAGGTGTTAGCAGTGCACTGGAACAGATTGAAACTGGTAAAGAGCAAGTGTTAAATAGCTGGACTACCCTTGGCGCAAAACAGTCGAGAGTAGAAGGAATGAATCAACGCTTGAAAGAAGAGAACCTTTCTCTACAAACGCTCGTTTCTAAAACTGAAGATGTCGATTTTGCCGAAGCCATCATGAAACTTAAAACCGAAGAAAGCGTCTACCAGGCTTCTCTTGCTGCAAGCGCGAAGATCATTCAGCCATCTCTATTAGACTTTCTTAGATAAACAAAATCCCTCTCACGCGAGAGGGATTTTGTTTATTGACTTATCTTTTGATCGTATTCGCAAGCCCCATCATTTCATCCGCCATTTTAATCGCCTGACTTTGGAATTGGAGGAGTCGCTGTGTCGAGATCATCTCCGTTGTTTCATTCGTTAAATCCACGTTCGACATTTCAAGATAGCCCTGTCTTGTTTTATATTCTTCTCCATTAAGCGCGACAAGCTCATCATTCTCTTGAAGAGAAAATTCATTTCCTCCGACGTTCACGAGCGCCTGAGGGCGATCGATTTTAGCGATACTGAGCTGAAACGTTTGTTCATTGCCGTTTGCATCCGTCGCTACTAGTTCTCCGGCTTCAGTGATGCTGATTTCGGATGGATTACGATCAAACGTAATCGCATTGCCGTTCGTATCAAGAATCGCATTCCCACGGCCTGTTACGAGTGAAAATGCTCCGTTCTGATTTTGAATCTCAAAAGAACCATCTCTCGTATAGTTTACGGAATCGCCGTTTTGAACACGGAAGTAAACATTCTCTCCTTCAAGCATCAAGTCAAGATTACGTCCCGTTTCTTGAGCAGATCCTTGCTTGTGGTTAAGTGCTGTTAAACCAACTTTTGATCCAAAACCAATGCGAAGGTTTTCGGGCGTTTCTCTTCCAGGCTCTGTTGCTTCACCAGTTTGGTTTGCATACGTTTGGGTTAAGAGATTCTGGAACGTCGCTTCTCGGCTTTTATAACCTGCTGTATTTACATTTGCAATATTAGTTGCGATCGTATTCATTTTCTTTTGTGTCTGACTAAGTGAAGAAGATGCGGTAGCCATTTGAATATTCAATCGAAATCCTCCTAGTAGACGCGACCGACATCATTTACGGCTTTGTCGATGCTTTGATCGTACGTTTGTAGTACTTTTTGGTTTGCTTCATATAAGCGATACGTGTTAAGCATATCCGTCATCGTTGTCGTCATATCCACGTTTGAACCTTCAAGGTAGCCTTGTTTTACAGCATATTCGGTGATTTCAGTTGTTTGAATATTGATTGGCGCATCAGCTTCATCGCCTTCCCATGCAAAAACGCCATTTCCTTGCTGGGTGAGGTTAGTAGGATCACCCGTATAGCCAATCCATAGCTGCTGTTCATTTCCATTTTCCTCTATAATCGTGCCATCATCTGTCACAGTGAACGATTCGCTCGTTAGTTGAATCGGCTGAAGATCTTCGCCAATTACTTGATAGCCCTCAGTTGTCGAAAGAAAACCCTCTTTATCGACAGAGAAATTTCCATTTCTAGTGTAGCGAATCGCGTTATCCTCTAGACGAACGCCAAATAATAATAGGCCTTTTTTACTAGTTTCTGCATCGATTGGGAGATTCTCATCGATAAGAGCCAGGTCTGTTTGTTTGCTAGTTTCTTTAAGAGAACCGCTTGAAAAGTTGGGAATGCCTTCCTGTGTATAGACGCCAGTTTGGAGCGTGCCAATGGAAGAGTTAGGGGGCGTGTTCGTATTTCTTTCTTTCATCAAGTATTCAGGGAAGGAACGGAAAGTTGCTTCATCCTGCTTAAAGCCTGGTGTTTCAGCATTTGAGAGATTATTCGTTAAGAACTGTTGCTTTCGCTCACTTGCCATCATGCCGGACGTAGCCGTATACATGCCTTTAAACATTTTTTCGCTCCCATCGTAGTACGATCGTACGTGTACTTAGAAAATTATACCTCTATTATACCGCTTAGATGTGGGAAAATTAAGTGAAAAAAGTCGTTTTTTAGGTGAAAACACTCATTTACTATTATTTTTGACAATGCTATGCTAACAATATCGAAAAAATTGTCGAAAGAGTATACTTTTGCATACAAAACCAATATTTACCTATATAAACACATTTATACAAGGAGTGTGGAAAGCTTCGTGAATGTTTTTCAATCGATCAAACCGCTTGAACAAGCATTAAATGCGTCAATGGTTCAGCAGCGAACGATTACGTCAAATATATCAAATGTTGACACCCCTAATTACAAACGACAAACCGTTTCATTTCAAGATAATCTGCAGGAAGCTACTAGGAACCTGCAGAGCTACAAATCAAACCCCAAACACGTCCCTTTTAGTAACGAAAAAAATTCATTAAACCCCGTTGTTAAGACGGATCAACGTACAGTAAATCAATCGAATGGAAACAACGTTGACATGGATATTGAAATGGCAGAACTCGCGAAAAACCAGCTTTGGTACAATGCGATGGTTGAAAAGACGAATAGCCAATTCCGTGACTTACAAACAGCAATTCGAGGGAGCTAAAGAGAATGAATTTATTTAACGGATTCAACACAAGCGCTTCAGCGTTAACAGCAAACCGCCTCCGAATGGACGTCGTTTCCTCAAATATTGCGAATGCCGAAACCACGCGTTCAGAACTTGTTGATGGTGAATGGCAACCGTACAAGCGAAAAGTAGTAGAGCTAGAGGAGAACTCGTTTGAAAGCAAGCTTCAAGCTGCAATGGGGAATGAGTCCCCTTCTGGAGTGAAAGTATCGAATATACAAGAAGATAATGCGCCAAATAAGCTTGTTTATAATCCCGCTCATCCCGATGCGAATGAAGAGGGGTATGTAGAGATGCCGAATGTAGATATGGTGAAGGAAATGGTTGACCTTATGTCAGCCTCACGTTCATATGAAGCAAACGTAACGGCGTTAAACGCCACCAAAAGTATGTATATGAAAGCGCTCGAGCTTGGGAAGTAGAGATGTCGAGCATAGGGGGATTATATGAACACAATTAGTGCACTTCAGCAGCTTCCAGCTCAGGCAAAGTCTCAAGTTTCTTCAGGAGAGGCGACAGCTGATTTTGGTCAAATGCTACAGGATGCGATTAAACAAGTGAACGATAATCAGGTCGCATCGGAAGACATGACAAATAAGCTCGTAACTGGAGAAGTTCAAGATGTTCATGAAGTCATGCTTGCAGCACAAAAAGCCTCACTATCTCTTAATTTAACAGTAGAAGTGAGAAATAAGGTTATTGAATCATACCAGGAAATCATGCGCATGCAAATGTAGCCAATCAGGGATGGATAAAAGATGAACCAACAACTACTGAACTTTAAAAGTCGCTGGCAGGAAACGTGGGGAAGTTATTCCACAAAAACGAAATGGCTGATCGGAGGGACATTTCTCGTCACTCTTCTCCTACTTCTATTCCTTGTTTTTTGGATGTCTAAACCTAATTTAACGCCGATATATTCTAATTTAACGCCGACCGAAGCTGGTGAAATCAAAGGGGCCATCGAGCAGAAAGGGATTCCGGTAGAAGTTTCAACTGACGGAACAACGATCAGTGTGCCGAAGGATCAGGCGTCTGATTTAAAAGTAAGTCTAGCGGCTGAAGGTATTCCCAAAAGCGGTAACGTTAACTACAGCATCTTTAGTGAAAATATGGGCATGGGGATGACAGATCGCCAATTCGATGTTGTAGAGCGAGATGCGATGCAAAATGAACTGAGTTATTTAATTGAGCAAATTGGCGGTATTCAGGAATCAAAAGTGATGATTACCCTACCAGCAGAAAGTGTTTGGCTTGATGAAACAGGTGAAACAGCTTCTGCTTCGATCGTTCTTACAAGGGATCCAGGTGCTCAGCTTGACCAGGGCCAAATGACAGGCCTTTATCATCTTATAAGTAAAAGTGTTCCGAATCTCCCTGTCGAAAACATTGTGATCATGGACCAGAACGGAACTGCTTTTGATTACGGAGAAAACGGCGGTGTTGATACAACTTTATCCGCTTACCAGCAGCAAGAAGATATTCGTAACGGCATTGAAAAAGACATGCAGCAGGAACTCCAACAAATGCTTGGCATGATTCTCGGTCAGGATAAAGTGGTTGTCTCCGTGATGGCTAGCGTTGATTTTACAAAAGAAAAACGCACCGAAGATCTCGTTGAACCTGTCGATGAAGAAACAGGTGAAGGCATTGATATTAGCGTTGAGAAAATCATGGAATCGTATTCTGGCGATCAAGCTGCTGCTCAAGATGGGACGGGCACAGATGAAGGCGAAATTCCAAACTATAATGCAGATGATCCGGATGCCCAGGGTGACGGTTCTTATGAAAAAGTAGAAGACCGTATTAACCGTGAAGTGAATCGCATTCATAAAGAGATTGAAGAAAGTCCTTATCTCATTGATGATATTACGATAAACGTTGGGGTAGAGCCACCTGTGGCTGATGATATCACGACGTTAACTGCAGCTGATATAGAAGATATTCGCACGGTCCTTAAAAATGTTGTCCGTACCTCGTTAAGTGAAAGTGAAGTTCCGCTTGATGACGCGGCTCTTGAAGAGCGGATCTCGGTATTTGCGAATGAATTTAAGGGACGGGCCGACTATGAAGAGCCAACAGAAGGCATCTTTTCAACAATGATGGATAGCGTTCCGGTTTGGGTGCTTTATACCGTTGCAGGTGGAGTAGGGGTTCTTGTTATAGGAGGAATTTTCCTATTATTCCGACGTCGTGGAGGTAAAGATGAAGATGACTTTATGGAGTTTGAAGAATCTTACAGCGTTCCGGAAGACCATTATTTACCGCGTGAAGAACGTGAAGTCGATATGACGCCAGAGACACTTGTCGGAAAAGACGAGATTGAAAGTCTTGCAAAAAATGATCCAGAAGAATTTGTGAAACTACTAAGATTATGGATGAAAGAAGAATAGGAGGGGTTGGATGGTGAGCACGACAGAAGAATTAACGGGAACTCAGAAAGCGGCAATCCTTCTTACTTCTTTAGGACCAGACTTATCCGTACAAACCTTTAAACATTTATCGGAAAAAGAAATTGATCAGCTTGCGCTTGGGATCTCAGAACTTCGAAAAGTAGAACCTGATGAGCGTGAAGCCGTCGTAGACGAGTTTATTCAAATGGTTAAAGCGAAAGACTATATCGCGGTCGGTGGCATTGAATATGCACGGCATGTTCTTGAACAGGCACTTGGGCCGAAGAAGGCAGAAGAGATTTTGACACGTTTAAAAGCGAACCTAAAAGTAAAACCTTTTGCGTTTGCACGAAAAGCGGATCCCGATCAAATTTTAAATATTTTACAGCAGGAGCATCCGCAGACGATTGCGCTTGTTCTTTCCTATCTTGATGCAAAGCAATCGTCTCAAATTCTTTCCTCGCTGCCGCAAGAAAGTCAGGCCGATGTTGCGCGCCGCATCGCACTAATGGATAGCACATCACCAGAAGTCATTAGTCAGCTTGAGACGATTATTGAAGGGAAACTTAACGCAACGGGCTCCCAAGACTACACATTTACAGGTGGAGTGGAAGCGATTGTTCAGGTGTTGAGCAGCGTTGATCGAAGCACAGAACGAACGATTTTAAGTTCACTTGAAAAAGATGATCCTAATCTAGCAGAAGAGATTAAAAAGCGGATGTTTGTGTTCGAAGATATCGTGACGCTTGATGATCGCTCGATTCGCCTTGTGATTAGCGAAGTGAAGGATGAAGATCTCTCCATTGCGTTGAAAGTCGCAAGTGACGATGTGAAGGATACGATTTTCAGAAATATGTCCAATCGCCGGGTCGATACGGTAAAAGAAGAGATCGAATTAATGGGGCCGCTTCGACTACGTGAAGTGGAAGAAGCCCAGACGCGCATCGTTTCTGTCATCCGCTACCTTGAAGAAACTGGTGATGTGATGATTGCGCGCGGCGGAGGAGATGATTTGATTGTCTAACGTCATCCGACAAACCTCTGGCGAAAAGCGAGCCGTTCCAAAGGTGCTTGAACAGAGAACAGTTAAAGAACCAAAACGTAGCCGTATTCTTCCGACGAGGACAATGACTATAGAAGAGAAGAAATCTCAGCTTCTGGAAATGATGATTCGTCTTGAAGATCTCTATCATACAATTCGAACGAGGCTTGGAGAAGAAGAAGCGAATGTGCACCATCATTTAGAGAAAAAGCAGCAGGAAAAAGAACTAGAGTGGCAAGAAACGACGAAAAAAATCGTGCGAGAAGCGGAAGAAAGCGGGTATGCGGCTGGATATGAAGCAGGCATGCAGCAAATTCATTTCGAGTTCGATCAGCAAAAGAAAGAGATGGAACAGATGGTGAAGGCCGCTTATGACAAGAAAGAAGAGTTAATTCAAAGCGCTGAGCCGTTTCTTCTCTCGCTAAGCACGGCCATTGCGAAGAAAATTATTTTAAAAGAATTGGAACAACATCCTGAAGTGCTGATTGGCATTGTTCAGGATACGCTGAAAAAAGTGCAGGATCGTGGTGAAGTCGTTTTTCAAGTGTCGACAGAAGACTACCAACACGTCATGCCGATGGTGGACGAGCTAGAAAAACAACTAGATGTAAACGCAAGTCTTAAACTTGTTCCTATGAATGATTTGGATGTCGGCTCTGGACTTGTTCATACGCCGAGTGGATCGTACGATATTTCGATACATAGTCAGCTTTCTGAAATGAAAAAGCAGCTACTAGCAATGTTTGAGGAGCGTACGATCGATGAGCATGAACGTTGAACCTTATCTGTCACAAATTCAGGCAATCGAAACCGTTCAGAAATATGGAAAAGTAACGCAGGTCATTGGACTGACAATTGAATCGCTTGGACCAGAAGTGAAGATCGGTGAGCTTTGCTACTTGTACCCAGCGCCATTAAAGGAGCCAATCGAGGCGGAAGTAGTAGGTTTTCGTGAAAATCGCGTTCTCCTTATGCCGATGCATGACCTATCAGAGATTGGTCCTGGGTGCCTCGTTGTGGCAACAGGACAGCCGCTTGAAGTGAAGGTCGGCTATTCGCTACTAGGTACGATTCTTGATGGACGCGGTAGGCCGCTCGATCAAACAGATCTTCCAGGAGGGTTAAAGGCCGTTTCCACAAATCGAAAGCCGCCAAATCCGATGACGAGACCACGGATTACGACGCCTTTTCAACTTGGCGTTCGCGCGATTGATGGTTTGTTAACAGTTGGACAGGGTCAGCGGATAGGTATTTTTGCAGGAAGCGGCGTTGGAAAAAGTACGTTAATGGGCATGGCAGCACGAAACTCAGAAGCGGATGTAAACGTCATTGCACTCATCGGTGAGCGTGGACGTGAAGTAAGAGATTTTATTGAACGCGATCTTGGTGAAGAGGGCTTAAAGAAATCCGTTGTCGTTGTAGCAACATCGGATCAGCCGCCGCTACAGCGGATTAAGGGTGCATTAACGGCAACGTCAATTGCAGAATTTTTCCGGGATCAAGGAAAAAACGTCATGCTGATGATGGACTCGGTGACTCGATTTGCGATGGCACAGCGAGAAGTAGGGCTTGCGATTGGCGAACCGCCAACGAGTAAAGGATACACGCCAAGCGTCTTTGCTCTGTTGCCAAAACTATTAGAGCGATCAGGGACGGCAGAGACGGGATCGATTACCGCTTTCTACACGGTTCTCGTTGATGGCGATGATATGAATGAGCCAATTGCCGATGCGGTACGAGGCATTTTGGATGGGCACATCGTTCTGGATCGAAAACTCGCGCAAAAAGGGCAGTATCCAGCTATTAACGTTCCGCAAAGCGTCAGTCGCGTTATGAAAGAAATCGTAACGCCCACACATATGAAATCAGCAGAAGAGTTTAAGCGGCTACTTGCCGTCTATGTGTCTTCGGAAGATTTAATTAACATAGGCGCCTATAAAGCCGGTACAAACAGCAACATCGATAAAGCAATCTCGATTCATCCAGAGATTGAAAAGTATATAAAGCAGGGCATTGATGATCAGGCTTCATTTGAAGAAAGTAAGGATTGGCTACTATCTCGATTTGGAAAGGATGACTAACCATCGCAGCTTTTCAATTCCCATTTCAACGAATTTTGGATGTGAAAGAAAACGAAAAGTCTCAGGCTCAGCTCGAAATGGCGGAGTCGCTCAAAGTACAGGTTGATCTCGAGCAGGAAGCACATCAACTTGAAGAAGACATTCATTCCAAGCGACTTCGACTTGAACAACGTCAGTTAGAGGGCCTTCCGATTATCGAGCTTTTAAAAGAAGAAGAGCATATGGCTTATCTCGAAAAGCAGCTTGAACGAAAACGACAACAACTGAATCAGGTCGAACATAAGGTAAACGAACAACAGGATACCCTTGCTTCAAAAGTAAGAGAAGAGAAAACGTGGCAATCGATCAAAGAAACGAGAAAAGAAGAGTTTTACCACGATATGAAAATAATCGAACAAAATGAACTGGACGATTTAAACACTGTGCGAGCGTATATGCTGACAAGAAACGGCTAAGAGGAGTGAGAGAGATGCGAAAGCGACAGAAAAGTTCATGGAAAGAACGCATCATCCACGGTTTTCTTTTGCCGCTTGCCTTTATGGCGACCGTACTGCTCGTCGTTCTGCCATTTCTTGGCTATGATCTGTTCGCAGTGGCAACTTCACTCACCAAAAAGCCGATCGCTTATGTTGAGAACAATTTAACGGCTGAAGCTACTGATCAAAATGAAGAAGAACTGCTTAAGAAAGAAATCGATGAGAAAGATATCGAAATATCTGGATTAAAAAAGCAGTTGGACGAAAAAGAAATTGAGCTAGGGAAGAAGCAGTCTGAGCTTGAATCGCTATCCGAAGAAATGAAAAGCGAATTAGCCGACAAAGAAGAGCGCGAGAAGAAGCTTCAGCAATTAGCCAATACATATGAAGGCATGTCAGCTTCAAAGTCAGCTTCGATTATGGAAAATCTCACGTTAAATGAGGCTGCTCTCTTACTCGATGCGATGGGAAGTACAGAGCAAGCGGCAGTGCTCGGTAAAATGAACGCAGCTGTTGCGGCGGACCTTACTATCGCCTTAAGAGATCTTGAAAAAGCAGACGAGCCCGAGATTGCGGCGATGCAAGAAAGAATGACGCTTCTCATGAATGCGATTGACCGTGAAGACAGTTCGCTCTCTACATCAGATGTTGCCAAAGACTTATCCGAAATGCCTGAAAAAGAAGCGGCCGGTATCCTTTCGAAGATGGCTCAGTCTGAAGAAGAGAAAGAAATGGGACTCTCCATTCTTAAAAAACTAGGAGATGACAAGCGGAAGGCTTTACTCGCAGAAATGGAAGAATCGGTTTCATCTAGTTACGTCGCTGATCTAGCGAATTGAGAGGAGGTGAAAAAGTGAACGCCATCCAGTCACTTGGAAAAAGCGTGATCGTGCAGCCTAAGCCAACAGCCAATTCAACTAACTTTTCAACTTTGTTAAATGCTTTAGGAGTAAAGGTGGATGAGCAAGAAGCGGGTAGAGATCAAGGAACTGCAGGCGAGAGTGAATTGGAGCAAGGTGATGGAAAAATTCTATACAGTGAAGTTGAACTACCGCTCAATCTTCTGATGATAAATAATTCAGTACATCCGTTAGACATTCAAGGTAGCCAAGCGTCCAGTTCGCCTAAGGTTGAGGAATCTCGTGAACACGCTGAGACCATACAGGTGAAAAGTGGACGTCAGCAAGGATTCATCTTAACAGGTTTTATGAAGCAGGAGTTAGAGACCATGGAGCAGGTTGGAAAGCAAACAACTCTTGAGTCTGTCGCTTCCAAGTTACCTCTGAGTAATGAAGCAAGTGCGCAGTTACAAGGAAAAACCTTTTTTCATAAGGGAGTAGAAATCTTCCCTGGAGTTTCGAAGCAAGACTGGTTGAAGATGCAGCAAGTTGCAACAAACGTTCTCGATAATCCGTTAGGGGAGAAGGCGCTCGAAGCAATGAAGCTAGTTGAAGCTGCGAAGGTCCAAGAGTCAGGCGAGCCACTCGAGATGATCAAGCAAATGACAGCTGAGCAACCTTCCACACAAAAAAATCTTGATGTAACAATCGATCAAACTCCTCATCTAGAAAAGGAAGAACCGATTGTGGAGGACGAGCAGCAAAGACTTGTCCTGGATAGAGGAGAAAAAGCGAAGCCATCAGTTGATCACACAGAAGTAACTGAGCAGCTGGATAACTTGGAACAAACAGCTACTGAAACGTTTGGAAAGGACGTTCAATTGGACGAAAAGCCAGACGGTCTTCCGCTAGTAAAGCAAAGCGAGACACTTGTTAAAGAAGCTCCCGTACAGGCTCGTTTCGTGAGCCTAGAACTAAGTGAAATGATAACGGAGCGGATGCACGTTTCCAAAAATGGCGATGAAACAAACATCAGAATAAAGCTTTCTCCAGAAAATCTTGGACAGCTTGATATTCGATTAACGACATTAGATGGGAAAGTGACAGCGCATATCGTGACCGCGACTGCAGGCGCAAAAGAATTGATCGAATCACAGCTTCATCAACTTCGGCATACGCTCGTCCAACAGGGCATTCAGCTTGATAAAGTCGAAGTAGTCCAGCAGTCGCAGGGATCCCAACAACCTTTCATGCAGGATGGACGAGGAGAACAGGGCCAGCAGTTTCAGCAAGGAAAGCAGCGCCAGGAAAGAAAAGGCGAATATGAATTAGAAGACAATCCGCTCGTAACAAACGAAAGAGAAGAAAGCACGTCCGGCGGAATTAACTACGCCATTTAGGAGGGATAACATGAATACAAGCTCCGTCACAGCCATCCAACCTGTTCAAACGCAAAAGACCGAGCTGCCAGGTCAGCTTGGAAAGGATGATTTCTTAAAAATTCTCGTTGCCCAGCTTTCCAATCAGGATCCGATGCAGCCGATGCAGGACGCTGAATTTATTGGACAGATGGCGCAATTTAGTTCACTTGAGCAAATGACAAACATGAATACGTCGATGAACAAATTTGTTGATCGTCAGTTACAAAGCTCTATGACGGATTATGCGGATTTGATTGGAAAAAGCGTTCAGTGGCAAGAGAATAACGAGGTTAGCTCTGGAAAAGTTCAGGCCGTTTTATACAAAGAAGGCACCGTCCTCGCAGAACTTGATAATGGTCAACAAGTAGACGTTTCCCTTTTAGAGCGCATCGAAACGAGGGAATAGTATGGCAAATATTCAAGTCAATCAGGCATATTATCCGAAGCAACCCATTCAATCGGTTAAAAAGCAGGAAGGCAGTTCTTTTGCAGATCAGCTAAAACAAACGATTGAGTCTCAAGTTTCATTCAGTCATCACGCACAAGTTCGACTCGAGCAAAACGGGATTTCGCTTTCAGATCAGCAGCTCCAACAGTTAAATAACGGAGTGGAGAAAGCGCGAGAAAAAGGATCAAAGGAATCGCTCATGCTGATGAAGGATCTCGCTTTTGTTGTTAGCGTTAAAAACAACAAAGTTATTACCGCCATGAAGCAGGACAATATGGAAAACCAAATCGTAACGAACATTGATTCAGCACTTATTTTATAGTGGCCGGACCGAGCAGGAGGCCGATTCGCTGTGGACCGATTGAAGCAGCGACACAATTAGAGGGGGAAACATTTTGTTAAATTCAATGTACTCAGGCGTTTCAGGAATGAGAGGCTTTCAAACGAAGCTAGACGTGATTGGGAATAATATCGCGAATGTAAATACAGTAGGTTA
This sequence comes from Guptibacillus sedimenti, assembly GCF_028610665.1. Classification (NCBI taxonomy): domain Bacteria; kingdom Bacillati; phylum Bacillota; class Bacilli; order Caryophanales; family Guptibacillaceae; genus Guptibacillus; species Guptibacillus sedimenti. The sequence continues at coordinate 119,275 of NZ_JAQQWV010000001.1, forward strand.
CCAGAAAAGTAGAGTGCTGTTTGAAGATATGCTGAGTCAAAGCGTAGCTGGAAACTCCGTTAACTCGATGCAAGTCGGTCTTGGTTCATCTGTTTCTGCCATTAATATGGTCGATAGCCCAGGATCACCGATGACGACAGGTGTTCAGACGGATCTTAGCATTCAAGGAGATGGGTATTTTAGAGTACAGGCTGAAAGCGGCACTGAATACCTTGCTCGTTCGGGATCTTTTCAGCTAGATCCTGAAGGAAATCTTGTAACAACTCAAGGATACTCTGTGTTAGATAACCTAGGGAATCCAATTGAAAATATTGGCCAGATTTCTAGTATAAATGCAGCTGGCCAGATTACGTACACAGATAATAATGGCAACCCTCAGCAAACTATCAATTTAGGGATTGGTACAGTTCCAAACCCAGCAGGTCTTAATAAAGTTGGAAATTCCCTCTTTCTTGAAACAGAAAAATCTGGGGTAGCCGCTGAAGGTCTTCCAGAAGGTTCCCGCGTCGTAGCAGGTCAACTCGAAATGTCCAACGTTGACCTAACCGAAGAGTTCACGGAAATGATTGTAGCACAACGTGGATTCCAGGCGAACTCAAGAGTGATTACAACGTCAGATGAAATCCTTCAAGAAATCGTCAATTTAAAACGATAGGGGGTAAGGGCTGAGGAGTTTCCTCGGCCTGCTCTGTTCATATGATATCGCTAACCAAAATAAATCGAGAAACGATGATGTTAAATGCGCTCTACATTGAAACGATTGAATCAACGCCGGATACGATGATTCTATTAACGAATGGAAAACGCTATGTTGTCATGGAATCAATCGATGAAGTGAAACAGCTCGTTACGGAATTTTACCGTAACATTAACGTACTAGAGAAAAAATAGACGAACGGGGGTGACCATGTTGTCTGATATGCTATCGCCAGCAACTGTCGATGCGCTTCTTGCTGCTATTAATGAACCTGGGCAGAAGAAGCCAATGAAAGAACGAAAAGTGCAAACGTACGATTTTAAAAGAGCGCTTCGCTTTTCTCAAGACCACATTCGAATTTTAACGCGTATTCACGAGAACTATGCGCGGCTTATGACGACCTATTCATCCGCTCAGCTTCGGACGATCATTCAAGCCTCCGTTCATTCTGTTGATCAGATGCCATTTGAAGAATTTGTGAAGTCGATCACAGAGAACTCGATTCTTAGTCTCTTTGTTGCTTCACCATTACAAGGACAGATGGTGCTTGAAGTGGCGCCGGAGCTGGCATATGCGATGCTTGATCGCATGCTTGGAGGTCAAGGTGTTCAACCGGATAAGCTCTCTCATTTAACTGAAATTGAGACCATGGTGATTGAGCGGATTTTTAGCAAAATCCTAGAAAGTTTTCAAGACGCCTGGACGTCCGTTCTTAAGCTGAAAACGGAATTAAAAGAGCTTGAAGTGAACCCGCACTTTCTTCAAATTGTATCACCGAACGAAACAGTCGTAACCGTTACGTTACGTGTAACAGTGGGAGAAGTGAGTGGCAATATTCGCCTTTGTCTTCCGCACGTCGTTCTTGAACCAATCATGCCAAGACTTTCCGCTCATCACTGGCTTTCCAATCAAAAAAAGGATCGCGAGCCGCAGGAAAGCAAGGAACTTGAGAAGAGATTGAAAAAAACCAATCTAGGCATTGTTGCAGAGCTTGGTCATTCTGAAATAACCATTGAAGAATTTTTGAATTTAGAAGATGGAGACGTCATTCGCTTAAACCAAACGGTGTCTGATCCGCTCATTGTAAAAGTTGATAATCGCGTGAAATTTCACGGACAGCCTGGAACATCAAAAGGCCGAATGGCTTTACAAATTACTGAAGTGAAGGAAGAGGAGGAAATAGGGCATGACGGATGATCGCCTTTCAAAAGAAGAAATCAATGCGTTATTTCATGAAGCAGCTGCAGGGAAGGAAGAAGACGTCGTATCTTTTCATCAGGTTGAAAAGGAAGCGTTGAGCGAGCTGTTTAGCGTCGCAATCGGCAGTCTTACGACTACACTTTCATCTGTTTTTATGCAAGATGTGTTTGTTTCGAATGTCGCGATGGAGATTCTTCCTGAAGATCGTTTTCAGCAAGAAGTGTCTCTCCCTTATGTAGAAGCAGCGATTCGCTATGAGGGAGCAGCTGCTGGAGAAACGATCATGATGGTGAACCCTCCTGATGCTCAGGATATGGCTGATATTTGGCAAGTAGCCAGAGGCGATGACGGCGATGAAAGTGTGGATAAAAGCTTAACCGCTGTGATGACAGGCATGATGGACAGTATCCATAAGGGACTGAGCATGGCTTCAGGCTCTTCATTTTCAGGATCGTTTACGAATCTTCAGGTTGTTTCTGAGTCAGCAAACTCTGTACTTATAGAAAAAGGGACAGAACCGATTTATGTCGATCTTACGTTCGAGCTTTCAATCGGTTCAATTGTACAAACTGTGGTCCACCATGTGGTGCCAGGAAGCGTAGCAAAGCAAATTAGCGAACTTCTCGTTAGCGCAGAGGACCTTCAAGCAGCTGAGGAGAAAGAACTTGAGACACAGAAGGCAAAGGAGCAGGAGGCCGAATTGCAGCAATCAAAACAGCCTGAACAGGTTTTAGAAGAAAAGGAACCAGTCACTTTTGCCTCACGTGTGAAAGAGCCTGAGCCTAATATCCAAAACGTACAGTTTACAAATTTCAGTCAGGAAGATCACCCATACGGTGAGCAACGAAACCTAAATATGTTATTAGACATTCCGCTTCAGGTGACGGTAGAACTAGGCCGAACGAAGCGCATTGTGAAAGACATACTTGAGCTTTCACATGGATCGATTTTAGAGTTAGATAAGCTTGCCGGAGAGCCGGTCGATATTTTGATTAATAGTAAACTCATCGCTAAAGGTGAAGTTGTCGTGATCGATGAGAACTTTGGGGTCAGAGTAACCGATATTTTAAGTGCAGCCGAGCGTTTGTCAAAGTTGCGTTAGAAGGAGTGTTTACAGATGAGACAGCATGTGATTAGCATCATGACACTCCTCTTTTGCCTTGTAATCTTAATGCCTGATTCTGTGGTAGCGGCTGCTAATAACGGTAGCGTAACAGACTGGCTAACGGAAGATGGAGACGAGCCTTCTGAACCTCTAGAAGAGCAGACTGAAGTAGATGGAGCGAACACGAATATTTTCTTTCTTCTTATTAAGCTCGTTTTCTATACGATCGTCGTCGTTGGGTTGATCTATTTGCTTATTCGGTTTCTATCAAAGCGGCAGCAAAAGCTTCAACATCATTCGGTTTTTACACCGATTGGGGGAACGCCGCTAGGTAACAATAAATCGGTTCAAATGGTGAAGGTTGGCGATTCGCTCTATATGATTGGCGTAGGCGACAACGTGAATTTGCTGAAAGAAATTGAAGATAAAGAAGAAGTAGAGCGCATCTTAGAGCAGGCGGAAGAGCAGAAGTCAGGGTTCTCCTTTTTGAATCAAAAGCAAGCGGGCATTCAAGAGATGATTCAGGCAAGTTTTAAAAAACAGCGAAACAAACGGAAGAACTATTGGGACGACGGCGATGAAAGGGACGATAAGTAATGGATTTGCTCATAAACTTAACGATTCCAGGCCTTGACTTCGGTTCAAACGCCACAGAAGATGTGTCCGTCACCATTCAGCTCGTCCTTCTCTTAACCGTTCTCTCGCTTGCCCCAGCAATTCTAGTATTGATGACCTGTTTTACGAGAATCGTTGTTGTTCTTTCCTTCGTTCGCTCAGCGCTTGCGACGCAGTCAATGCCACCGAATCAGGTGCTCATTGGACTCGCTTTGTTTCTAACCTTTTTCGTTATGTCCCCAGTTCTTTCAGAAATTAATAGTGAGGCACTACAGCCGTATTTAAATGAAGAGATCGGACAAGAAGAAGCGCTTGATGCAGCTGAACTGCCGATCAAAGAGTTTATGGCGGGGCATACGCGCGAAAAAGATCTCGCTCTTTTTTATAAGTATGCAGAGCTAGAGAAGCCGGAGTCCGTAGAAGACATTCGCTTAACCGCACTCGTTCCTGCTTTTGCGATTTCAGAACTGAAAACAGCCTTTCAAATTGGATTTATTATCTTTATTCCATTTCTCATTATCGATATGGTCGTCGCCTCAACGCTCATGGCGATGGGGATGATGATGCTACCACCGGTTATGATATCTCTTCCGTTTAAAATTTTATTATTTGTGCTTGTCGATGGCTGGTATTTGGTCGTCGAATCACTTCTATTAAGCTTCTAAGGAGGACGACGATGACGCCAGATATGGTCATTTCACTTGCAGAAGATGCTGTTTATACCGTGATTATTATTTCAGCTCCACTTCTGTTAATCGCTCTTGGCGTGGGGTTAATCGTCAGTGTTTTTCAGGCGATGACGCAAATTCAAGAACAGACGCTAGCGTTTATACCAAAAATCGTTGCCGTACTGTTAACGATTGTTTTGTTTGGACCGTGGATGCTTACAACGCTACTCGATTACACAACGAACTTATACCAAAATTTATACAGGTTTATCGGCTAAATATGGAAAGTGTCGTTAACGCTCTGCCCTTGTTTTTACTCGTTTTCATGAGGGCAACGTCATTCTTTATTACCGCACCCATTTTTTCAACAAGAAGCGTTCCAAACCGTTTTAAAGTGGGACTTGGTTTTTTTATAGCTTTGATTGTAACAGCCGGCTTAGGCGCAGAAACAGATTTAGCACTTGATCTGACGTTTATCATCTACATTTTAAAAGAGTTATTTATTGGTCTGTCGCTAGGCTTTATTGCTTCTCTCATCCTTTATACCGTGCAAGTTGCAGGGGCCTTCATCGATTTTCAGATGGGGTTTGTCATTGCGAATGTCATTGATCCACAAACGAGAACACAGGTACCGATTATCGGAAACTTTAAATACATGCTTGCCTTACTCTTTCTCGTTTCCGTTGACGGTCACCATATGATGCTTGACGGACTTGTAAGAAGTTATGAGCTTTTGCCGGCTGATGTGCTCCTTAGCCAGGCAGACAGTCAGTCACTTGCGCGCTTTATCGCTGAAGTTTTCGCCGGGATGTTTTTCTCTGCGTTTCAACTGGCGCTTCCGATTGTTGCCTCTTTATTTCTAGTCGACGTGGCGTTAGGGCTACTTGCACGTGCTGTCCCGCAAGTGAACATTTTTGTTGTCGGATTACCGTTAAAAATCTTTGTTGGCTTTGTCCTTATTCTTGTCACGATTCCAACTTTTTTCTTTTTACTGCGAGGGGTGTTTCAAGAGATGCTGGATACGATGGGCCAGCTTATTCAACTATTGGGTGGGTAGTACGATGCGAACATATCGCTTCCAGATGGATCTCCAGTTTTTTTCACAGGAAAAGACGGAGAAAGCAACACCGCAAAAGAAACAGGAATCTCGTAAAAAAGGTCAGGTAGCAAGAAGTGCTGAGATTCCTTCCGCATTTATGATGATAGGCGTTTTTTTATTTATGTCGTTCATTGGCGGATGGATGATTGAAAGTCTTCAATCGATGTTACGAGGCAACCTTGTTCAAATCACGAACTGGACGCTCACAGAGCAAAACGTCGATCGTATGTTAAAAGAAAACGTCTGGCAAGCGGCTTTGATTGCAGCACCACTAATGGGGATCTCCCTTATCATGGGCGTGCTAGGAAACTATATGCAGGTTGGTTTTCTCGTTTCGACTGATCCGCTCCAGGCAAAACTTGAACGGATTGATCCGATAAAAGGAGCGAAGAGGATTTTCTCAGCTCGCACGCTTGTTGAACTTTTAAAATCATTAATTAAGATTACCTTTATTTCAGCCGTTACGTTTATTGTTCTTTGGAATAAGCGAGATGAAGTGATGCTTATTTCGCAAAAGTCGATTGGAGAAGCCACTGCTCTTGTAGGCTCACTCATCGTTCAAACGGGGTTAGCTGTAGGAATTCTATTATTATTTTTAGCCCTATTAGACTATGTTTATCAGAAATATGACTTTGAAAAAAACATCCGCATGTCAAAACAGGACATCAAAGATGAATATAAAAAGAGCGAGGGTGACCCGCTCATTAAATCAAAGATTAAAGAAAAGCAGCGCGCGCTTGGAATGAACCGCATGATCTCAGAAATTCCAAATGCGGACGTCGTCATTACAAACCCTACGCACTTTGCCGTTGCGCTTCGGTACGATCCGAAAGAAATGGATAAGCCGACAGTCGTCGCGAAAGGGATGGATTACGTGGCGCAAAAGATTAAAGAGAAAGCGAAAGAGCACGAGATTATTACGACGGAAAATGTCCAGCTTGCGCGTGCGCTTTATTATCAGGTAGAAATTGGTGATGGGGTGCCAGAAGAGTTGTTCAAGGCTGTCGCAGAAATACTTGCTTACGTTTATAGCATAAAAGGCTACCCGGGAGGAGGGAACTGACGATGAAAATAAAAGATTATGCCGTGCTCGTATCCGTCATTATGATTGTGATCATGATGGTGATCCCGTTCCCTCCGCTCTTACTCGATTTTCTCATTATGATGAACATTAGCTTAGCGCTCACGATCATCCTTGTTGCGATGAATACGAAAGAAGCGCTCCAGTTCTCGATTTTTCCATCGCTTTTGTTATTAACAACGCTGTTTCGCCTTGGCTTAAACGTTTCAACAACTAGGTCGATTCTAACGAACAAAACAGGTGGACAGGTGATTGAAACGTTTGGTTCCTTTGTTGTTGGCGGAAGTGTTGTCATCGGACTCCTTGTATTCCTGATTCTTGTTATTATTCAATTCATTGTTATTACAAAAGGATCCGAACGAGTGGCTGAAGTAGCTGCTCGATTTACGCTCGACGCGATGCCAGGGAAGCAAATGAGCATTGATGCTGATTTGAACGCAGGTATGATTTCAGATCGCGAGGCGAAAGTAAGCCGAGAAAAAATTGCGCGTGAAGCTGACTTTTATGGGGCGATGGACGGAGCCAGTAAGTTCGTAAAAGGCGATGCGATTGCCGGAATTGTCATTACGTTAATTAATATTATCGGTGGACTCATTATTGGAATGGTCGTTCATGGGATGCCAGTTGGCGATGCGGCAACGACGTTTACGCTTCTCTCGATTGGCGATGGCCTTGTTAGTCAAATTCCTGCGCTGCTCATTTCAACAGCGACGGGAATTGTCGTAACGCGAGCAGCATCAGATGGCAACCTAGGATCTGATATCACCTCGCAAATCTTTGCTTATCCGAAGCTTCTTTACGTTGTTGGATCGGTTGTAGCGCTCCTCGGACTTGCGACACCGATTAATCCGCTTCTCACATTTCCAATCGCAGGGCTCCTCGTCTATGGAGGCTGGACGATGCAAAAGAATCTTGATCAAACGAAAGAAGTCGAATTAGCCGCAGGCGACGAAGAAGTCGAAGAAATGAAAAAGCCAGAAAGCGTGACGAGTCTTCTTCAAGTCGATCCAATTGAGTTTGAGTTTGGCTATGGACTTATTCCACTAGCCGATCAAAAACAGGGCGGTGATCTTCTCGATCGCGTCATCATGATTCGCAGGCAAATCGCGCTTGAATTCGGGATTGTCGTGCCTGTTATTCGAATTCGTGACAACATCCAGCTCGAACCGAACGAGTACGTGATCAAAATAAAAGGAAACCGCGTAGCTGGTGGAGAGGTTCGGCTGGATCAATACCTTGCGATGAGTAGCGGTTTAGAAGATGAAACCATTACAGGGATCGAAACGGTAGAACCCGCTTTCGGACTGCCAGCTCTATGGGTAACGGAAGAAGTGAAAGATCGCGCCGAGCTATCGGGCTACACGATTGTTGATCCACCGTCAGTGGTTTCCACCCACTTAACAGAAGTAATCAAGCGCCATGCGCATGAGTTGTTAAGTCGTCAGGAAGTGAAGCACTTGCTCGATAACGTCAGAGAATCCTCTCCAGCTGTTCTAGAAGAACTGATTCCGAATATCCTAACAATCGGTGATGTGCAGAAAGTGCTAATGAGGCTGTTGAAAGAGAAAGTCTCGATTCGATCATTAGATATGATTCTTGAATCATTAGCCGATAACGGCGTGCGTACGAAAGATACTGATGTATTAGCGGAATATGTGCGTCAGTCATTATCTCGCCAGATCACGTCACAAGTAGCTGTACCTGGTGAGCCTGTGAAAGTCTTAACAGCAGGGGCGCGACTTGAAAAGCGCTTCGCGGAATCGGTTCAGCAATCGGATCAAGGAAGTTACTTAGCGCTTGATCCTGAAACATCGCAAACCATTTATCAGGAAGTACTGCAGCAAGTAAGCCGCCTTCAGCAGTCAGGCATTCAGCCAATTCTATTAACGTCACCTGCGATCCGCATGTATTTACGCCAATTTTTAGAGCGCTATATGCCTGAGCTCACGATTCTTTCCTATAGCGAGCTAGAGCCTGATGTTGAAGTCCAAAGTGTAGGAGTGATTAATCTACCATGAAGATCAAACGCTATGTAGTCACCCACCTTCGTGAAGCGATGCCCCTTATTAGGCAGGAGCTCGGCCAGGATGCTGTTATTTTAAATACGAAAAAAGTAAAAGTAGGCGGGATTTTCGGCTTGTTTCAAAAACAGCGCCTTGAAGTGCTCGCTGCTCTTGATGAGGAAAAAGTAGCGAAAGAAGAGACAGAGTTTGCGACGCTTTTACAGTCAGAAAAAAAGCGTCGGGAAGAGGCGCCTGAACGAGTAGAAAAACAGGGGCTGGACAAACTGCCAGAAGCTGAGACTCAGGTGCTTGGTGAGCTAAAATCGATGAAAGAAATCATGATGCAAATGATGGAGAATGAGCGATTGCCGAAACAGTTAAAGCCAGTACAAGCCTTTTTAGATGCTCAGGAATTCTCACAGGCAATTCGCTCAGGTGTCATGGCGGAACTACTGATTAAATCAAAATCTTATCCAAATTATGCAAAAGAAGATGCTTTTACATGGATGAGACAGGAATTTGCGAAAAGAATAAAGAATTATCCTAGTATAAGAAGTGAACCGAAGAAAATACGGTGCTTCGTTGGTCCAACAGGTGTGGGGAAAACAACGACAATTGCAAAAATAGCCGGGCATTTATTATTGAACGAGCGTCAATCCGTTGGCCTTATCACGTCAGATACGTACCGGATTGCCGCAGTCGAACAGCTTCGAACGTATGCCGATATTCTTGGCATCCCAATGGAAGTTGTCCAGTCTCCGGCCGATTTAGGGCAGTCACTTGAACGCCTTTCCACTTGCGACGTCATTCTCATGGACACAGCGGGTCGAAATTACCAACAATATAGCTACATTACACAGTTAGAAACGCTTTTATCTGGTCAGGAAATGTCAATTACACTCATGTTAAGCCTTACCCATCGTTATTCTGATATGAGATTGATTACTGATAATTTTCAATCGCTCGGGGTATCGGAAGTGATAATGACGAAGATGGATGAAACCACAGTTCGCGGGCCGATTTTTAATTTTATGGAAGATTACAACCTTCCGATTACGATCCTAACAACTGGGCAGAACGTACCCGATGATCTCGTGAGAACGACACCAGAGTTCCTCCTTGATCTGGTGATGGAGGGACGATGAGATGGCTGATCAAGCGAATCAATTACGTCAAGAAGTGAAACGTCGCCTTCATTCTGATTCAAGTAAACGAAATACAAAAGTGATCGCTGTGACAAGTGGAAAAGGCGGCGTTGGAAAGTCGAATGTATCGCTTAATTTTGCCCTTAGTCTTGTTGCGTTAAATAAAAAAGTAGTGATTTTTGATTTAGATGTCGGTATGGCAAACCTTGATGTGCTGATGGGGGTAACGCCGAAAGAAACCATTATGACGATGCTTGAGAAGCAGCTATCACTTGAAGCCGTCGTTGAAACAGGGATAAATGGTCTTCAATATTTAGCAGGTGGTCATGGAATCGGAAAAATTCTTACGTTAGACGCCCAGCAATTAAATCATTTTTTTAAAGAAGTGGGTTCGCTTCAAGGCAAAGTGGATTACATTATTCTCGATACAGGCGCGGGGCTCACTTATGAAGGGATGCGGTTTCTTCAAGCGGCTGATGATGTTTTTCTTGTCATTAATCCTGAGCCGCCTTCGATTACAGATGGATATAGCGTTCTAAAAGCGCTCAATGAAAAAAATAAACAAGCCTCTGTCAAACTGATCGTGAATCGATCCCTTACGAAGGAAGAGGCTGAACGTACATCCCTTAATTTCCAAAAAGCCTCTGTTCAGTTTTTAAATAAGTCGATTGATTTGCTTGGGGCAATTCCAGATGATCCTTTTGTGCGTAAAGCGGTTATCGCACAGTCACCCTATTTACTCGAATATCCAAACTCGAAAGCGGCAAAGGCAATAGACGAATTGGTTCGATCGTATTTAAACCTTCCTTCTGTTTATAAGCTTGGCGTGAAAGGGTTTTTGACAAAGGTACTGTTTCATAAATAAGCGGGAAGAATTTTTCAGGTGGTGAACTTCATGAAATCCAAAATGGATAAACAAACAACCGAATATTGGAGAGCGTGGAAAGAGGAGAAGCAGGAAGAGGCGGGCAACCATCTTATTGCGCTTTATCGTCCGCTTGTTGATTTCGCTGTGCAACGATATGCGGCCGCTCTCCCATCTACCGTTCAGCGTGATGACCTTACGAGTTTCGCTTATCAGGGGCTTCTTGATGCACTTGAAAAGTTCGAGCCAGAACGTGATTTGAAATTTGAAACATACGCCGGCTGGCGGATTAAAGGCGCAATCATTGATGGACTTCGTCACAATGATTGGGTGCCACGCTCCGTTCGTGATAAGGCGCGTAAAATCGAAGAAGCTTATGCTGTTTTAGAACAGCGAAAACAAACATCGAGCACTGACCGTGATGTGGCCGAGTTCCTTGGTATGACAGTTGAAGAAGTGCAGCGCGTGATTCAAGATGCATCATTATCAACAATGGTATCAGTTGATGAGCCTGTGCAAGAGGAAGATCAGCAAAAAATCGAACGGTATAGCGTGATTGAAAACGAGCATGCCGATTTACCAGAAAAGCATCTACACCACCATTTTATTAAAGAACTATTAGCTGAAACGATTGACCGCTTACCTGAGAAGGAAAAGCTTGTCGTCTCACTCGTTTATTTTGAAGAACTGACGCTTACTGAGATTGCAAGAATTCTAGGATTATCAACTAGTCGAATTTCACAGCTACACTCGAGAGCTCTCCTTCGGATGAAGGGTGTCCTCCGCGCTAACAAAGAACATGTTCAATCAATGTAATCGGAGTGATCCTTATGTATCCATTCATTTTTATTAGTATTGCGCTTCATCTTGTGAGCTTTCTATGTATCGTGCTTCTTTTTCTAAAGCAAACGAAGGGAACGGAAGTACGAGAAGAGATTGCAGTCAGTATGGAAGTCTATATCGAACAGCTTGAGGAAGAGAATGACCGTCTCTTAAAGGAAGTGAAATCCTACGTCGATAAACGTGAAAACCAGCTGGATACGCGCCTTCGCGTTATAGAGCAGGCTCGTGCTCCTGAAGTCGAGGAGGCAACGAAACCAGTTATCATTCAGCACCCTTCCGCTCATAATGAACGAAATCAAAAAGCCGTTCAGCTTCACCAGCAGGGCTTTTCGGTAGCAGACATTGCGCGGATATTAAACTGTGGGATCGGAGAAGTAGAGCTGATCGTCAATTTACATGGAAGGTCTGAACAGCGATGAAAATTCAGCAGCACGGCAAACCATCGGTTGATCCTTTAAAGCTAGATTTACCAAAAGGAAACAAGCAGGTTGCGTTTCAGTCTGTGATTCAGGAGGCGTCTAAAGAGTTGAAAGGGGCTGAGCTTCAGCGTCTTCTGCAACAAATTGACCGTCAGGGTGAGCTGCTTGGAAAGGAACGAACGTTTCAGAACTTATCTGCCTACAAGAGGATGGTAAAACAGTTTCTTGAAGAAGCGGTTAGCCAGGGCCTTATGCTTTCCGAGAAAAAGAGCATGGATCACTATGGCAGAAGTCGCACGTACAAGCTTGTGGAAACGGTAGAGAACAAGCTCATTGAAATTCAGGAAGAGATGCGAGAGAAAGAGAAGAATGGAATGACCTTATTATCGCTGATCGGTGAAATAAAAGGCCTGCTTGTTGATCTTTCTCTCTAGTTCGATCGACCTATGTGAAATAGGAAGTATTGACTCATGGTTATTTGCATGAGTTTTTTTTATAATAAAATAAGAACATACGTTCGAAATGATGGTTGTGATTTTTATCTTTCAGCATACTTTCATTCCTACAGACAGAGAAAGGAGAGGTGAGAATGAAAAATGAGTGGCGTTTAGATAAAGTGATGGAGGAGTTAAAGGAAAATCTCTTGTTTCAGTCGTTTATTCAAGAAGAAGCGCATTGGACAAGTTTTATGGAGGCTTATGAATCGCGGGATCGTGAAGCGTTAAACAGACTCAATTCTCTTTTTCATAAGTATTACACGGAAATTCGATTTATCGCTTATGTGACGAAACTCATTCGTTACACGGCCATTAACTTTGATCGAAAGCGTAGACTTGGGCATCTTCGTTTTCCTCTCACACTTGATCAGCCTGTAGGAGCCTCAGATGTTGCCTGGATTGATTTGATTGAAAGCCCGACAAGTGATGGAGAACCAGCGTTTGAAGAGAGTATACAGCAGAAATCCCTTTATCTTGCTTTTAGCAGGTTAACGTCAAAGCAGAAAGAGGTTCTAGACCTATTTTATCGCTTCGAGCTATCGGATACGGAGATTGCTAGAACGGCTGGTATTTCGCAGCAAGCCGTAAGCAGAAGGCGTAAACGAGCCCTTGAGAAGTTAAGGGCTGTAGGAAAGGAGGGGAGTTCATGAGCATCACAACAGTGATTAACGCGATTATCGGTGATTTAGGATTTCCGATTGTGGTCTCTCTATATTTGCTCGTTCGACTTGAAAAGAAAATTGATGATCTCACGAATGCAGTGGAGGATAAGGAAACAAACAAGAAGGGATGACTATGGAGAAAAGACTATATACGCTTTTACAGCAGGCAAAGAATGAAGACAAAGAGGGACTGAATGCAATCCTCAACCAGTTTGAGAAAAAAATTGAAGCAGAACTCAGGCAAACGTCCCCTCAAAATAGAGATGATTTACGACAGGAATTAGTGATGAAGGTTATGGAAGCTGTTGAAAAATACAGTGTGGGGGATGTGCCGAACTTTGAACAGTTTATTGAAGCTCAAAAACGGAAGAAATAGGAAACTTTTATCCGTTTTATCTCGTATAAAAGGGTAGAGGTGAAGGTAATGTTGAAGGTTGCGATTGAGGAAGCAGGTTACGAAAAAAGAGAGAGTAAAATTCGAGAGATTGCATTTGAAGTAAAGAGTGGAGAGCTGCTTGGGTTACTAGGGTCAAACGGAGCGGGTAAAAGTACAACGATTAAGACGATTCTAGGGTTGTTAAAAGAATGGAAAGGAAACGTCACGTTTGAGAATGAGACGCGCTATGCTTACGTTCCAGAGCAGCCGGTTTTCTATGATAGCTTAACGCTTTGGGAGCATTTAGAGCTTGCGGCAGCGGCAACCGCGTTGGCTGATGAGGACTGGGAGGAGCGTGCAAAAGATTTGATCCGTTACTTCCAGCTTGAGCACGTGATGCATCATCTACCGTCAAGCTTTTCAAAAGGAATGAGACAAAAGGTGATGCTAATTACCGCGTTTATGCTACGGCCTGATGTGTATATCATTGATGAGCCGTTTCTAGGATTGGATCCACGGGCAACGAAAGACTTTTTAAAGCTAATTGAAAAAGAACGAGCGCTCGGTGCGGCAATCTTAATGTGTACGCATGTGTTAGATACGGCGGAGCGGGTATGTGATCGCTTTGTTTTACTGTCGAACGGAACGCTTCTTGCAAAAGGGTCGCTTCAGGAAATGCGTGAGCAATCTGGCTTAGAGATCGACAGTTCGCTTCTTGATTGTGTTGATACGTTAATGGAGCAACGAATATGACATCCTTTCAACTTTTACGACAGCGAGTAAGTGACGATCGTCGTTATAAAATTCGTGATTTAAAGGCTGCGCTTGATTGGACGGTTTGGCTCTATATTCTGATTCCAGCGCTCATGATTGGTGTTGCTTATTACCGCTCCTGGTGGCTGGTGGCACCAGACTGGCTCGCAGTAATTCCTGAGCAGGCGGCTGTATTTCCACTGTACTTAATCGCAACGACCTGGTCATTACGGATTTATACAGAAGAAGCGGATCAGGTGTATTTGTTGCAAAACGCAGTCCTTAGTAAAGGACTGAAGAAGTGGGGGATGGCGCATTCACTTTTGAAAGGAATGCTCGTAACGTCTCTTGGAATTGGTGTTGCTCTTCCGTTACTCATAACAGGATGGGGTTGGAGTGTGGAGCGAGTGGCTGTTACAGGGCTATTTCTACTTTTAATGAGTTGGAATGCGAAAACGTGTCGGTATTTTATTGATCTGTTCGTGCCTTCAATTTGGGTGAAATGGATACCCGTTGGATTTGTGAACCTGCTTTCCATTGTAATCCTGCTTGCAGTGAGCCAGGTCGGCTGGAAGTACGAATGGGCGGTTGCTGCCGGGATCGGAAGTTTACTCCTTCTGTTGGTTGTTCAGCTCCGGGCACGTGTGCAGATGAGGGGAACCTTTTTTCACGATGCGGTCATCGAGCGGGGGTATAAGCAGAGTATAACGAAATTTTTGATGGGAAACGTTGGGGTCGCGCCGGCGACTCTAATTGTTCGAAAACAGCCTTTTCTTTTTCGAGGCTCCAAGCGAATACGTAAGAAACGTTCTCCACAGACAAGGATGATCGATCTTTATACGAAATGGTTGCTTCGATCGGTTGGAAAAATGCAATATTACCTACAAGTGATCGGCTGGGGAACGGCAGCGATCCTTTTATTGCCACTGGTTGTGAAAGTGGTGGTGCTTCTGTTTGCACTTTATGCGCTGATCGGGCTATCGAGAGCGGACTGGCGTGAGTTCTCAGAAGGTAGCTATGCTCAGTTATTTCAGTGGGAGACGTCGCTACGTGAGGAAGCGGAGAAACAAGCGTTAAAGCTCGTGTCGATGCCGAGTTTTCTCTTGCTCTGTTTGGTAACGGGGTCTTCATTCCCTGGATGGATGGGACTGTTACTTTTTCCGTTAGGCGGTTGGTTTGTTTTTAAAGAAAGTGTGCAAATGGTGCACAGAGGTATGCAAACAGGTAAGTGGCAAGATTCGAAAGGTATATGAACAATTTCAGAATTCGTTGCTTCATTCAAGCGCTTTCCGCTATGATGGGAGAGAAGATTCGGACGAGGGAGCGGATAATGAGATGAAGCTATTTTTAATTATTGGTGCGATTAATGCGGCGCTTGCAGTTGGACTTGGCGCATTCGGTGCACATGGATTAGAAGGACGACTATCAGAGAAAATGCTAGAAACGTTCAAAACAGGTGTTCAATATCACATGTATCACGCGCTTGGGTTAGTTGGAGTAGCTATTGCGGCAGATAAGCTCCAATCTGCAGGATTGATGCAATGGGCCGGCTGGCTGATGTTTGCTGGAATCGTGCTGTTTTCCGGCAGCTTGTACGTGCTTAGCCTGAGCGGAATTAAGATTCTTGGTGCGATCACGCCGCTTGGTGGCGTCGCGTTTATTACAGCGTGGATTTTGGTTGTGGTTGCGGCGTTTAAGGCGTAGCGTGAGTGAGCAAGTTCGCGAGTTCGCGGGTGCCTGTCACCACCCGCTATATATCGAAAGTTGGCGGATGGTTGCGGTTTATTGGCTAATTTCTCAGGATATTGGCCAAAACGGGATTATATTGGCCAAACTCACAATATATTGGCCAAAACAGAAAGCTGCCGGAATCCCGGCAGCTTTTTCATATCCGCTAACGCGGAGTATATTGCGTTGTTTGTTGAAGAGGGTAATTATACTCGAGCTCTTCATCAAATGTAATATAGTCTAAATAAACCATGAGTAAAATATAACGTTTGCCTGTTTGGGGATCAGAAAGAATGATATGATCTCTTCCCGCTGCTTCGACCACCCCTTTAAACACTTTCGAATTCCATTTCTCACTGTTTTCGAACGTCATGTAAACGGTGGCGATTTTCCCTAAATTCAAACGCAGGATGTTTTCGATGTAAGATTGCTCTACGGCAAGTTGTGCAGGAAAGCCTACCCCCATGGATGCTCCTTGAACTTGCTGTCCTTGACCAGGGAAGCCTGAAGGATACTGTGCCATTTGCCCGCCTTGCGGTTGCTGCGGCATTTGCCCATAGCCGCCCATGTTTTGTGACTGTGGGGTTTTCCAGTATTGATTATTCATCATAACCCTCCTTAAAGCGTTCTCTTAAAAACTGTTGTAAACTTCCGCACATTTGCTTACGGTCGGCTTGGTAAAGCCGTGTGACTTAAAGCGTCCCTCATTCCAATGGTTAAACCGCTAGGCGCAACCAGAGTTAAAGAACCAGAGCGAATAGCTAGCAAATTGATGCTTCGGGCACGCAAATAAGAAAGGATAATGCCATGGCTCTACGTAACTCATTGTATGTACGAAATGAAAGAATATGCCTATGACGAAAATCGCTCAGAGAAACAAAAAAGCTCTCCTGAACACAAAAAAAGTGTTAGAAGAGCTTGCAAGATTATACGTATAAGAATTGTGGAAGGCGTTCTTTTGGAAGGTGAGTTCCAACGTAGAAGCTACCAAATTCGCCATAACGGGCACTAACTTCATCGAAGCGCATTTCATAGACAAGCTTTTTAAACTGAAGCACGTCGTCTGCGAAAAGCGTAACGCCCCATTCCCAGTCATCAAAGCCAACAGAGCCTGTGATAATCTGCTTTACTTTGCCAGCATAGCTACGTCCAATCAGTCCGTGACTACGCATCATTTCACGACGCTCGTCCATTGATAGCATGTACCAGTTGTCGTTTCCTTCGCGCTTTTTGTTCATTGGATAGAAGCACACGTAAGGAGCTTCTGCTAATTCTGGCTTCAAGCGAGCCTGGATGCGCGGATCATTATCAGGATCGCTATCTTTTCCAGCCATATAGTTACTAAGCTCAACGACAGATACGTAAGAGTATTCTTTCACCGTATATTCAGCTAATGTCGTTTTGTTAAAAGCATTTTCAATTTCATTTAACTCTTCCATAGTTGGGCGGAGGAGCATTAACATAAAGTCCGCTTTCTGACCAATGATGGAATAAAGTGTATGACTTCCTTGTTTATGGCCTGCTGTGACTTCCCATTTTTCAAGGAACGTTAGAAATTCATTCATCGCAAGATCACGTTCTTCGCTTGAAAGCTGTTTCCATGCCGTCCAGTTCATAGTACGGAAGTCATGAAGGCAATACCAGCCATCGAGAGTAACTGCTGCTTGATTCATATCTGATTCACTCCTTATCTTTTATCACACCAATAAGGCAGGTTACGTTTATACAGCAACTGCCACTAAAGGTCCGATTGGTTCAACTAACCATCAAAGCAAATCAAACAATGCCCACTCTGATGGAAGTTTCACTATATCCACTTCCTACTATACCAATACTTGTCCCTCTTTAAAAGCGATTGAGAGTGACGATTGGATGAAAAAAGATGCTCAGAAATCGGATAGAAAATCAGTACCAATGTTTAAATACGATCGTGTTAGCTTATAGTTAGAAGAGTATCAAGAATGAAAGCTACTAATGAACCTTTGGATTCGTCTGAAAAATAGAACTTTTATATGAAAGAGCTTACAATCAGGGATTTATTTTCGTTTTGTGGGAAAAAGAGTTATCGTAGGAGTTGGATATTAAAAACAATGAGGTGAAAATAATGAGTGATCTTTTTACAAGCATGAAAGACCAGGTAAAAGCAGGCTATCCGACAATCGTTTTTCCAGAAGGAACAGATGAGCGCGTATTAGTAGCGGCTAACCGTCTTGCAAAGGATGGCATCTTAAAGCCAATCGTTATTGGTGGAGAAAATGCCATTCAAGATAAAGCAACAAGCTTAAATCTTACATTGCACAGTGATCTAACTGTGATGGATCCAGCAACTTATTCTGAAATGGATGCTCTTGTTGAATCATTTGTTGAACGTCGTAAAGGCAAAGCAACAGCGGAACAGGCGCAGGAAATTCTTCTTAATGTAAATTACTTTGGGACAATGCTCGTTCACACAGGTAAAGCAGACGGCCTTGTAAGTGGTGCTGCTCACTCGACTGGTGATACGGTTCGTCCGGCACTTCAAATTATCAAGACGAAAGAAGGCGTGAAGAAAACATCTGGCGCATTCGTTATGGTAAAAGGTGATGAGAAGTACGTTTTTGCTGACTGTGCGATTAACATCTCTCCTGATAGTAATGATTTGGCTGAAATCGGTGTAAGCAGTGCAGAAACAGCGAAAATGTTTGGCATTGAGCCAAAAGTAGCGATGTTAAGCTTCTCGACAAAAGGATCTGCAAAATCTCCTGAAACAGAGAAGGTTGAAGAAGCAACGCGTCTTGCGAAAGAAATGGCACCTGATCTTATTATTGATGGTGAATTCCAATTTGATGCTGCCTTCGTTCCAGAAGTTGCTCAAAAGAAAGCACCTGAATCGCCACTTAAAGGGGAAGCGAATGTATTTGTATTCCCTAGTCTTGAAGCAGGAAACATTGGCTACAAAATGGTTCAGCGCCTTGGTGGCTATGAAGCCGTTGGTCCAGTTCTTCAAGGGCTAAACAAACCAGTTAACGATCTTTCCCGCGGATGTAGTGAGGAAGACGTGTACAAGCTGGCATTGATTACTGCAATGCAAAGCCTATAAGATATGAAACTCCCCTGAAGGCATGCCTTCAGGGGAGTTTTTTAACCGAGCGCTTTTTCATTACGCGTGAAGACGCGCTGATAATTGTAGTCATAAAGAGAAAGCTCAGGAATTGAAAGGTGTGCTGTTGTCATTGATCCGGCATACGTCTTTAGCGTTTTCAGCGTTTTCATCATCATATCTGAAACGGTTAATTCTTCTCCGATTAATTCAGTTAACGAAGCCATTGTTTCTGGAACAATTTCAGGATAGGTGAATTTCGTTGCTTCTCCGTTCACACCTCGTTTATAAAACTCCTGAATCACAGACGCTCGCTCTGCTCCACTTCCATCTACGCATAAGTAGACTTGTACGGCAACTCCTCCGCGAAGTCTGCGCTGAGAAATGCCGGCGAATTTCTTTCCATTAATGCTTAAATCATAGCGACCAGGACAGTAACTACCGACAATTTCACGGTCTTCGATTGTGACATTATACGGTGCTAGCATTTCCTGTACAAAATCGACCATTGCTCCGTACCCTGTATCGATATCAATTTGCTGTTGCTTCTCAGCTAAGACGAGTGAGAGATTTAAGACGCCTGCATCAAGGACAACGGCAAGGCCACCGGAGTTTCTTACGATTACTCGATACCCTAGAGATTTTAAATAGTGAACGGCCTCTTCAAAATAAGGAAGGCGCGTATCTTGTATGCCAAGGACAATCGTATTGTGATGAACCCATGAGCGCAAAATTGTTGGCGATTCGCCGCTTCCAGCGGAATTGCAAAGCGTATCATCCATTGCGAACGATTGGAGGGCATCAAACGACGGGCCAAGGGTTGATTGATCAATAATCCGCCATGTTGGCTGATAAAGAATTGAATCGTTGTTTCCCATTTTCTTACCCCTTTTTCACGTACTAATCGTTCCTATTATAGCAGACGAAAGGAGTTTTAAGACATCATCCGACAGTATTTCCCGGGTGATGACAAAATCGCTGATCCTTTTTACCCAATTTCAGCCCTTATTTCCCTATAAAACTTCGATTTCTAAAGTAAAATGAGGGCTTGCGAAAAAAAGGAAATTGCGAGAATTGTCTAAAATGATATAATGATAATTACGGTAGTTTCAAGTTAGCGAGCGAGCGGGTATAGATAGAAAAGAAATGGTAATCTATGTAAGAGCTTTCATGTATGACTTAGATCATAAGGAAAATCTACATAAAGCAGAAATTAGCCAGCATTGTGCGGTCCGTATTATGCACACGATGATGGTATCAAAGTCGATGAGACGAAAGGGGACATGTTTATGAAGCTAACAGTTAAAATTATTGCAGGTCTTGTTCTAGGTATCCTAGTTGGTGTGATCTTTAATCTATTTGCACCAGATGCCTTTGGACCTGTCGATCAATATTTATTTGGTCCTGTTGGGCAAATCTTTCTGAACTTAATTAAGATGCTCGTTGTACCAATCGTATTCTTCTCTATCGTAGTAGGAACAGCCGGAATAAGCGATCCGAAGAAACTTGGCCGAATGGGCGGGAAAACAGTTGCGTTTTTCCTCGTTACAACAACGGTTGCCATTTCGATTGCAATGGCACTTGCTTACTTAATTAAACCAGGTGTTGAAGGATCGTTCTCAGGAAACTCAGACTTTAAAGCTGAAGAAGCACCTCCTGTGTTGGATACAATTATTAATATCATTCCAACCAACCCTATTCAAGCGATGGTTGAAGGAAACATGCTTCAAATTATCGCATTTGCTATTTTCGTAGGTTTTGCCCTTGCGATTCTTGGAGAACGCACGAAAGCACTACGTGACTTGTTTGAACAAGGTAACGACGTTATGATGTATCTTGTTAAAATCATTATGGAAACAGCGCCATACGGTGCTTTTGCGCTAATCGCTTCTGCCGTTGGTGGCCAGGGGAAAGAAGCTCTACAATCGATGGGAATGTATTTCCTAGTTGTACTAGGAGCTTTGCTCATTCATTTTCTCTTCACATATGGTAGTGCGATTTACTTCCTATGTAAAGAGAATCCAATTAAATTCTATAAAGCTTTTGCGCCAGCGATGGCAGTTGCTTTCAGTACTTCTTCTAGTAGCGGTACACTTCCAGTTTCAATGAAAACCGCTCAGGAAAACTTGAAAGTACCAAAGCAAATCAGTAGTTTTGTCCAACCGCTTGGAGCAACAATTAACATGGACGGAACGGCGATTATGCAAGGTGTTGCAACGATTTTTATTGCTCAAATTACCGGTGTTGATTTAACCTTTACACAGCTTATTATTGTTGTAGTTACGGCGACACTCGCTAGTATCGGTACTGCAGGTGTACCAGGAGTAGGACTCATTATGCTCGCAATGGTTCTAAAGCAAGTAGGTTTACCTGTCGAACCGATCGGCTTAATTCTTGCCGTTGACCGTCTTCTTGATATGACGCGTACGGCTGTTAACATTACAGGTGACGCAGCTTGTGCGATGTATATTGCAAAATCAGAAGAAAAACGTGAAGGCAAAAAAGTTGAAACTGTTCTATAACATGAATTAAGAGGGGCACGTGCCCCTCTCTATATGCAGAATGATTTGACGCTCAGCTTTATTCATTTCCATTCTTTTTATCTACCCAAACAACATGAGCCTTCTCCCATCACGACCCGGGAGAAGGTTTTCATTTGTTATGGGGTGGTATATAATGAAGGGATGAATTTGACGGAAGGAGCCTGCCGCGGAATGCTCGAACGATTAAACGAAGAAAAAGTATTTAAAGACCCTGTCCATCGCTATATCCATGTTCGATACCGTTTAATCTGGGATCTGATTGGTACGAAAGAATTCCAGCGTTTGCGGAGAGTTCGCCAGCTCGGAACAACGTATCTTACTTTTCACGGGGCAGAACATAGTCGCTTTAGTCACTCACTCGGTGTTTATGAGATTGTGAGGCGTATTAACGAGATTTTCTCTCAGTATGAGGGATGGGATGAAAAGAATAGGCTGTTAAGCATGTGCGCAGCGCTATTGCATGACGTTGGGCACGGGCCGTTTTCACACTCCTTTGAAAAAGTATTTAACCTTGATCATGAAGATTTCACGCGGATGGTCATTCTAGGTGACACTGAAATCAACAAGGTACTACGAAGGGTGAGCGATGATTTCCCGCTTCAAGTTGCGGATGTCATTGCCAAAACGCATGATAATAAACTTGTGGTTAGCTTAATTTCAAGCCAAATCGATGCAGATCGGATGGACTATCTTCTTCGGGATGCTTATTTTACAGGGGTCAGCTATGGTCAATTTGATATTGAGCGTATTCTACGCGTGATGCGCCCGGGTGACGATCAAATCGTCATCAAGCAAAGTGGTATGCACGCAGTAGAAGACTATATTATGAGTCGCTATCAAATGTACTGGCAAATTTATTTTCATCCTGTGACGCGAAGTGCAGAGGTGATTTTAAGTAAAATTCTTCATCGCGCAAAGGCGTTATTTGAGCAGGGCTATCACTTTCAACATGATCCGATTCACTTCTATTCTCTTTTTAAAGAAGATATTAGTCTTGAAGATTTTTTGAAGTTGGATGATTCTGTTGTGATGTTTTATTTCCAGATCTGGCAGGAGGAGAAGGACCATATCTTGAGCGATCTATGCGAACGGTTTATGAATCGTAGGCTATTTAAATACATCGAATTTAACCCGATGCAGCAAATGAATGCGTGGCGAGAGCTACATGATTCCTTTCATGAAGCGGGAATTGATCCTGATTATTATTTAGTGGTTGATTCATCTTCCGATTTGCCGTATGATTTCTATCGGCCCGGTGAAGAAGAAGAACGGTTACCGATACATCTATTAAAACCTGGTGGCGATTTACGTGAGCTTTCGCGTGAATCTGATGTGGTGGAAGCTATTTCGGGTAAAAAAAGAACCGATCATAAACTGTATTTCCCTGCGGACTTTATTCTTGAAGGAAATACAGATGCTACTCGTCGTATTAAGTCATTGCTTCAAATCGATTAGCTGTTCAAAAAGAAAGGCAGTCCTGGCATGAAGTTCGCTTCCGCTACAGGTGATGCTGGTGTGTGTTCGAAAGAAGTGGCGTGGATCGTTTGCAAAGCTTTTGAACCTCATCTGATAAAGTAAGATTGCTTTTTGGACAACCTGTAAAAAGTACATGGGAGGGGTGCAGGTTGCTAGAAGATCACGCGAAAGTGATAGCTGTGTTGAAAGAAGCCGGAGAAGTCATTGGACGTAAGAAACTACAAAAGATCATCTACATTTGCAAAAAGTTGCAGTTTCCATTTAACGAGAAATATCAGTTTCATTTCTATGGTCCTTACTCAGAAGAGTTAACACTTAGAGTCGAGGAACTTTGTAACTTGGGTCTTGTCACCGAAGTGAAAGAAAGTAAAGGGAACTATTACCAATATAAATATGCAGTAACGGAAGAAGGCGATGAATTTCTAGGTCATTACGATTTTGAATTGCCTGAACTTCGTCAGTGTATCAGTGAAATTAATAGCCAGAGCTCCCGTTTTCTTGAACTCGTTTCAACGATTCTTTTTTTCGATCGCCTGACAAAAGAAGAAGTTGTTGAGAAAGTTCATACGATTAAACGGAAGCAAAATTATTCTGAAGATGAAATTGAGCAAGCCTATGCTTTTATGGAAAAGCTTGGCTGTTAATGCCATTTTGGCACAATAGATGAATAGACAACAAAAGGTGCCCTTTCGGGGCACCTTTTGTTGTTGAAATTAACCTTTCATCGTCATTTTCTTATCTCTATAAGTAAATTTCGTGAAATCTACTTTTCCAATAATGAACCCAGCGAAAAGTATGATGATCATGATTAGAAAAGAAATAAGGAGTGTACTTAAGTAAGGGAGAAGCAGCTCTGAAATCTCGGGTAACGTACCTGCCATCATAACGACGAGCGTGAAAGAACTAATAACATGGAACGTAATTCCCACTCCGAGCGCAATCGTCGTTTTTATTTCAAGAAGGGTAGGAAGCCAGTACGTCGAAAGTAGAAGATAAGCTACCAGGATGGTGAGAATTGAAAAGAAGCCAGCTAATCCAGTATGATGATAGCCGCCTGCTGCTAGAATGATCGTATAAATGAGAGAAGCGAGTAATCCAAGAATAAAACTGATCATAATAGGGGAATAAAGGGTTTTTTTCATAATAAAGCCACCTTCTTTACAAATGTTTCGGATTCATTACATAAATACCCGTCTGAACATTAGTATAATCGTTTATTAGTATCAAAATTTGGAAAAAGAAGTCGAGTAATTTGGGCATTTTTGTCGAATTGAAAAAAGGGTTCAAAAGGCTTATAACGCGGGAGTGAGGAAGAATGAGAGAAGTAAAAGTAGGTTTAGTTGGCTTTGGATTTTCAGGGGCGACGTTTCATGCCCCTGTCATTGAAGCGGTAGAGGGATTAACGATTTCAACAGTCGTTTCTTCGAATGCAGACAAGGTCCATCGTTCATTTCCAGAGGTGAATGTTGTGTCGTCTATGGAGGAGTTGTTAACCGATGAGGAAATCGAGCTGGTCATTATCACGACGCCGAATGAGTTTCATTTTCCAATGGCCAAACAGGCTCTTGAAGCAGGAATGCATGTTGTTCTTGAAAAACCATTCACTGTTAGTGTAGAAGAAGGGGAGCGGCTCATTGCGGTTGCAGAAGAAGGTGACCGGTTGTTAAGCGTGTACCATAACAGACGATACGATAGTGATTTTCTCACGATTCAACAGCTCATAAAGGAAGAGCGGCTTGGATCGGTTATCACTTACGAGGCTCATTACGATCGCTATCGTGCGGAGGTACGTGATCGTTGGCGAGAACAAGACAAGAAAGGATCTGGCATCCTATTTGATCTCGGTTCCCATTTAATTGACCAGGCGCTCACCCTCTTTGGGAAACCGGACGGCGTTTATGCGGATATAATGGCCCAGCGCGAAGAAGGCAAAACAGATGACTACTTTCACCTGATTCTGCATTATGGAAAAAAGAGAGTGATTCTTCATGGTGGCTCTCTCGTAAAAAAACATGGGCCACGCTATCAAATTCATGGGATAAAGGGTTCGTTCTTAAAATGGGGCATTGATCCTCAAGAGGAAGCATTGATAGCGGGAAGAGTTCCAGGAGACGCAGGTTGGGGAGAAGAAGCGCGAGAGCAGTTCGGTGTGCTGACGAATGAAGAAGGTGATCACGTGGTGAAGACCTTACCTGGATCTTATCAAACGTACTACAAGGAAGTTTATCAGGCCCTGAAAGAAGATAGCGCGCCACCGGTCACTGCTGAAGAAGCGCTGAATGTTATTAAAGTGATTGAGCTTGCATTCAAGAGTAGTGAAGAGAAAAAAGTGATGCATTGGGTATAGGTCGTCGATTGGAAGGGCGTTACCTGTATTAGTGGATTTTTAGAAGATAAAAAAGCTCCGCCCAGTGGGCAGAGCTTTTGATTATGCATGAGGCAGAAAAGCAAGTTGATAGAAGAATAATACGGCGAAAAGGTAGAGAAGCGGATGAACGTCACGCCATTTTCCTTTAACAACTTTTAAAATAGGGTACGTAATAAAGCCAAGAGCGATTCCTGTTGCAATACTTGCAGTTAGTGGCATTGTGAGAATGATTAAGAAAGCTGGGAATGCTTCGTCAAATTCACTCCAGTCGATTTTGCCAACGGCGCCAATCATTAAGCTTCCGACGATAATGAGCGTTGGTGCTGTAATCGCTGCAAGACCTGATAGAGAGCCGACGAGTGGGCCAAAGAACGCAGAGACAATGAACAAGATCGAAACGACGACAGATGTTAAACCAGTTCGACCACCAGCTGCAACGCCTGCAGAGGATTCAAGATAAGCACTTGTAGGGCTTGTTCCAAAAATGGCTCCAACTGTTGTGCCGATCGAGTCAGCAAGAAGTGCCTGACGAGCACGCGGCATTTTCTTCCCTTTCATTAAACCAGCTTGTTCAGCAACGCCAACCATCGTACCGGTTGTATCAAATAAAGTAACGAGTAAGAAAGAGAATACAACGGCGTATAAGCCGTATTCAACCATATCTTTAATTGCCTGAAGTGGGCTTCCGAAAATGAAGAATTCAGGAGCCGAAGGTGTTTGCATAAAGCCTTCTTTAAATTCAAGCTGTCCTGTGAAGATCGCAATCATCGCAGTAACGATCATGCCGAAGAATAGTGCCCCAGGAACGTTACGGGCCATGAGAATAAGCGTAATGATCAGGCCAACAAGTGCTAAAAGCACTTCAGGAGAATGAAGGTTTCCAAGACCAACAAGGTTTTCTTCATCAGCTACAATAATGCCTGTCATGCGAAGGCCGATAAACGCAATGAATAAGCCAATTCCAGCTGTGATACCAAGCTTAAGATTTGTCGGAATGGCTTCAATTAGCTTCTCACGGAATGGGGTTAGAGAAAGAATAATAAATAATAATCCCGCAATGAAAACAGCGCCAAAGGCGACTTGATAGGATACGCCTGCCTGTCCACCTACGACGGAAAATGCGAAGTAAGCATTTAGACCCATACCAGGTGCAATTGCAATTGGGTAATTTGCGAATAAACCCATCCATAGTGTTCCGACAACGGCTGCAATAATCGTTGCGATAAAGACAGTATCGAACGGAACCCCTGTTGAGGATAGGATAATTGGGTTAACAATTACGATATATACCATTGTCAGGAAAGTGGTTAATCCTGCAAGAAATTCTGTTTTAACGTTTGTTCCATTTTCTTTCAAGCGGAAAAAGGAGTTAAACATGGTAAGACCTCCATTAAATACGAACGTTTTTTAAGCACAAATACTATAATATTCGTAATAAACGCATTTGACAAGGGGTAATCTAAAATCAATTCCGATAAAACGTGAATGGCTGTGACATGAATCCATTCAGGTAATTGTGATAAAATGATAGCGGACAATTGCGATTGAAGGAGGTACTAAGAAATGGCAAATGAAGAAGAAAAGAATCCGAAAAAGAAGCCTTCAACAGGTTTTAACATTTTAAGTGGTGATTCTACTGACGGACACGGAGGTTATGGAGTAGGTACGATTAACCTCGATAACGTTTCACCTGTCATTATTGATCCGACAACGGACGAAATTTATGTAGATGTAGGTGCGCTTCACGCGCGTAGTGCTCTTGAAAAACGCAAGAAGCTCGTTAAGACGCGCGAAGAAGTGCCAGATGGTCATACAGCTTGGATAGTATGGGTGACCCTTCAACGTACGGAAGAAGGACCACACTATTATGGCATTGGCGCGTGTGAATTTTTCTTTAATGCAGAAGCGAAGCGCGCATGGAAAAGCATGCCGGAGCATGTAAACAATATGGATAAATCCATGAAGGGTAAAGTCGTTGTCGACCATATGGATGCTAAATCAAAACAAATGCTCCGTAACTATTTAATTGAGTTTGATAAAGAAGTCTATGAACGTTCCAGTGATGAAGTGAAAGCAGGACTTCAAGACTAACTTTGAGTTGTTTTCTGACTAATTGATAAAATCCCTTGAGGTTTCCTGAAACTGAGCGTAAACTTATGGTTACGCAACACATATAGCTAGGACCCAAAACAGCCCGGGGAAGTTTCCCCGGGTTGTTCTGGTTCTAGGGAACATTTCGTAAGCGTTTGCTTAGAGAGGGTGAGCAAGGTGTATCAAATCTCACGTGCGAAAAAGAAAGAATTAGTTGAGCGCATCCAAGCATTTTTCTATGAAGAGCGAAATGAAGAAATTGGCGATCTTGCCGCTGAAAACGTTTTGCATTTTGTGATGTCCGAAATCGGTCCTACACTTTACAACGCTGGAATTTCTGACGCAATTGGTATGACAGAACAAAAGTGGATCAGTATCGAACAAGACCTTGAGGCGTTAAAGAAGCCAGATCCAGAAGTGAATCGCTAAGAAAGACGGGTGTAGCACCCGTCTTTTATCTAATCCAATTAAAGAACCGATCGAAAATGCCTTTTTTCTGCTTTTCTTGCTCTGAAGAAGGAGTTCCGGGATGATCTTCACAAAGGTGAGAAGGCTCAGTTCCTTCTATATAATAAGTTAAGCGCTTCACAGGGCAATTGTCAGTCGCGATCAGCCCTGTTTGAGGATCAACCTCTATCCCAACCACATTATCTGGTTTCTTAAAATCAGTCGCTTTTTCCTCAGCTAGCGCCTCTTCGATAAAATTTGCCCAGATCTTTTTCGTATAAGAGCCATCGTTACGATGATTCAATTTCTCTCCTTTATCGTATCCAACCCAAACCGCTGCGGTAAGCTGCGGTGTAAATCCTACCATCCAACTATCTGTAGAAGTTGACCCCGTTTTGGCGGCAGCCGGTCGCGTTAAGAGGTGATCAACGCCAGACCCCGTGACGCGCGTGTAATCATTGAGTGATTCATCGAAGACGCCGGTCATCATACTGGTCGTCACAAAAGCGGCCTCAGGATCTAAAACAAGCTCAGATTGTGATGAATGCTCATAAATCACTTTGCCATCGCGATCCGTTACTTTCTCGATGTAGTAAGGAGAAACGCTATAGCCACCATTTGCTAGCATGCTATATGCTTCTGTCATTTCCATCATCCCAACAGGCTTTGTACCAAGTGCAAGAGAAGGGATGGCCGATAGTTTACTTGTAATTCCAAATGATTTTGCCGTATTAACGAGCGTTTTTTCCTCCAAAAACATATGTGTTTTTACCGCGACAACATTATCAGAAAGAGCTAAAGCTTGTGCAAGAGTAATTTCCTCATTCGCATAAACGTCTCCATAGTTGTGCGGAGAATAGGTTTTCTTTTCGTTATCATAGTAGAAAGTCGTTGGCTCACTTCGCACAAGCGTCGAAGGCGTGAAGCCATTTTTGATAGCCGCATAATACAAAAGCGGTTTAAACGTGGAACCTGGCGTCCGCTTTGCCATCGTGGCACGATTAAATTTACTTTCTGAATAATCACGACCTCCGATCATCACCTTAACGGCTCCTGACGTCGGTTCCATGGCGACGAGCGCTGCCTGAATATCGCTTTTTTGGTCAATGGAGGAGGCAACCCACTTTTCTGCTGCTTTTTGCATCTGAGCATCAAGTGTCGTATAAACATGGAGCCCACCTTGCTCAATGACACGCTCATCAAGTGAAAGCACCGATCTTAATTCCTTTTTTACTTCCTGAGCAAAATAAGGCGCGATGTCGGACTTCGTTTCTTCCGTGAACGTTTGGAGCGCCATGTTTTCTGTTTCTGCTTGCATTGCTTCCGCTTCAGACAGCACATTGTTTGACACCATCGCTTGGAGAACGGTGCTTTGCCGTTCCTCTGCCCGCTCGGCATCGGCATAAGGAGAGTAATAGCCAGGTCCTTTCGGAATGCCGGCTAGCATCGCCGCTTCTGCAAGAGAAAGTTCCTCCGCTTTTTTGCCAAAGTACGTTCTTGCTGCAGACTCAATCCCGTAAGAGCCGTGTCCATAGTAAATCGTATTTAAATACCCTTCAAGAATCTCTTCTTTTGAATAATGAACCTCGAGCCGGTAAGCATAAAAGGCTTCTGCGATTTTTCGTTTCCACGTTTTATCATGTTCTAAAAAGAGATTCCGCGCATATTGCTGTGTAATGGTACTAGCTCCTTGAACTTTTGCCATTGCTTTTAAATCAGCTAGAATGGCCCCGCCGATCCGTTTAAAATCAAACCCCATATGATCGTAGAAATGCCTGTCTTCAATGGCGATTGTTGCATCAATCACGTTGGGAGAAATATGTTCAAGGTCAACCCAATAGCGGTTCTGACCATCTTGATTTGATTCGCTTATAACCGTTTCATCATGATCATAGTAAATCGTTGTTTGTGGAACTTGAAGTTCGGGAGCTCCCATAAACACCGTTAGCAAATAAAGCATCCCCATAGACATCCCGATTAACACGATGCCAATCATCATTAATTTACTTAGAAGCATGGTCCATCGCTTCCAATAATGGAATCGCTCATCCTTGAGCCATTTCATGTGGTTCACCCCCACATCGTCTTAAATCTAGTATGTAACAATCTAGAAACTCTTAAACACGTTTCCCGATGAAAGATACTTGTTTTTTCAAAACGAACGACGGTAGCAATAAGTTTAAAAAATAGTTGTCCAGTTTTTGAATAAAGTGAACTATACTAAAACTTAATTGAGAGCGGGGAGAGAAACGTATGGAGATTATGATTGCAATCATACTTGGGATTGTAGAAGGACTAACAGAATTTTTACCAGTTTCATCAACGGGGCATTTGATCTTAACAGGATACTGGCTCGATTTTACTGGAGAGAGGGCAAAGACGTTTGAAATCGTCATTCAACTTGGGTCAATTCTTGCGGTGGTTGTCATGTATCGAAAACGATTTGTTTCGTTATTATCACCAAAATCAAGTGAAGGGTTAACCCTTGTTCATCTTATCCTTGGTATGATTCCAGCTGTAGTAGCGGGCTTCCTTCTTCATGGGTTTATAAAAAGTTATCTATTCTCGCCATATACCGTCGTCATCGGACTGATTGTTGGTGGTGTGTTGATGATTTTCGCTGATCTAAAAAAACGTGCCCCTGTTAGTTCAAGTTTAGATGACTTAACGCTGAAGCAGGCTTTCTCGATTGGTCTCTTTCAATGTTTAGCACTGTGGCCAGGATTTTCACGGTCAGGTGCCACGATTTCAGGCGGCGTCTTACTAGGAACAAATCACAAAACAGCGGCTGAATTTTCGTTTATTTTAGCGGTTCCGATGATGGTGGCGGCAAGCGGATATGATTTATTGAAAAGCTATCAGTTTTTATCCGTATCTGATCTTCCAGTATTTGCGACAGGCTTTTTGGCAGCCTTTGTTGTTGCGCTTTTCGCTATTGTAACATTTATTAAATTCGTGGAACGCGTCCGATTGATCCCTTTTGCGATCTATCGATTTGTACTCGCTCTCTTTGTTTGGATGGTGTTGTTTTAGCGCGAATGGAAGAGAGGCAAATTCATTACTGTTAGAAACAAGAAATGAATGTAGAAAATTCTCTTGCTTTTTACGCAGAGTCGACTATACTTTTCTTGTGCTTTAAGAAACTTTTTAAAGGGACGAAAGGATAAGGAAAACGGTGGCTTCCGTTTGGTGGCAAGCTTTCCTGATGCTTAGATCCATTTTTTTGCTACATACTAATGGTGTTTGGACCTATGCGGTTCGGGAACGGTCTTAGTGTAGCAATTTGACATAGAGGAGTGGTTTACATGGAATTATGGTACACAGAGAAACAGACAGAAAGCTTTGGCATTACGGCGAAAATTAAACAGACGTTGCATACAGAACAAACTGACTTTCAGCGTCTGGATATGATTGAAACAGAAGAATTCGGAAACATGCTAGTTCTTGATGGCATGGTTATGACGACGGAAAAAGATGAGTTCGTCTATCATGAAATGGTCGCTCACGTACCGTTATTTACGCATCCGAATCCAAAACACGTTCTTGTTGTTGGTGGTGGAGATGGTGGTGTCATTCGGGAAGTATTAAAGCACCCATCTGTTGAAAAAGCAACGCTTGTTGAAATCGATGGCAAAGTGATCGAGTACTCGAAGAAATACTTGCCTTCCATTGCAGGAGCATTAGATAATGAGCGTGTTGAAGTGCTCGTTGATGATGGCTTTATGCATATCGC
Source organism: Guptibacillus sedimenti (assembly GCF_028610665.1). NCBI lineage: Bacteria > Bacillati > Bacillota > Bacilli > Caryophanales > Guptibacillaceae > Guptibacillus > Guptibacillus sedimenti. The sequence continues at coordinate 150,768 of NZ_JAQQWV010000001.1, forward strand.
AAAAAGCGAAGGAGAATACGACGTGATTATGGTCGATTCAACGGAGCCGGTTGGACCAGCTGCAAAGCTTTTTGAGCGTGGCTTTTATGAAGGCATTTCAAAAGCTTTAAAAGAAGACGGTATTTTCGTTGCACAGACGGACAACCCATGGTTTAAAGCAGACTTAATTACACAAGTATCCAAAGACGTAAGAGAGATTTTCCCGATTACGCGCGTTTACACAGCGAACATTCCTACTTACCCAAGCGGTCTCTGGACATTTACGATTGGTTCGAAAAAGAATGATCCGCTTGAAGTACCTGAAAGTCGCTTCCATGACATTGACACAAAGTACTATACTAAAGAGCTTCACACGGCTAGCTTCGCACTTCCGAAATTTGTACAGGATCTCATTAAATGAGCATGAAGTTTGATGAAGCTTATTCAGGTAACGTATTTATCCTAAGCAATCCGTCTTTTGATGAAAGTAACGTAGTGATCTACGGCATGCCGATGGACTGGACGGTTAGCTTCCGTCCGGGTTCTCGCTTTGGGCCAGGTCGGATTCGTGAGGCTTCTCTCGGTCTTGAAGAATATAGTCCTTATGCTGATCGTCATCTTGAAGAAATTCGGTACTTTGATGCAGGTGATATTCCACTTCCATTCGGGAATCCACAGCGAAGCATTGATATGATTGAAGAATACATCGATTCGTTGCTTGAATCTGGAAAGTTTCCACTTGGTATGGGTGGCGAGCACCTTGTGACGTGGCCAATTCTTAAAGCATTTCATAAGAAGTACGATGATCTTGCATTGATTCACATTGACGCACATGCAGATTTGCGAGAGGAGTATGAAGGCGAACCGCTTTCTCATTCCACACCTGTTCGTAAAATTTGTGGGTTGATTGGTGCAGAAAACGTGTACTCGTTTGGAATTCGCTCTGGTATGCGTGAAGAGTTTCAATTTGCGAAAGAGTCAGGCATGCACATGCATAAGTTCGACGTTGTGGAGCCTTTGAAAAAGGTGCTCCCAACGTTAAAAGGACGCAACGTGTATGTGACGATCGATATTGATGTGCTTGACCCTGCTCATGCACCTGGAACAGGCACGGCTGAAGCAGGTGGCATTACATCTAAAGAATTACTTGAAGCGATCGCGGCGATTGCAGGTTCGGAAATTAACGTAGTCGGAGCCGATCTTGTTGAAGTGGCTCCAGCATACGATCCATCTGAACAAACGCCAATTGCGGCTAGTAAATTTATCCGAGAAATGTTGCTTGGCTGGACGCATAAGAAATAAAGCGTAGAGGCTGTATTCTATTTGAATACAGTCTTTTCTTATTGGAAAGAATGGAAGAACTTTTAGTTATGCCATTTCGTTAAGTCCCCTCTCATTGTGACAAAAAGCGTCACATTGAGATTGGCCTTAAGCTTGTCGGGGGTGGACAAGGCCCCTGCGCTTTTCCTGATCCAGCTCCGAGGCCTACCCCCTCGAGGTCTTAAGTCCCCTCTCATTGTGACAAAAAGCGTCACACTGAGATTGGCCTTAAGCTTGTCGGGGGTGGACAAGGCCCCTGCGCTTTTCTTATAATAAGAAAGTTAATGCTTTAGTGAGGACGTGAAGTGATGAGTGATCATCCGATTGAAATAACGATTGATTCCCGGATTCAGTCAGGGGAAGAGAAAGAGTCTACAAATTATTCCGTTCAGGGAAACCTTGTTGAGAAAGGCGAAGTGCTTTATTTGCGTTATGAAGAAAGCCTGGAGATTGGGAAGGTTTCAACAACGGTGAAAATAGATCAAGAACAAGTGACCGTGATTCGAAGAGGAGCACTTTCCATGCGTCAGCAGTTTGCGCCAGGACAAGTGTCAGAATCTCTTTATAAAACGCCGTTCGGAGCGATGCCGATGCAAATTCGAACAGAACGTATTGAGCAGCTGGTGGACAAGGAGAAGTTGAAAGGTCGTTTAACGCTACGCTATTTGCTTTACCTTGAAGAAGATGAAACGCAGCGACATGAGCTGTCGCTAAGCTGGAAAGGAGCAAGTCAATGAACAGTGTGGAACAAAAGAAAGAGCAGTTAAAAGAAGAGATTAAGCAAGCCGTCATCAAAGCGAACCTTGCCTCCGAAAGTGAAATACCTGAAGTGATTCTGGAATCACCGAAAGATAAGGCGCACGGTGATTATGCAACGAACATGGCGATGCAGCTTGCTCGTATTGCAAAGAAAGCACCTCGTGCCATTGCAGAAGATCTAAAAGCGAATCTTGATATGACAAAAGCAGGCATTAAACAAATTGATATTGCGGGTCCAGGATTTATTAACTTTTTCATGGATACAGCTTATTTAACAGAGCTCATTCCAACGATTCTTGATAAAGGAAATAACTACGGTCGTTCAGCTGACAAGAATGAAAAAATCCAGGTCGAGTTTGTTTCAGCCAATCCGACTGGAAGCTTGCACCTTGGTCACGCGCGAGGAGCAGCAGTAGGCGATACGCTATGTAACGTACTAGACCGTGCTGGTTATGATGTATCACGTGAATATTACATCAATGACGCTGGAAACCAGATTCATAACCTTACTGTATCTCTTGAAGCGCGCTACATGCAGGCACTTGGAAAAGAAAAAGACATGCCTGAAGATGGCTATCAAGGACAGGATATCGTGCAGTTCGGGAAAGATCTTGTTGAGAAAGAAGGCGATCGTCTCCTTCAACTTAACGACAAAGAGCGCTATGCTTATTTCCGTGAATATGGACTTGAGCGCGAGCTTGAAAAGCTTAAAAAAGATTTGAAGGAATTTGGCGTTGAATTTGATGTCTGGTTCTCTGAAACATCTCTTTATCAATCAAACAAAATCGATAACGTTCTTGCGAAGTTAAAAGAGCGCGGTGAAACGTTTGAGCAGGACGGTGCAACTTGGTTCCGTTCCACCACTTACGGCGACGACAAAGATCGCGTTTTGATTAAAGGTGACGGCTCTTATACGTACTTAACGCCGGATATCGCTTACCACCAGGATAAGCTATCTCGCGGTTTTGATAAGTTGATCAATATCTGGGGAGCAGACCATCACGGTTACATCCCAAGAATGAAAGCAGCCATTGAAGCGCTTGGCTATAAGCGTGAGCAGCTTGAAGTGGAAATTATTCAGATGGTGAATCTCTTTAAAGACGGCGAGAAAATGAAGATGAGTAAACGAACAGGGAAAGCCGTTACCCTTCGTGAATTAATGGATGAAGTGGGCATCGATGCGATGCGCTATTTCTTCTCCATGAGAAGCTCGGATTCACATCTTGATTTTGATATGGATCTTGCTGTATCTCGTTCGAACGAAAACCCTGTGTACTACGTGCAGTATGCGCATGCTCGCGTATGTAGCATTCTTCGTCAAGGCGAAGAAATGGGCTTAACAGAAGACGCAGATCTTTCTCTAATTACATCTGAGAAAGAAATGGACCTTCTTAAGAAGCTCGGTGAACTTCCTGAGGCGATTGCAGAAGCAGCGGAGAAGCGCATGACGCACCGCATCACGAACTATGCATTTGAGCTTGCTCAGGCGCTTCACAGCTTCTATAATGCGGAACGCGTGTTGGATTCAGAAGATCTTGCGAAAAGCGCAGCACGCTTTAAGCTGATGAAGGCCGTTCGTCAAACAATTCAAAACACGCTAGAGATAATCGGCGTCACAGCTCCAGAAAAAATGTAATAACGAAGTCCTGTTGCAAAAGCGACAGGACTTTTTTTCTTAATCATGATGACATTCCAATCAATTTTTATAATGAATCATTCATTCGGTCATACTTTAAAGAAGAGGTGATCGGATGAAGACGGTATTAATCGCAACATTAACGGGATTTTTAGTAGGTCTTATTTTTGCTTTCTTAAAACTTCCGATTCCAGCTCCGCCTGCTTTTGCAGGAATTGCTGGTATTGTTGGCATTTACCTCGGATTTAAAGCGTACGAGTGGATGGTCGGATTTTTTTCATTATAAGGAAATGAGGTTAACGGATTGGCATATGTAAAGGTAGACGATTTTGACTTATTTTATGAAGAGAAAGGGAGCGGGCTGCCCCTGATTTTTCTTCACCCACCGGGGATGGGGCATGTTGTGTTTCATGAACAGGGGAAGCTTGCGAAGCATTTTCGCATCATTGTTTTCGATATGCGAGGTCACGGGAGAAGCGGATTAGGTTCAAAGGAATTTTCGATTGCTCTGTTAGCAAATGATTTAAAACTTCTGATGGAGGCACTTAGCATAAAAGAAGCAGTGCTGATAGGCTATTCCAGCGGAGGAAGTGTCGCTCAGGAGTTTGCCATTCAGCATCAAGAAAAAGTAGCCGGACTCCTTTTATGTGGTGGGTTTTCTGAGGTGAGCGATCCATTTCTCCAAGCTGAATTTCGAGCGGGGAAGGCGCTTGTTCATAAGATGAAGGTGCTTTCTTGGATTCTTGCGAAAGGACATGCGAGAAGCGAGGCAGAGTTTAAAATGTTACGTTCGTACATCGTTAGCACGAATCCATACCTGCTTGAGAACTTCTACGAAAAAGGACGTCGCTATGTGTGCACAGACAAACTAAGCGCGCTCCATATACCGTTTCTGCACGTAACGGGAGAGCGCGCCTTTTACTTTCATCATTATCAAAAAAAGTATCGAAACTATGTACCGCACTGTCAGCTCGTGCGCGTCTCGAATGCGTATCATGAGCTACCAACAAAATCGTGGAGAGAGTTAAATCAGATTATTTATCAGTTTGCTACTTCCATTGAATTGAACCGCCGCTAAGTCGCTTTACACCGCGAACGGCTGAAAGATCTTCGACAAGCTGAAGAGCTGCGAGATCTTTTTTCTTTGCTTCAATCATAATGTCTGCATCTTCTCCGTGCTCTTTCAACATGTTAAGAAACGGAATCGCAAACTCACTGTCCACATAATCAGCATGACTGCGATACGCACTCGTTGATTTTGGAGAAGAGAGGTGGAATTTTGGTCGAATTCCGTGCGATTCCCACGTCTTATACACTCGCTCGAAGAATGGATCAGGCAGGCCATCGCCTGGATTCGCCATATGATGATGGTAGTCGAAAATAAACGGCACGCCGGTTTGCTCACATGCTTCTAGTGTTTCTTTTGCAGTATAGGTTTTGTCGTCATTTTCAAGCGTTACGTGCGAACGGACGGCAGTTGGGATCGTATCGAAGTTTTTATAAAATCGTTTTAACGTTTCCACTTTATCTCCATAAGCGCCACCAATATGGATATTGACGATCGAACGTGTGTCAAGACCCATTGCCTCTAACATGGCGACATGATAATTCAGATCCCCAATTGCATTTTCTGTTACGTGTGATTTGGGACTTGTAAAAAGAGTAAATTGATTTGGGTGGAAGCTTACGCGAAGCTTGTGCTTCTTAACTAGATTTCCGATTTCTTCAAAAAGTTCTCGAAAAGGCGTGATATAATCCCAGGTTGCTTCAGGATGCGTTGCAAGCGGCACGATGGATGAAGACATGCGATAAAGATCAATTTCATGCGCAATATTATAATGAAGCGCTCGAAGCGTACTTTTTAAATTCGTCTCTGTAATACTGTGCAGTTTGGCTTCTCGCTCTTCTTTAGGTAGCTTTGACCACGTCGCAAATGTCATCGTTCGCGCGGGGGAAGCTTCATACAATGCGAGCGCGTTCGATACATAGCCGAATCGAAGTTGCATCATGAGGTCGACTCCTTTCTTGAAAGGTCTGATCGTTTCATTCCCTTTGACCTTAAGTTAAAACGGAACGCAGCACATTTAAGCTTAAGGCTCTTCTCTAATAAGTTGTAGCTTTTCAATCAATTATTGATATTGAATAAAAAACCACACCTCGCTAATTGTAGCGGAAGGATGCTCGACTCCTGCGGGACTAGCGGGACAGGTGAGACCCCACAGGAGCGAAAGCGACGAGGAGGCTCACCGCCCGCCCCGCGGAAAGCGAGCATCCTGTAGCGGAAATTAACCACTTATCTAAAAACAACAATATCTACGAAAAGAGCCAAACTTAAAGAAACGGACTAAAAAGACGTGCGATTGGAGCAATCATGCGATTCCCAATCGTTCGATCTTGAAGTCGCTTCAAATCGAGGCGCTCAGACTGAAGCAGATCCTTCATAATAACCTCCTTGATTTCCGAAACAAAATCATGAGAGTGTAAAAGGCAATTGATCTCGCCATTAATGTGAAAACTTCGCTGATCGAAATTCGCCGTACCGATATCACAAAACGTATCATCAATAACCATCACTTTGGCGTGGTAAAACCCGTTCATATATTGATACACTTCACAACCAGCCTGGATCAGTTCGACGAGATAGGGATAAGATGCTTCTTTTACGAGGGGATGATCAGCGCGCATTGGTAAAATGATTTGCACAGACACGCCGCATTTTAATGCACGCAAAAGACTCGTTTGGACGGTTTGTCCTGGAATATAGTATGGTGTCCCAATTTTGATCGACGTTGTTGCTTTATCAATATAAGAAGCGAATGATTTTTCGATATCACTTCCATTTGTAATGTGAAATGTAAGTGATTCAGCCCCTTTTTCCAAATTGGCTGAAACAGCTTCAATAGGAGAGGAATGGTTTTCCATCCAGTCGTGAACAAATTGATCTTGTAGTCCCTTTACAGCTTCACCAGTTAACCTGAGATGGTAGTCGCGCCAATAGCCGAATTTCGGGTCTTTGCCCGCATATTCGTTGCCCACATTAAACCCACCTATATAGCCAACCTTTCCGTCAATAACGGTTATCTTACGATGATTGCGTTCATTTAAAGAAGTAAAGAGATTCGGAAAAGAAATTTTTCTAGAATAGGAAAAGTGGATGCCGCATGAGCGCATTTTGTTAATGGTGGATTTCTTTAAGGCATGACTGCCTCCGTAGTCTGCAAGCAGGTAAATGAGAACGCCAGAACCAGCTTTTTTACAAAGGTGATCAATCACCTTTTGACCTGTTTCATCATTACGAAAAATGTAAAACATCATTTGGATTTCTTTGCTCGCGCTGTCGATATCGCTAAGCAACTGTCGGAAAAAATCATCTCCATCCCCGATGAAAGTGGGATTACCGGTCGTTTCAATCCATGAAGAAGAAGTCTGCTTTCTTTTTTTACTTCCTAAATGAAGATCAATAACGATCCATAATACGAGAACAAGGAGAACGAAAAAAAAATACCTCATGCGTTTCACCACTTTCCACTGCTGATATGGACATAGTTTGTCCTAAACTTGAAAAAAGTAAAAAAAATTCTCTGACTGAATGCTCATTCATTTGTTTTTGTGTTATACTAAAGTCAGAAAATTACTTTCATTCTGACTTAAAAGCGTTTTCATAAACGGTTTGGACATTCGGGGAGCACCATCGTTCAAGCAACTTAGAAGCGGATAAGAAGGAATGACTCGAAAGGAGAGGTTTGCCAACATGGATGTTTTATTGATCGCTAACTGGATTGCTTTCATTCTTGTAACCGCTTACGCACTATTTTTGTTTGGTTATGTTGTTAAGACGCGATACGAATACATTAAGCTTGGAAAGAAAGCAGAATTTGATCATTCCATGAAAGAACGACTAGAAGCAATTCTAGTTAAAGTATTTGGGCAAAAGAAATTACTAAAAGATAAGAAGAGTGGAACCATCCATGTGATGATGTTCTACGGTTTCCTTCTCGTTCAATTTGGTGCCATCGATATGATTGTAAAAGGTCTATCGCCGGGGTCGCACCTGCCTCTTGGACCGCTTTATCCAGCGTTTACGTTTTTCCAGGAGCTCGTGACGCTCATGATTTTAACAGCGGTAGTATGGGCATTCTATCGTCGCTATATTGAAGCCATTGCTCGATTGAAAAAAGGCTTTAAAGCAGGACTTGTCCTCTTATTTATCGGTCTTCTTATGATTTCCGTCCTATTTGCCGGCGGTATGGAAATCATTTGGCATGATGCAGGTTACTCGTGGAGCGCACCAGTAGCTTCAGGAATTGCGTTCCTGTTCTCCTGGATCAATGAAACAGCAGCGATTGCGCTATTCTTCTTTTTCTGGTGGATCCACCTGCTCGTACTACTTACGTTCATGGTGTATGTACCGCAATCGAAGCATGCCCACTTAATTGCTGGTCCAGTGAACGTTTTTCTTGGCCGCACGCACAAAGTTGGTCAGCTTTCATCCATTAACTTTGAAGATGAAAGTCAAGAAACATATGGTGTTAATACAATTGAAGATTTTAATCAAAAGCAGCTCGTCGATCTGTACGCTTGTGTAGAATGTGGACGCTGTACAAATATGTGTCCGGCAACTGCAACAGGAAAAATTCTTTCTCCGATGGATTTAATTGTTAAGCTACGTGATCATCTAACGGAAAAAGGAGCAGCCGTCACATCAAGAACACCTTGGGTTCCAGCGTATGCCTTCTCAAACACAGCTGGAAATCAAATCGCTTACCAATCACGTGAACAGCAAGAAACAGCTGCAGCAGCAGAAGGGCTTGTAAGCGGAGATTTAATTGGAAATGTCATTACCGAAGAAGAAATTTGGGCTTGTACAACGTGCCGTAACTGTGAAGATCAATGTCCGGTTGAGAATGAGCACGTTGATAAGATCATCGACATGCGCCGTCACCTTGTCTTAATGGAAGGGAAGATGGATAGCGATGTTCAGCGCGCGATCACAAACATTGAACGTCAAGGCAACCCTTGGGGCATTAGCCGGAAAGAGCGTGAGAACTGGCGCGACCTACGTGACGATATCGTTGTTCCAACGGTGAAAGAAAAAGAAAAAGCTGGCGAAGAGTTCGAATACCTCTTCTGGGTTGGATCAATGGGCTCTTACGATAACCGTAGCCAGAAGATTGCTGCTTCTTTTGCGAAAATCATGAATGAAGCAGGCATTTCATTCGCAATTCTTGGAAATAAAGAAAAGAACTCTGGCGATACGCCACGACGTGTAGGAAACGAGTTCTTATTCCAGGACCTTGCACAGAAAAACATTGAAACGTTCCAGAAGCATAACATTACAAAAATCGTGACGATCGATCCTCATGCTTATAACTCTCTTAAAAATGAGTATCCAGAGTTTGGGCTTGAAGCAGAGGTTTATCACCATACAGAATTATTGTATGACTGGATTAAAGAAGGAAAACTGAAGCCGAAGCACGAAGTAAACGAGAGAATCACCTATCATGATTCCTGTTACCTCGGCCGTTACAACGAAGTGTACGATCCACCACGTGAAATTCTTCGCAGTATTCCAGGCGTTGAAGTCATCGAGATGGACCGCAACCGCGAAAACGGTATGTGCTGTGGCGCAGGTGGCGGTTTGATGTGGACAGAAGAAGACACAGGATCCCGTATTAACGTAACGAGAACCGAGCAGGCACTAAGTGTGAAACCTTCCGTTATCGGAAGCGCATGTCCATATTGCTTAACGATGATGAGTGATGGGACGAAAGCGAAAGAAGTAGAAGAAGAAGTGGCAACGCTTGATATCGTCGAGATTTTAGAACGCTCGATTGTTCAAAAGAAAGCCGTTCTCCAATAGACTGTTTGGCAAAGGGTTAGCTTATGCTGGTTTTAACGACTGGCATGAGCTCTTTCCTTTGTTACTTTGTCGGTAAGGTGAGCGAGCGTTCAGTCGTATTTTACGTAATAATGATAGCGTTTTCAAAAAAAGAGAGGAGAGGATTTTGTGGGCAAAACGGTCATCGTTAGTGGCGTAAGAACGCCATTTGGAAAATTTGGAGGGGCTTTAAAATCAGTTGAAGCATCTAAGCTTGGTGGAACAGCGATCAAAGAAGCGTTAGTTCGCGCTGGAGTTGAGCCAGGAGATGTTGGTGAAGTGATTATGGGATCGGTGCTTCAAGGTGGTCAGGGGCAAATTCCATCGCGTCAGGCCGCAAGACACGCGGGCATTCCGTGGGAAGTGAAAACTGAAACGATTAACAAAGTGTGTGCCTCTGGTCTTCGTAGCGTCACGCTCGCCGATCAGATCATTCGCTCTGGTGATGAAGAGGTGATCGTGGCTGGTGGGATGGAATCGATGAGCAATGCGCCATACATTATGAAAGATGCGCGCTGGGGCATGCGAATGGGCGACAAACAAGTTGTGGATCTTATGGTGCATGATGGATTGACCTGCTCTTTTGACGGGTGTCATATGGGCGTTTATGGAAACACGACTGCTGATGATTATGAGATTTCGAGAGAAGAGCAGGATCGCTGGGCGACAAGAAGTCAGGAGCGAGCGGTGAAAGCGATGGAAGCTGGGATTTTTGCTGAAGAAATTATCCCTGTTGAAGTGCCGCAGCGAAAAGGAGAGCCACTTGTCGTTGAACATGATGAAGCGCCAAGAAAAGGCACAACGGAAGAGCAGCTCGCGAAACTAAAGCCTGTGTTCGGTGCTGACGGAACGATTACTGCGGGGAATGCACCTGGTGTAAATGACGGAGCAGGAGCGCTCGTTCTGATGTCAGAAGAACGCGCTTCGAAAGAAGGAAAAGAAGTGATGGCAACGATTCTTGCGCATACGGCTATCGCAGTTGAAGCAAAGGATTTTCCGAAGACGCCGGGGCTTGTGATCAATGAACTTTTAACGAAAACAGGAAAATCGCTTGAAGAAATCGATCTTTTTGAAATCAATGAAGCGTTCGCAGCTGTCGCACTAACGAGCGGGAAAATTGCTTCTCTTGATGAGGAAAAGGTGAATGTACACGGTGGTGCAGTGGCACTTGGTCATCCAATTGGCGCAAGCGGTGCGCGCATTTTAATAACGCTTATTCATGAATTGAAGCGACGCGGCGGTGGCATCGGAATAGCAGCGATCTGCAGCGGCGGTGGTCAAGGCGACGCTATTATGGTTCAGGTATAGAAGGGAGCATGACAATGGAAATCAAAACAATCATGGTGATTGGTGCAGGACAAATGGGATCAGGGATTGCGCAGGTGTGTGCAGCGTCAGGCTATACCGTGTACTTAAATGATTTAAAGCAGGAGTTTATCGATAAAGGACTTGCAGGAATTGAGAAAAACCTCTCAAAGCAAGTTTCCAAAGAGCGGATTACACAGGACGATTTGAACGGAACGATGGAGCGTTTGAAACCAACAACAGATCTGCAGGATGCAAAGCATGTTGATATCGTCATTGAAGCCGCAGTTGAAAACATGGAAGTAAAGGGAAACCTTTTTGCACGCCTGGATGAAATTGCCGAGAAACATACAATCCTTGCAACAAATACATCTTCCCTTCCAATTACGGAAATTGCGGCAGCGACAAAGCGCCCTGAGAAAGTAATCGGCATGCATTTCATGAACCCGGTACCTGTCATGAAGCTTGTTGAAATCATTCGGGGCTTAGCGACAACGGATGAAAGCTATCAAGCGGTTGAAAAGCTGGCAGTGGATCTTGGAAAAACAGCGGTGGAAGTAAATGATTTTCCTGGATTTGTGTCGAATCGAATTTTGATGCCAATGATCAATGAAGCGATCTATACCGTTTATGAAGGTGTGGCGTCTCCTGAAGATATCGATAGCGTAATGAAGCTCGGCATGAATCATCCGATGGGACCACTAACGCTCGCTGATTTTATTGGGCTTGATACGTGTTTGTATATTATGGAAACGCTTCAAGAAGGATTTGGTGATGACAAATATCGCCCATGTCCGCTTCTGCGAAAGTATGTAAAAGCCGGCTGGCTCGGACGTAAGACAGGAAGAGGCTTCTACCAATACCAGGTTTAACACCACGAGGAGGAACGAGCATGGAGCTTGTATTTACGGAAGAGCAGAAGATGATGCAGAAAATGGTTCGCGACTTCGCGGAAAAAGAAATCGCCCCAATCGTTGAGAAAATGGAAGAGACGGATCGCTATCCACGCGAAGTGATCAAACGAATGGGCGAGCTCGGTTTAATGGGCATCCCGATTCCAGAAGCGTACGGTGGAGCGGAAATGGACTATACGTCTTATATTATTGCGATTCATGAGCTCTCAAAAGTAAGCGCCACTGTTGGCGTAATTCTATCGGTTCATACGTCCGTTGGGACACTACCGATACTAGCGTTTGGAACAGAAGAACAGAAAAAACGCTACATTCCGAAGCTAGCGACTGGTGAATACCTTGGTGCGTTCGCACTGACGGAACCGAGTTCGGGTTCAGACGCAAGCAGCATGAAAACACGTGCTGTAAGAGACGGAGATCATTACATTTTGAACGGCTCAAAAATCTTCATTACAAATGGTGGAGAAGCAGATACGTACGTCGCCTTCGCTAGAACGAATCCGGATGAAAAAGGAAGCAAAGGCGTAACCGCATTTATCATTGAGCACGACATGCCTGGCTTTAGCGTCGGAAAGAAAGAGAAGAAAATGGGACTACACGGCTCGAATACGGTGGAAATCATTTTCGAAAACTGCCGTGTACCTGTTGAAAATCGTCTTGGCGAAGAAGGGCAGGGCTTTAAAATTGCAATGGCGAATCTTGAAAGCGGTCGCATTGGAATTGCGGCTCAGTCACTAGGGATTGCAGAAGCGGCGCTGAACTATGCGACGGCATACGCGAAAGAACGCCACCAGTTTGGCAAGCCCATCGGTCAGAATCAGGGGCTTGGATTTAAGCTTGCGGATATGGCAACAGAAGTCGAGGCAGCAAAGCTACTAACCTATCGTGCAGCTGACCTTAAAAACCACAAGATCCCTTGCATGCAGGAAGTATCCATGGCAAAGCTCTTTGCATCGAAAGCGGCCGTGAAAGCTTCGATTGAAGCGGTTCAAGTTTACGGAGGATACGGCTACACGAAAGATTACCCGGTAGAACGCCTCTTCCGCGATGCAAAAGTATGCGAAATCTATGAAGGAACGAGCGAAATCCAGAAGATCGTCATTAGCCGGAACCTGATGAAATAAAGAAAAGCGCAAGTGACCGAGGGTCTGGTCACTGTAGCTGGATCAGAAAAGCCGGGGATACCGTTTTATTGGCCAAAAACCAATTATATTGGCCAAACTTCATTTTTATTGGCCAAATTCGAGATATATTGTCCAAAATCAACTTTTATTGTCCAAACCACCAAAAAGGGAGAGAAATGAGATGAACTTTCAACTATCAGAAGAACATGAAATGCTACGCAAAATGGTGCGGGACTTTGCGAGGAAAGAAGTTGAGCCAACTGCAGCAGAGCGTGATGAAGAAGAGCGCTTTGATCGCAAGCTTTTTGATCAAATGGCGGAACTTGGCTTAACGGGGATTCCTTGGTCAGAAGAGTACGGCGGCATTGGCTCGGATTATTTAAGCTACGTGATTGCAGTGGAAGAGCTTTCTCGCGTATGTGCTTCTACAGGAGTAACCTTATCCGCTCATACCTCTCTAGCCGGTTGGCCGCTAAATGCTTTTGGTACTGAAGAACAGAAGCAAAAGTTCCTCCGTCCAATGGCAGAAGGGAAGCTTATGGGTGCTTACGGCCTAACAGAGCCTGGATCAGGATCTGATGCAGGTGGGATGAAAACGACGGCAAAGCTTGATGGCGATCACTACATTTTAAATGGATCAAAAATTTTCATTACAAACGGGGGCGAAGCGGAGATCTACATCGTGTTTGCTCAAACGGATAAAGAAAAGCGCCATAAAGGCATTACGGCGTTTATCGTGGAAAAAGGCACGCCTGGATTCTCCATGGGTAAAAAAGAGAAAAAGCTTGGCATTCGTTCTTCTCCAACGCTTGAAATTATTTTTGAAGATTGTCGTGTCCCGGTTGAGAATCGTCTTGGAGACGAAGGGCAAGGCTTTAAGATCGCTATGAAGACACTTGACGGTGGACGTAACGGGATTGCTGCTCAAGCTGTTGGCATCGCGCAGGGTGCGCTAGATGCGGCTACGGCGTATGCGAAAGAGCGTAAGCAGTTTGGTAAGCCGATTGGTGAGAATCAAGGCATTGGCTTTAAGCTAGCCGATATGGCTACAAAGATTGAAGCCGCCAGACTATTAACTTACCAGGCAGCTTGGAAAGAAAGTCAGGGTCTGCCGTACGGAAAAGAATCGGCGATGTCTAAGCTATATGCTGGTGATATTTCAATGGAAGTAACGACAGAAGCGGTGCAAGTCTTTGGTGGTTATGGCTATACGAAGGATTATCCGGTTGAGCGCTACATGCGTGATGCGAAAATTACGCAAATCTATGAAGGTACAAATGAAATTCAGCGTCTTGTTATTTCAAGAATGCTGATGGCTGATTAAGAAGCGCTATGCATCCACTCGCAGAACGACTTTCAAAAAAGGATGAGCGAGCGCTCGCTAAAGCTATTAGTCTTGTCGAAAATGATGCTGAGGATAAATTAGAATTGCTGAAGGATATTCATCCGATGACAGGGCGGGCCCACTACATTGGCATGACTGGGTCACCTGGCGCAGGAAAAAGTTCACTCGTGAATCGTCTGATTACGTACTTAAGAAAACAAAACCTTACCGTTGGCGTTGTCGCTGTGGACCCGACGAGTCCGTTTAGCGGTGGGGCTCTTCTTGGCGATCGGGTTCGGATGGCGGAGCATTTTACAGATCCAGGCGTATTTATTCGGAGCATGGGAACGAGAGGAAGCCTTGGAGGATTATCGCGAACGACGAAAGAAACCGTTCGTTTGATGGATGCCTTTGGTTTTGATGTTATTTTAATTGAAACGGTTGGGGTTGGGCAATCGGAGCTCGACATTATGAAAATCGCGGATACGATTGCGGTCGTTTTAAATCCGGGTAGCGGAGATGTGGTGCAAGTCTTTAAGGCTGGCATCATGGAAATTGCAGATCTCTTTGTCGTGAATAAAGCGGATTTACCAGGCGTTCCGAAGCTTCTTGCCGAGCTTGAAAGTATGCTCGATCTTGTGAAGCATGATGCACCGTGGCGCCCACCGATTGTAAAGGCGATCTCTGTTCAGAATCTAGGTCTTGAAAAAGTGTGGAAACGAATGAAGGAGCACTTTGAATACAGCAAAGCATCCGGTGAGCGTGATGCTCGGCGTAAAACGTCCCTTGAGCGTGAAGTGATTGAAGTGGTGCATGCTGAAATGATGAAAAAGCTTATGGAATATGAAGAAACGGAGAAAGGCTGGGTCGAGGAAGTGACAAGTGGTTCCATTGACCCTTACTCAGCTGCTGTAAAACTGCTTCAGAATTACATGGACGGCAGTCTTGAGAGGAAGGGGATGGGAAGGTGAAGAAGAACGTGCCTTCGATGGTGAAAGATGAGAAGCTGATCCAGAAACGTCGCGAGCAAATGATTAAAGCGGCGGTCTCTCTTTTTAAAGAAAAAGGGTTTCATCGGACAACGACGAGAGAGATCGCTCGTGTCGCCGGGTTTAGCATTGGGACGCTTTATGAATACATTCGAAAAAAAGAAGACGTGCTATATCTTGTTTGCGACAGTATCTACGATGAAGTGCGCGAGAGGCTCGAAGAACAGCTGAAGCCAGATATAACGGGGATTGAGCGGCTGAGGCAGGCCCTTCATGCGTTTTATCATGTCATGGATGATATGCAGGATGAAGTGCTTGTCATGTACCAGGAAGCAAAATCGCTCCCGCGGGAGACGCTTCCCTACGTATTGAAAAAGGAACTCGGTATGGCCGAAATTTTTGAGCGACTGATTGAAGAGTGCGTGACGGAAGGGAAGCTACGCCTGACAGAAGACGAGATCTATGGCGCTGCGCATAACATTCTTGTGCAGGGGCAAATGTGGACCTTTAGGCGTTGGGCGCTGCATTCACATTATTCAATTGAAGAATACACCAAAATGCAAGAAGGATTTTTGATGCAGGCGATCGAAGCCAAAAACGTATAGAGGAGGAACTGCAGTGAGTGTAGTTGAAACGTATAAACCGGTTAACCACGTTCGTTTTGTAACCGCTTCAAGTTTGTTTGACGGCCACGATGCATCCATTAACATTATGCGTCGAATTTTGCAGGCAAGTGGTGCGGAAGTGATCCATCTTGGTCATAACCGGTCTGTTGAGGAAGTTGTGAATGCTGCGATTCAGGAAGATGCGCAGGGAATTGCGATTTCTTCCTATCAGGGCGGTCACATGGAGTATTTTAAATACATGTACGATCTTTTGAAGGAAAAGGGGGCTTCTCACGTTAAGATTTATGGTGGGGGAGGCGGCGTCATTATTCCTAAGGAAATTAAAGAACTTCACGCCTACGGAATATCACGTATTTTCTCACCTGATGATGGCAGCGACCTTGGACTTCAAGGCATGATCGACCACATGATCAAGGAATGTGATTTCCCGACATTTAAACAAATTGATAATCAGATTGATCGTTTGCATGAACGTGATCCTCAAGCTGTATCAAGTCTGATTACGCTAGCGGAAAGCTATGGAGGAGACCGCACAGAAGAGACGGCGGCCGCTGCTGAGCAAGTGTTCGATAAGCTAAAGAATATGGAAACCGATTCACCAGTTCTTGGGATTACTGGAACCGGTGGCGCCGGGAAAAGTTCCTTAACCGATGAGCTCGTGCGACGTTTCATTAATGAATTTGATGATAAGACGGTAGCGATCCTTTCCATTGATCCGACAAAACAAAAGACTGGCGGCGCTCTGCTCGGTGACAGAATTCGTATGAACGCGATTCACAATGATCGCGTCTTTATGAGAAGCCTTGCAACGCGGAAATCAAAAACCGAACTTTCGCTTTCGATTCGTGAAGCGCTAACGGTTGTGAAGGCGGCTGGCTATGACTTGATCATCATTGAAACGAGCGGAATCGGCCAGGGGGATGCCGAGATCGTTGATATTTCCGATGTTTCGATGTATGTGATGACAAGTGAATTCGGTGCGCCTTCTCAGCTTGAGAAAATTGATATGATCGACTTTGCTGATTTGATTGTCATTAATAAATACGAGCGAAAAGGTTCTGAAGATGCCTTGCGAGATGTAAAGAAGCAATACCAGCGCAGTCACATGCTGTTTGAACAAAATTTAGATCAAATGCCCGTCTATGGCACAATCGCCAGTCAATTTAATGACCCGGGCACGAATACACTTTTTAAAGCATTGGTTGATACCATTCATCGCAAGTGTCGCAATGACTGGGCAACAAATATTGAAACGAGTGACATTGTTGAAAAGCTGAATTTGATTATTCCGCCACAGCGCCAGCAATATTTACAGGATATCTCTGGCTCCGTTCGACGCTATCATGAATATGTTGAGAAACAAGTTCAGCTTGCGCGAAAAGCGTTCCAGCTCCAAGGGACAATAGAGATGCTTGAGAGTGCGGCAGACAACGACGAGACTATCGCTATGCTAACGAAAATGAAAGATCAAAACATGGACGACATGCATACAGAAACCCGTAAAATCATCGAGAACTGGCCTGAAGTGAAAGAAAAGTATAGCGGAAAAGAGTTTGTGACGGTGATCCGAGAGAAGGAAATCGTGACGGAGCTTACGACAAAGAGTTTGTCTGGCCTTGATATTCCTAAAGTTTCTCTACCGAAATACGAGGACTGGGGAGAAATCGTTCGCTGGGTTCTAAAAGAGAACGTACCAGGCTCGTTTCCTTATACAGCGGGTGTTTTTCCGTTTAAACGAAAAGGCGAAGACCCGAAGCGTCAATTCGCAGGGGAAGGAACACCAGAGCGCACGAATCGCCGCTTTCATTACCTTTCTGAGAATGAAGATGCAAAACGCTTAAGCACGGCCTTTGATTCCGTCACGCTATATGGAGAAGATCCAGACTATCGACCAGATATTTACGGAAAAGTTGGCGAAAGTGGCGTAAGCATTTGTACGCTTGATGATATGAAAAAGCTTTATGCAGGGTTTGATTTGTGTGCGCCTTCGACTTCGGTATCGATGACGATCAACGGCCCCGCGCCAATCATTCTTGCAATGTTTATGAACACGGCAATCGAGCAGCAAATCCAGCGCTTTGAAGAAAAAGAAGGCCGGAAAGCAAACGCCGAAGAGCTTACAAAGATTAAGGCACACACGCTGAGCACTGTTCGTGGTACGGTTCAAGCTGATATTTTAAAAGAAGATCAAGGACAGAACACATGCATCTTTTCAACGGAATTTGCCCTTCGAATGATGGGAGATATTCAGGAATATTTTATTAACGAAAACGTGCGCAATTACTATTCTGTATCAATCTCGGGATACCATATTGCAGAAGCTGGCGCCAACCCAATCTCTCAGCTAGCGTTTACGCTTGCCAATGGTTTTACGTATGTTGAATACTATTTAAGCCGAGGCATGGATATTGATAAATTTGCGCCAAACCTCTCATTCTTCTTTAGCAATGGTCTGGATCCAGAATATACGGTCATTGGAAGAGTTGCCCGCAGGATTTGGGCAACGGTGATGCGCGAGAAGTACGGCGCTAATGCGCGTAGTCAGAAGTTAAAGTACCATGTTCAAACGTCAGGTCGCTCCCTGCATGCGCAAGAAATGGACTTTAATGATATACGCACAACGTTACAAGGTTTAATGGCGATTCATGACAACTGCAACTCGCTTCACACGAATGCATACGATGAAGCGGTAACAACGCCGACAGAGGAGTCGGTTCGTCGGGCGATGGCCATTCAAATGATTATTACAAAAGAGCACGGGTTAACGAAGAACGAAAACCCGCTCCAAGGTTCGTTTATTATCGAAGAATTAACAGACCTTGTCGAAGAAGCCGTTCTTAGTGAATTTGAGAAAATCAATGCACGCGGTGGGGTACTAGGTGCGATGGAGACACAATACCAGCGCGGCAAAATTCAAGAAGAGTCCATGCATTACGAGATGCTAAAACATAGCGGCGAGCTTCCAATCGTTGGTGTAAATACGTATAAAAATCCGAATCCACCAGCAGAAGAAGAGTGGAACATGGAACTTGCCCGAGCGAGCAAAGAAGAGAAGGAACAGCAGATTACGAACTTAAAGCAGTTTCAGGAAGCGCATGCTGATAAGACAGAAGAAGCGCTTAATCGCTTAAAGCGTGCCGCCCTTAGTAAAGGAAACATTTTTGAAGAGTTAATGGAAACCGTTAAGGTCGCGAGCCTTGGCCAAATTACAAGAGCTCTTTATGAAGTGGGCGGGAAATACCGTCGTAATATGTAGGCAGTAAAGAACTTGTCAAATGCAAGCGTTCATATTATTGTAGGAGGAAGGACTTCCCTTCCTCCTTTTCGTTCGAAAGAGAAGAGCATTTGGAAGATTAAATCCTGTTATTTCAATAGATTTGTTTGAAAATCGTAGCATAGATTGTGTAAATTTGTTTATAATGAATGGTATGTTTTGAATTAGGGTATAACGAGCAACATGAAACGCGATCGTTTTAAAAATAGTGAAATGCTCGTTTTTTTAGTAGCTATTATTCATAGGAGATAATTGAAAGGGAGTGCCGATATCGTGAGTAGCTTAAAGCAGCTGTCTGCTGAAGACATTCAAGAAACATCAATGATTGATATTATGTATTTCATCCTGCAGGACGAGAAGAAACCCGTTTCTTTCTATAAACTGATGGACCAGATTGGAAAGATGAAAGGTTTATCTTCCTCACAGCTTCAGGAAATGCTTGCAGAAGTATACACAAACTTGAACACGGATGGTCGATTTGTAACGCTTGGAGACAACCAGTGGGGTCTAAAAGGCTGGTACCCAGTTGAGCAATCACAAGAAGAGCTGGCAACAACAATCAAGCCTAAGAAACGCAAGAAGTCTGAAGATGACCTTGGTTTCGATGAAGATGATGAAGATGATCTTGAAGATCTTGAAGTTGATGACCTTGACGATTTTGATGACGACGACTTCGATGATGATACAGAAGATTTGGATGATGAAGACCTTGATGATGAAGATGACGACGACGTGGAAGACGACGAAGAAGAAAAGAAATAATTTCTGTCGCTTCTTGACTTTCAGTAGCGAAATCGGTAGAATCATTTTTGGGCTTCACCAAAATACTAAACTAATTTATAGATCCGATATAAAAACAAAAGTGCCCCCCATTTATGGGACAGGTGCCACTTTTGTTTTTTTTGTTTTTATACTCACATTGAGAAGCTTTTAGCAAGTAAGAGTGGACCTTCCGTTTAATTAAAGAAAATTGTATCCATCTGCATGGATTTTATTAAAAAAATAAAATCTCTCGTTTCAGATGAATCCTCTCCCTTTCTAAAAGGGCAGAATACAAACCATGAGGGGGCAGAAAGATGACAGCAAAACATAAGAAGTACATCTTTGTAACAGGCGGCGTTGTTTCGTCACTTGGTAAAGGTATCACAGCAGCTTCACTAGGACGACTTTTGAAAAACCGTGGCGTGAGTGTAACGATTCAAAAATTCGATCCATACATTAACGTTGACCCAGGGACAATGAGTCCTTATCAACACGGAGAGGTATTTGTAACGGATGATGGCGCTGAAACAGATCTTGACCTTGGTCACTACGAGCGCTTCATCGATATCAACCTTTCGAAAAACTCTAACGTAACGACAGGTAAAGTCTACTCAACTGTTCTTCGTAAAGAGCGTCGTGGTGACTACCTTGGTGGTACGGTTCAGGTTATTCCGCACATCACGAATGAAATCAAAGAGCGTATTTTCCGTGCTGGAAATGAAACAAATGCTGATGTCGTGATTACGGAAATCGGTGGAACAGTTGGAGACATCGAAAGTCTTCCATTCCTTGAAGCAATCCGTCAAATTAAGAGCGATATTGGTAAGGAAAATGTGATGTACATTCACTGTACGCTACTTCCTTATTTAAAAGCTGCAGGTGAAATGAAAACAAAGCCAACACAGCATAGTGTAAAAGAACTTCGTAGTCTTGGCATTCAGCCAAATGTGATTGTTGTTCGTGCTGAGCAGCCTGTTCCTCAAGAAATGAAAGACAAGATTGCTTTGTTCTGTGACATCGATGAGCACGCCGTGATCGAAGCACAGGATGCTGACACGCTTTACAAAGTACCTCTAGCTCTTCAAGAACAGAAGCTTGACGAAATTACTTGTCAGCACCTGAAGCTAAACTGTCAGGAAGCGGACATGGATGAGTGGAACGCACTTGTAGATAAGGTTCAAAACCTTTCTAGAAAAACGAAAATTGCCCTCGTTGGTAAATATGTAGCCCTTCAAGATGCTTATATTTCAGTTGTGGAATCTCTAAAGCATGCTGGCTATGCGTTTGACGCAGACATTGATATTAAGTGGGTAAACTCAGAAACAGTGACACAAGAGAATGTAAAAGAGCTTCTTTCTGATGTCGATGGTATCCTTGTTCCTGGTGGATTCGGCGATCGCGGAATCGAAGGAAAGATCACGGCGATTCAGTATGCGCGTGAAAATAAAGTACCTTTCTTAGGTATCTGTCTAGGTATGCAGCTTGCTTCTGTTGAATTTGCTCGCAACGTTCTAAACCTAGAAGGTGCGCATTCAGCCGAAATTAAGCCAACAACGAAATACCCTGTCATTGATCTTCTACCTGAACAAAAAGATGTGGAGGACCTTGGTGGTACGCTTCGTCTTGGACTTTACCCTTGTAAGCTAACAGAAGGTACAAAAGCTTATGCTGCTTACAATGACGAAGTCGTCTATGAGCGTCATCGTCACCGCTATGAGTTCAGTAACCAGTATCGTGCGCAAATGGAAGAGGCAGGATTTATTTTCTCTGGTACGAGCCCTGATGGCCGTCTTGTTGAAGTTGTTGAAGTGAAAGATCACCCGTGGTTTGTCGCTTCACAATTCCACCCAGAATTTACGTCACGTCCAACACGTCCACAGCCACTATTTAAAGAATTTATTGGCGCTTCAATGGCGAATAACTAATTAAAAAAAGACATCCTTTTCTACGGAGAAAGGGATGTCTTTTTGTTTAGACTTAAAATTCGTAGCCGTGTTCTTCTAGTATTTCACGAGTGGTTAAATAGAGAGCATGATAAACATATAAAGAAGTGAGTAAGGCTGGATAACCTATGCGTTCTCCTTCATCATTTGGAACAAGACCGGTCGTTAATCCGGTGTTAATATGAAAATCGGTGTTTTGCTCAAGGATAGGATCGGCTTCTTTTCGCGTAGCGGAAATACCGACGACCGTTGCACCAGTCGCTTTAAACGATTCCGCATGCTTCACAGCCGCTTCGTCTTCACTAAGCCTTGAAAATAAAAGGACACAATCATTCTCAGTCAAATCGGCAGGGTCATGAAGAATCGCACTTGAGGGAAGCTTTTCAGAGCCGTACACTGCTTCGAGAGCAGCTCCCTGAAGTTCGTTTTCCCCATAGAAATAAACTGTACCACCGCCTGTAATAATTTGAGCAAACAAGCGCGAAATATCTTCTATGATCATTTCGTGCTGATCCTGAATCCCTTTAAATTTACCCATTAACTGAGTCGTGAAAATCTTAAGCATTGGATCACTGCCTTTCTGTTTTTTATGAAAAATTGAAAGCTAATTTTGTGTCGATCTGGGTATAGGTATACAAATGAATTGCTAGCGGAAAGGAGGTGGGATGAGCGAATACATTTACATGTATAACCGGTCACTATTATAACGAAACTGTTCAACACTTGCGAATATCAGCCCTCAATGTATAATCAGGAAGGGATTCACGATCTTTAAGCGAACTTAAACATAAGACTAACGGAAAAGTAGGTGCTCACATATGAATGAAAAAATCTTAATCGTAGATGATCAATACGGTATACGCATCCTTCTTAACGAAATCTTTCAAAAAGAAGGCTATCAAACATTCCAGGCAGCAAACGGCGTTCAAGCACTCTCAATCGTAAAAAGTGAGGATCCTGACTTAGTTATTCTCGATATGAAAATCCCAGGAATGGATGGGCTAGAGATTTTAAAGCGAATCAAAAAGATGGAAGCAAGAGCGCTTGTTATTATCATGACGGCATATGGCGAATTAGACATGATCCATGAAGCGATGGACTTAGGGGCAATAACGCATTTTGCGAAGCCTTTTGACATCGATGAGATTCGAGCAACAGTCAAAAAAGAATTAGCATCGCTTTCATAACAAAAGGTAACGCTTACATAAACAAATCCTATTAAATCAGGCTTTTTCCCCTTCTATTATAGAAGTGATATGCTATAATAGAACCGTGTTTTTGGATAAATTGTAGACGAAATGAACTCAGATTAGCTGAAATTTCTTAAGCTGGGGCATACATAAAAACACCACGTTTGTGCCATCTTGTAGAAGACAGTTTTTTCTGGATGCATCTGCATGCTTCAATAACAAGTATTCGTTATTAAGATGTTCCAGGTCAGACCTGGCAATTTTAAATTAGATTGAGGAGGATTTATCATGCCTTTAGTTTCTATGAAAGAAATGCTCGAAAAAGGTAAAGCAGAAGGCTACGCAGTTGGCCAATTTAACCTTAACAACCTTGAGTTCACTCAAGCGATCCTACAAGCTGCACAAGAAGAACAATCACCAGTTATCCTTGGTGTTTCTGAAGGTGCTGCTCGTTACATGGGCGGATTCAAAACAATTGTTACAATTGTAGAAGCGCTTATGGAAGAGTACAAGGTTACAGTACCAGTTGCGATCCACCTTGACCACGGTTCTAGCTTCGAGAAGTGTATGCAAGCAATCAATGCTGGATTCACTTCTGTTATGATCGATGGTTCTCACTACCCTCTAGACGAAAACATCGCACTTACTTCTAAAGTAGTGGAAGCTGCACATGCAGTTGGTGTTTCTGTAGAAGCTGAGCTTGGACGTATCGGCGGACAAGAAGATGATCTTGTGGTTGAAGACGCTGATGCTGCTTACGCGATTCCTGAAGAGTGTGAGCGCCTTATCAATGAAACTGGTGTAGACTGCTTCGCACCTGCACTTGGTTCTGTACACGGTCCTTACAAAGGTGAACCTAACCTAGGATTCGACCGCATGGAAACAATCAGCAAAATGACTGGTGTTCCTCTCGTACTTCACGGTGGTACTGGTATTCCAACAGCTGACGTTAAAAAAGCGATCAAATTTGGACATGCTAAGATCAACGTTAACACGGAGAGCCAAATTTCTTCTGCTAAAGCAGTTCGTTCTGTACTTGAAGAAAAGCCAGATCTTTACGATCCTCGTAAATACATGGGACCTGCACGCGATGCAATTAAAGAAACAGTAATTGGCAAAATGCGTGAATTCGGTTCTTCAAACAAAGCATAATCTTCTTAAAATCGGATCATCAAAACCGCTCTATTATGAGCGGTTTCTGATTTCCGTTTTTTAATCCCCTACCTACTACCTTGCGAATATTTTTCATTTATTTACAACCAAATCAGCTAACGCAAAACAAAATATGTTAAAATTTTTCTCGTAAACGCTTTCTAAAATAAAGGAGGACGAATGCAATGAAAATTTTCATAGATTCCGCTAACTTAACTGACATTAAAGAAGCACATGATATGGGTATCGTTTCAGGTGTAACAACGAATCCGTCCCTCGTTATGAAAGAGAAAGTAAATTTTCACGATCGTCTTCGTGAAATTACTAGCCTTGTAGCTGGATCGGTTAGTGCTGAAGTGGTTTCCACTACAGCTGAGGAAATGATTGAAGAAGGTAAACAGCTTGCTGAAATCGCTCCAAACATCACAGTGAAAGTACCGATGAACCGTGAAGGAATGAAAGCAGTTAAAGCATTCTCTGAAGCTGGTATTAAAACAAACGTAACGCTTGTTTTCTCTGCGAACCAGGCATTGCTCGCAGCACGAGCTGGTGCTTCTTACGTCTCACCATTCCTTGGTCGTCTTGATGATATCGGTCAAAATGGTCTTGATCTTATCTCTGAAATCTCTGAACTGTTCGCGGTGCATGGCATCGAAACTGAAATCATTGCTGCATCGATTCGTCACCCTATGCACGTAACAGAAGCCGCCCTACGCGGAGCTGATATTGGTACAATGCCTTTGAAAGTTGTTCTTCAAATGCTTGAGCACCCGCTAACAGACAAAGGAATTGATCAATTCCTTGCCGATTGGGAAGAAGCGAAAAAAGCAAACGAATAAAATGAACGAATTGGCATGAACTTCCTGTTTTTGCCCATACTATTCTTATGAAGTATCATGACAGAACGAGGAACATACGATGCGGACGAAGAAGGGAGACCGTTATGGAAAAGTTGATGATCGCTGGAGGCCACCGTTTAAGTGGAACCGTTCAGGTAAGCGGAGCCAAGAATAGTGCGGTAGCATTAATCCCGGCGGCTATTCTAGCAGATTCCACTGTCACTATTGATCACTTGCCGAACATTTCTGACGTTGGGATTCTCCGTGATTTGCTTGAAGAAATCGGGGGACAAGCTGAGCTAAATGGAAATACATTAACTGTAAATCCTAAAGATATGATTGCGATGCCGCTGCCGAATGGCAAAGTAAAGAAGCTACGTGCTTCTTATTATTTAATGGGTGCAATGTTAGGTCGTTTTAACAAGGCGGTTATCGGACTTCCGGGCGGATGTAATCTTGGACCACGTCCGATTGATCAGCATATTAAAGGATTTGAAGCGCTTGGCGCAAAAGTAACGAATGAACAAGGGGCCATTTACCTTCGTGCAGATGAACTAAGAGGCGCTCGCATTTACCTTGATGTTGTAAGCGTTGGAGCGACGATTAACATTATGCTTGCAGCGGTTCGTGCGAAAGGTCGTACCGTGATTGAAAATGCAGCTAAAGAACCTGAAATCATTGACGTTGCCACACTTTTATCAAGCATGGGCGCAAAGATTAAAGGGGCTGGAACGGACGTTATTCGAATTGACGGCGTGGACGAGCTAACCGGCTGCTATCATTCCATTATTCCTGACCGCATTGAGGCAGGAACATATATGATCATGGCAGCTGCGATGGGTGATGAAGTTGTGATCGACAATGTTATTTCTCAGCACTTAGAATCGCTTATTGCGAAACTACGTGAGATGGGTGTACAAGTCGAGACAAATGAAGATCAAGTTTTTATTCGTTCTCCGCGTGAAGGTTGGAAAGGCGTTGATCTTAAAACCCTTGTTTATCCAGGCTTCCCAACCGATCTTCAGCAGCCGTTTACTTCGCTCTTAACAAATGCTGAAGGTAGCAGTATTGTAACCGATACGATCTATAGTGCAAGATTCAAACACATCGATGAACTACGTCGAATGGGTGCGAACGTTAAGGTTGAAGGACGTTCTGCCATAATTAATGGCGCTGTGAAGCTCCAGGGAGCAAAGGTGCGTGCTTCAGATCTACGTGCTGGTGCAGCCCTTGTTGTGGCTGGCCTAATGGCTGAAGGCGTCACAGAAGTCTCAGGTCTGGAGCACATTGATCGTGGCTATGAACGACTCGTTGAGAAGCTTAGCAATCTTGGTGCGCGGGTTTGGCGTGAGAAATTAGACCAAGAAGAGTTGAAAGAAGTAGAAAGTTCTTAAATTCGCAGAAATGGTGGTGAAAACCACCATTCTGTTATCTCTGTTTTGAAAGCGTTTTACTAACGTTGCGCACCCCGGGGGAGGAAAGCATGATGGAAAGAAGTTTAACGATGGAACTTGTCAGAGTGACAGAAGCTGCTGCGCTCGCTTCAGCACGCTGGATGGGAAGAGGCAAGAAAGAAGAAGCTGATGATGCAGCGACAACGGCAATGCGAGATGTGTTTGACACGGTACCGATGAAGGGAACGGTGGTTATCGGGGAAGGGGAAATGGATGAAGCCCCGATGCTATATATCGGTGAAAAACTTGGAACTGGTTATGGTCCCCGCGTAGACGTCGCGGTTGATCCTCTTGAAGGAACCAATATCGTAGCAGCAGGAACGTGGAATGCACTCGCTGTGTTAGCAGTTGCTGATCACGGCAACTTGCTGCATGCACCTGACATGTATATGGACAAAATTGCGGTCGGACCGAAAGCGGTAGGCAAAATCGATATTAACGCTTCCGTTCATGATAATTTGAAGGCGGTTGCTGAAGCGAAAGGAAAAGAAATTGAAGACTGCGTGGCGGTCATATTAGACCGCAAGCGGCACGAAAAGATTATAGAAGAAGTTCGTGCTGCAGGCGCTAGAATTAAGCTCATTTCTGATGGAGATGTGGCAGCGGCAATTAACACGGCCTTTGATGACACAGGCGTTGATATTTTATTTGGGTCAGGTGGCGCCCCTGAAGGTGTGCTTGCTGCCGTTGCATTGAAATGTCTCGGTGGAGAAATACAGGGTAAACTTCTCCCTCAAAATGAAGAAGAGTTGAAACGATGTAACGAGATGGGAATTCATGATGTTTCCCGCGTTCTTTACATGGAGGATCTCGTAAAAGGGGAAGATGCCATTTTTGCGGCAACTGGCGTGACAGATGGCGAATTATTAAAGGGTGTAAGATTCAGGGGAACTTCTGGTACGACCCAATCGGTTGTTATGCGCGCAAAGTCCGGTACTGTGCGCTTTATAGACGGAGAACACAGTTTAAAAAAGAAACCAGACCTTGTTATTCGTTCTTAAAAGTTCATGAGACGTACATGATTCAACACCACAAGAATGATTTCATGTTGAATATTTTTTAGGAATCTGGTAAAACTATAAGGTGCTGTATTATTTCCTATTACTATTCGCTCAACATCGTTGAGTGGAAAAGTTGATTTTTGGCTCAAATGTCGTCATTCGCCTAGTGGACACCTGTTCCCTTTTAGTTAATGGCGAAAATGAGCCAAAAATCATTAAAGATCATGTTCAAGAGTAACGATTGCTAAGCAACACCTTCGTTGTGCACTTCCTCTACTCTCACTTAAGAGATTCCTGAATGGATCACATACTAGCCTCTCACAGGATCTCAACAAACTCTTTCTCTCTTTCTTTATTATTCATATTCAAAAGGGCGATCTGTACACAACATACCTCTGTTGTTTGAATGAACCTTTTGTGCACTTATTTCATTTTCCAATCATTTGGGTAAAACCCATAATCATTTAAAAAGTGTGGTGTCAACATGGCAGTAAATATATCAGAACTAGAACAAATGACATTAAAAGAGCTTTATGAACAAGCTCGATTATACAAAGTCTCTTACTATAGTAAGTTAAACAAACGAGAGCTTGTTTTCGCTATTTTAAAAGCCCAGGCAGAGCAATCAGGACTTCTGTTCATGGAAGGGATTCTTGAAATTATCTCGTCTGAAGGATTTGGCTTCCTTCGCCCGATTAACTATTCGCCAAGCGCAGAAGACATTTATATCTCGGCATCTCAAATTCGCAGATTTGACCTTCGTAATGGGGATCGCGTTTCTGGGAAAGTACGCCCTCCAAAAGAAAATGAACGCTATTATGGTCTTCTACACGTAGCAGCAGTGAACGGGGAAGACCCTGACTCTTCGAAAGAACGCGTCCATTTTCCAGCGCTAACACCTCTTTATCCTGAGAAGCGTATGAATTTCGAAAACAAATCAGGCAATCTGTCTACACGAATCATCGACATGATTTCACCAGTGGGGTATGGGCAGCGTGGACTAATCGTAGCGCCACCTAAAGCTGGTAAAACGATGCTTTTGAAGGAAATTGCCAATAGCATTACAACGAACCATCCCGAAACGGAATTAATCGTTCTTCTCATTGACGAGCGTCCTGAGGAAGTGACGGATATTGAGCGTTCTGTTGATGGCGATGTAGTTCATTCAACATTTGATGAAACGCCAGATAACCATATTAAAGTAGCTGAGCTTGTGCTCGAACGTGCGATGCGATTGGTTGAGCATAAGAAAGATGTTGTTATTCTTTTGGATAGTATTACACGTCTTGCTCGTGCTTATAACCTCGTCATCCCACCAAGTGGACGTACGCTTTCCGGTGGTATTGATCCTGCAGCCTTCCATCGTCCAAAACGATTCTTTGGTGCGGCGCGTAACATTGAAGAAGGCGGAAGCTTGACGATTTTAGCAACAGCGCTAGTTGAGACAGGTTCGCGCATGGATGATGTCATTTATGAAGAATTTAAAGGAACGGGTAACATGGAGCTTCATCTTGATCGTCGTCTCGCAGAACGCCGCGTCTTCCCTGCGATTGATATTCGTCGCTCTGGTACACGTAAAGAAGAGTTGCTTCTTCCGAAAGAACAGCTTGAAATGCTTTGGACGATTCGTAAGAGCATGGATGACTCCTTTGAATTCGTTGATAATTTCTTGAAGCGTCTTAAGAAAACGAAAGAAAATCGAGAGTTTTTTGATCTGTTTGAGAAGGAAAAAAGCGGCTCATCTAGGTAAAAAGTGAGGTTTTTCGTTACAAGATGATCAATTGCATTGTCTGGAACACCCTGCTATAATACGTCTATGTGTGCAGAAGCTAAAAGGCACTGCCTTTTAGCTTCATTTAACTCTGTTTCCTCAGGAATCAGGGCGGAAGGAGATGAAATTCATGAAACAAGCGATTCATCCTGGTTATGAAACCATTAAGGTAAGATGTGCTTGCGGTAACGAATTCGAAACTGGTTCTACAAAACAGGACGGCGTGAGCGTAGAGGTTTGCTCTGAGTGCCATCCATTCTATACTGGACGTCAGAAGTTCAATGACGCTGGTGGACGCGTAGATAAGTTTAGAAAAAAATACAACCTAAAAGGTTAATGATAGAACAGGCAAGTTTTTACTCCTTGCCTGTTTTTTAACTCAATGAAGCAAGAAATGATCATCATGCAGAGCTACTTTGCACATATTTGTAGGAAGAAACGGTTCGAACAAACCTTTGTTCACTCGTTTCTTCCTATGAAGGATGATTTTTAAGATGGGCGAAGCCTTTTTAAGCGAATACGAGTGATTGCGTCTTGTAAGCACTCTACGATCAATAATTGGATGAAAGTATACGCAAAATAAGGACTGCGCTGATCAGTCATTTTTTTATGCTTATGCTGGGAAAGGAGAAGCGGTTGAATGCATGTTATGAAGTACAGCGGCTGGATTGAGGTTGTTTGCGGGAGTATGTTTTCCGGGAAGTCCGAAGAATTAATTCGTCGTGTAAGACGAGCGACTTATGCCAAACAAAAAGTTCAGGTGTTTAAACCAAAAGTGGATAACAGATATAGCGAAGAATCTGTTGTATCTCATAATGGAATGTCAGTTATCGCTGTTCCGGTTGATCATTCACAGGCGATCCTGGACCGCGTTGCAGAAGATACGGATATGGTTGCGGTTGATGAAGTGCAGTTTTTCGATGAAGGTATTGTGGATGTGGCGCAACAGCTTGCGGATGAAGGGGTTCGTGTGATCGTTGCTGGATTGGATCAGGATTTCCGCGGTGAAGCTTTTGGGCAGGTGCCAAAGCTTTTAACGGTAGCAGAATCCGTCACAAAGCTTCAAGCGATTTGTGTCGTGTGTGGGTCTCCAGCAAGTCGTACGCAGCGTCTTATTGATGGCAAGCCTGCTCATTACGATGATCCGATTATCCTTGTTGGTGCATCTGAGTCTTATGAGCCGCGCTGTCGTCACTGTCATAAAGTACCTGGGAAGCCGACGGCACGGGATCATCAAGAACAA
Organism: Guptibacillus sedimenti; assembly: GCF_028610665.1. NCBI lineage: Bacteria > Bacillati > Bacillota > Bacilli > Caryophanales > Guptibacillaceae > Guptibacillus > Guptibacillus sedimenti. The sequence continues at coordinate 181,248 of NZ_JAQQWV010000001.1, forward strand.
GAAATCTCAAAGTAAGTCCGGGAAACCGGGCTTTTTTTTGTGCTTTCGAAATAGCGGATTCGTAACAAAAAGCGCTGATTTGAATCTAACCATCATTTGTTGGGCACCTTAAAAACAGGAGGTGACCGACTGATGAGAAAGATAACCTGGATGATGCTTGTGTTTCTGTTGCTTGTATCAGCCTGTTCGCCACTCAAGCCGCCAGAAGCAAATGGACAGGCGGGAGAAGGTCAAAATTTAAATACAGATATTAATCTAAACCCACAGTCCTATCGGAATATGAGCGTGGACAAGCCAACGATTAGTGACGATCAAGATAAAATTCGAGAGGTAGTCGAGGCAGAAGGTTTCGATGCTGGATTAATTTCGATTACAGGCAATCATGCGTGGGTAAATGTTAAATTTACAAATAAACAAGAAGCGGAACTAAATAATCAGAAAAAAACGCTTGCCGCTAAAATTTATCAAGCAGTGCCAAGATATAAAATTCACGTGCGAGCAAGATAAACCCTCTCAATAACGAGAGGGTTATTTTTATTAATGCTGAGCTCGTCTCGCTGCTTGTTGCAACGGATCCCAAACGCTGTTGTAAGGTGGAGCGTAGGCGAGATCGAGGTCCTCGATGTCATGTAGGGTCATTTGGTGATAAAGAGCAGTCGCAAGTACATCAACGCGCTTATCCACACCATACTTACCAATAAACTGCCCGCCAAGGATGCGCTCGTTATCATCTCGGAAAATGATTTTGACACATAGCTCTCGTGCATCAGGGTAATATCCAGCGATATCTGTCGCTTCAGTAGAACAGCTAGCGAACGGTAAGTTTAGTGCTTCTGCTTCACTTGTTGAAAGGCCTGTTCGACCAAGCGTTAAGTCAAAGAATTTAATAACAGAAGTACCGACAATTCCTTTAAATGTATTCGGCTGTCCGACCATATTCAGTCCTGCAATACGCCCCTGTTTATTTGCTGTCGTCCCTAGAGGAACAAAGTCATCACGTTCTTTGACACGATGGTAATGTGTCGCACAGTCTCCAGCGGCATAGACGTCCTCTTTGCTCGTTTGCATGTAGCGATTCACCTGTATTGCCCCGTTAGAAGCGGTGTGTAGTCCGCACTCCTTAAGGAAACCTGTATTAGGCTTTACTCCAACAGAAACGAGAACGAGATCTGCTTCATATTCTCCTTTATCTGTTACGATCTTTTTCACGCGCTTTTCACCTTTAAAAGATTGCACGCCTTCGTTTGTATGAACAGCAACCTCGTTTCGCTCTGCCTCATCATGGATCATCTTCGCCATGTCTTCATCAAAAATGCTAGCGAGGTGTGGCCCTAGTTCAATGATGCGCACATTTTTACCAAGTTCACGGAACGTCTCAGCCATTTCAAGTCCGATGTAGCCGCCTCCAATAACCGCAACGTTTTTAACGGAGTCATCCAAATCATTGATTACCTTCTCAGCATCCGGAATCGTTTTTAATGTATGTATTCCTTTAAGATCAATTCCTTCCCAATTTGGTTTCACAGGACTAACCCCTGTCGCGATCAACAGCTTATCGTATTTTTCGGTAAAATGTTCGCCGGACTTTAAATTGATTCCTTTTACAATTTTTTTATCGGTATCCACATTCGTTACTTCATGATACACACGAGCATCGATGCCATACTTCTCTCGAAACGTATCGACAGATCTAGCAATAAGTTTTTCAGTGGATTCAATTTTTCCACTAATGACATAAGGGAGGCCGCACTGTCCATAAGAGTAGATATTCCCCTTCTCAAGCGTCACAACTTCCGCTTCCTCATCATTTCGAATAATTTGCATGGCTGCACTCATACCAGCTGCATCGCCGCCAATAATGACGAATTTCATGTTCAAACCGCCCCTTCCGGAATCGTTCATTTTTACTAACCTACTTCCAGTTTACCCTGAATAAATCAAGTTCAAGCTATTTTTGCTTTTGACCTGTGAAATGTCCTATACTATAATTAGAATGTTATGCAACGAAAACGAGGTGAAAGATCTTGTTAGACCGTTTAGAAATTGTTGAAGAACGTTATGATAAGTTAAATCAGTTGTTGAGTGATCCAGAAGTCATTAATGACACGACGAAACTCCGGGAATATTCCAAAGAGCAATCAAGTCTTGAGGAAACCGTTCAGGTGTATCGTGAATATAAGGAAATTCTCGAAGGCATTCAAGATGCGAAAGCGATGCTTGAGGAAGAAAAAGATGCAGAAATGCGTGAAATGGTGAAGGCTGAGCTTTCCGAGCTTACACCTAAAGAAGAAGAGTATGCGGAGCGGTTGCGCGTGCTACTTCTTCCAAAAGACCCGAACGATGATAAGAACGTAATTATCGAGGTTCGCGGAGCAGCGGGTGGAGATGAAGCCGCTCTATTTGCAGGTGACTTGTACAAAATGTACAGCCGCTTTGCCGAAATGCAAGGTTGGAAGTCTGAAGTCATTGAATCAAGTTCAACCGAGCTCGGTGGTTTTAAAGAGATTATCTTTATGATCAACGGTGCCGGCGCTTATTCAAAAATGAAGTATGAGAACGGAGCTCACCGCGTTCAGCGCGTTCCGTCAACAGAATCTGGTGGTCGTATTCATACGTCTACGGCAACCGTTGCGGTGCTTCCTGAAGCAGAAGAAGTAGAAGTTGACATTCATGATAAAGACATTCGTGTTGATACCTTTACTTCAAGTGGACCAGGTGGACAGAGTGTTAATACAACGATGTCAGCGGTTCGCTTAACGCATATGCCAACTGGTGTAGTAGTTTCATGTCAGGATGAAAAATCTCAGATTAAGAACAAAGAAAAAGCGATGAAGGTTCTTCGTGCTCGTGTGTATGATAAGTTCCAGCAGGAAGCACAGAAAGAGTATGACGATAACCGTAAATCCGCTGTTGGTACTGGCGACCGTTCTGAACGTATTCGCACGTACAACTTCCCGCAAAACCGCGTAACGGATCACAGAATTAACTTAACGATCCAAAAGCTTGACCAGATCCTTCAAGGTAAGCTTGATGAGTTCATTGATGCGCTTATTACAGAAGAGCAAACGCGCTTAATGGCGGAAGCTGGAGAGTGACCCTATGATGACTGTATTCGAAGCCCTTAAATGGGCTTCTTCTTTTTTAGAGAAGTACGGACGTGAAGCATCGGCTGCCGAGTGGCTGATCAAACACGAGTTAAATGTATCAAGAACAGAACTCTTGCTTCAGATGCAAGATCAAATGCCGGATTTTGCAAGTTTTGAAGCGAAAATAAACCAGCACGCTAGCGGCATTCCTGTTCAGCACATTGTTGGAAAAGAAGAGTTCTACGGAAGAACGTTTCGCGTGAATCATCATGTCCTCGTGCCAAGACCTGAAACAGAAGAGCTTGTGGAAGGCATTCTTTCTAGGGCAAAAAGGCTGTTTCCTAACCCGGAAAAAGCCACGATCGCCGACATTGGTACCGGAAGCGGGGCGATTGCGATTAGTCTAGCGCTAGAACTGCAAAATCAAAACGTCACAGCAGTGGATATTTCTCAGGAGGCTCTCGAGGTAGCGAAGGAAAATGCGTGTCAGCTTGACGCTTCCATCTCGTTTCTTCACGGTGATTTACTTCAGCCGTTACAAGGACAAACGTTTGATATCGTCGTTTCTAATCCTCCTTACATTTCAGAAGAAGAATATGCCACTCTTGACCCATTAGTTCGAGACCATGAACCGATTCGTGCTCTTGTAGGAGGAGAAGATGGCTACGTACTTTATCGCCGACTTGCGGAAGGTTTGCCTGAGCTGATTTCTTCTCCAGGGTTAATTGGATTTGAGGTAGGCGAGAAGCAGGCAAGAACAGTTGCCGCAATGCTCGAAGCTTCTTTTGGTGAGCGTATTCAGGTCGAGGTTGTGAAAGATATTAGTGGGAAAGAACGAATGGTATTTGGTATTGTAACGTAACCCTGTCGATTCTACTCGCATTCTGGTGAACAGTTCTACGTTTAAAACGTATGAATCTGGCCAGAATGAGAGCTAGAAGGGACGGGATACAAGATGAATCAAAGAGGACTTATTAATCTATTAATCTCATTTATTATTCTTGCTTCAAGTCTCCAGGGTTCGGGCGTTGTTACAGCAAATCAGCAGATTATTCCAGACGAAGCGATTCGTCTTCGCATTTTAGCAAATAGTAATAGTGAAGAAGACCAATCAGTGAAACGCCGCATTCGTGACGAAGTTAATGAATCGATTAATGCGTGGGTTGCTGATTTAACATCGATTGAAGATTCTCGTCGTGTTATTAAAAGTCACCTAAATGAAATTGAAGCAATCGTAAAAAAAGAGCTCGAGTTAATCGGTAGCCGTGAATCATTTTCTGTCTCCTTTGGAGAAGTTGGTTTCCCAACGAAACTGTATGGCGATTTTGTTTACCCTGCCGGCGATTACGAAGCCGTCTTAATCACAATTGGGGAAGGTCTTGGGGATAACTGGTGGTGTGTTCTTTTCCCACCGCTTTGTTTCCTTGACTTCTCAAATGGGGACGCTGTTCAGGCGGAAAGCGATGCGCCTGTAGAAGAGCCTGCAGAAGACGTGGAAGTTGACTTCTTCTTGGTGAAAATCATGGATACGATTGTGGATTGGGTGAAAGGAATATTCAGCTAACTGGTCTATTCTCCTTCTTCAACGCATAAGACCATAACAGAACGGTTTTGTGTGAAAACTGAAGGAGGAGATCCATTTGTTTCTCGTTAGAAAAGCAACGACAGATGATGCCGTAGCCGTTAGGAATTTTGTTATGCAATCCGGCCTTGATGTGGACGGGCTACCTGATATTGAGTCGTTTCTTATTGCAGAATCAGAAAAAAAAGACCTGCTAGGCGTGATTGGACTTGAAACGATAGGTGCGTCAGGTCTCCTAAGAGCACTCGTCTTAAATAGCTCTGAATCAACTTCTGAACGATTATTACAGTTTTTTGATCAGGTACTTCTTTTTGCCAAAAAAGCAAATTTGGACGAGTTGTTTCTTACCTCAAAAGAAGAATCATTTTTCTTTCAAGTTTTCGGTTTCTCGACAATTCCCGTCGAAGAAGTACCGAAGTTAGTAAGGGAAAATGAGCTATTTTCCAATCAATCAGATCAGCGAGTGATTATGAGAAAACGTTTAAACTAGGTGATCTCATCAACATGGTTATACACAAATCGAACATATGTTATCCACATTGTGTGGATACTTGTGTGTTAAGCGAAAGGAAGCGTTTTTACGAATTGTGTAGAATTCTGTGGAAAGATCACTTATTATCCCGAAATAACCGGGTTTATTAGCATTTATTGAATAAGAAGGTGAATAACGTGGAAGGTATCCACACAAATGTTTGGTATGTGGATGAAAATGTGGATAGTGAAAAAGTTTATCCACAGGTTGTGGAAGCTGCCGAATGTTTACAACGTAATGAAGTCGTCGCTTTTCCTACTGAAACCGTCTATGGCCTAGGGGGAAACGCGCTATCCGAAGAAGCTGTGGCCAAAATATTCAGTGCGAAAGGCCGTCCTGCCGATAATCCACTGATTGTACACGTGGCGAGTCGTCCACATGTGGAAAAGTTAGTATCACATATTCCAAAACAAGCGGATAAGCTAATGAATGCGTTCTGGCCAGGCCCATTAACGATTGTATTACCTGGTGGTAAGAGCGTAGCTTCAAATGTGACCGCGGGGCTTGATACGGTGGCCATTCGCATGCCTGACCATCCAGTGGCACTTGCGCTTTTAAAGGCGGCGAATTTACCACTTGCTGCGCCAAGTGCAAACTTATCAGGAAAACCGAGTCCAACCACAGCGAAACATGTGATTCATGATTTAAGTGGCAGAATTGCTGGTATTGTAGACGGCGGTTCGACAGGTGTAGGGCTTGAGTCTACGGTTGTGGATTGTTCAGGAGATCATGTGACTATCCTTCGTCCAGGTGGTGTGACGAAAGAGCAGTTAGAAGAAGTTGTTGGGGAAGTGAACGTGGATCCAGCGCTAAGTGACGATGGGCAAAAGCCCAAATCCCCTGGGGTAAAGTACACTCACTATGCTCCGACTGCTCCGGTAACGCTTGTGGATGGTTCCCCGTCATACTTGCAATCACTTGTGGACAAGCGAAGAGCAGAAGGTAAAAAGATTGGTGTTCTCGCAACGGAAGAATCGAAAGCAACGTACCGTGCCGACGTGGTCATCCCATGCGGAACAAGAGCAGATCTGATTTCAGTTGCGAACCGTTTGTATGATGTCCTAAGGCAGTTCGATGAATCAGACGTTGATGAAATTTATAGCGAAATGTTTACACATGAAGGCGTAGGAGCAGCCGTTATGAACCGGCTATCAAAAGCAGCCAGCAATCGTGTGATCAAAGAATAGCAAAAAACCCGCTCAGGCCTTGAGCGGGTTTTTATTATAGACTAGCTGCGTTTTTTGTTGACGAACTCTTCTACCATTTGCGGTGTTACGTACGTACGGGTAGGGATGCTTCCTTGTTTTGCAAGTTCATTAATTTGTAGAGAAAGTTCGTTAATGCGATCAGTTGTAAATGGTTCGTTAGCTGCACATAATTCGGCGGCATGCGCAATTGCGGCTTCTCGCTCTTTATCTAACTGAATAAACAAATTAATTTCCCTGTTTTTTTGACTAAGCTGATTCGAAATCCCTTTATGCACACTCATCGTATTTGTTCCTCCAATTTGGCTCAATCATTACTAAAACACTACCCTTAACGAGCCTTACTTAATCTATTATTCATTCTTTCCCTTCTATTTTCAAGAGGACGTGCATAAAAGTTGAATAGCACGTCTCGGGGGGAGATGGAATGATTTCCACTGCATTAATTGGAGAGCTCGCCACATTAAGCATAATGGCATTTGCTCTCGGTATGGATGCTTTTTCAGTTGGACTTGGCATGGGTATGATCCCGCTCCGTCTCCGCCAAATTGCCAAAATCGGTGTGGTGATTGGACTATTTCATATGGGAATGCCTCTTGCCGGAATGATGATTGGCCGCGTTTTATCCGAACATTTTGGCACAGTCGCGACGATGGTGGGCGGCGGCCTTTTGCTGTTACTCGGTATTCAAATGGGACTTTCCTCGCTATCATCGCGAGATAAACCGTTTGTAACTCCTGTCGGATTAGGCCTGCTTGTTTTTTCGTTGAGCGTTAGCCTTGATAGTTTTTCCGTTGGTCTAAGTCTCGGTATTTATGGAGCAAGAGTATTTGTCACGATTCTATTGTTCGGCCTGATCAGCATGTTCTTAACCTGGTCTGGTTTAATGATGGGTCGAAAGTTCCAACGCTGGATCGGTTCTTATAGCGAACTGCTTGGAGGCTGCATCTTATTTTGTTTTGGGTTGAAGTTGTTGATCGTGTAATGGTGTGATGATGTGTGGGCTGGTGGGGATTTGGCCAATAAAAATGGATTTTGGACAATATAATGAACTTTTGGCCAATAAAATCCCAGTTTGGCCAATAAAACGAGAATTTAGCCAATAAAGCACTTTCAGGGAGGGCGCTCGGTTATACAAGTGGCCTCCCTGAAAAAATTTACTCCGTAATGCCCTGTAAAAGCCTCGCATACGGTGAATCTGCTGGTAACATAATCACGGTTTCGTCGTTAAGCGTTGTTTTATACGACTCAAGCGTGCGGTAAAGTTCATAGAATTCGGGGTCTTTGCTAAATGCTTTATTGTAGATTTTAGCCGCTTCGGATTCACCTTCTGCGCGAATTTCTTCCGCATCCGCATCGGCCTTGGCAAGGATCGTATCAACCTCTTTATCTGTTTCTGCTTTGATTCGATCGGAGTCAGCATCCCCTTGAGATAGGTACTCCTGTGCTTTCGATTCACGCTCTGAAATCATGCGTTGGTATACAGACTGTTCATTCGCATCAGGAAGATCGGTCCGCTTCATGCGCACATCTGTCACTTGGATGCCGTATGAATCGCGTTCAAGTAATTCATTCACGCGTTCTCGCACATTGTCATTAAAACTGCCTCGATTCGACTTTTCTTCGTTAATGATCTGATCGTACTCAAGCTGACCAAGTTCTGAGCGAATAACAGAGAAAATGAATTCCCCCATTTTTGCTTCCGCATTTTCGATTGTCCGTGCGTTAGTAATCATATCCTGTGGATCACTAACTGACCAAACTGCATAGTTATCAACAGTCATCCGCTTTTTATCTTTCGTTGTGATTTCTTCTGGATTCACATCATAAAGCATTTGATACTTTGGAAGTGTCGTCACAGATTGGATAAAGGGCACCTTCATCTTTAGTCCAGGCTCCGTTTCAATCTTAACAACGTCTCCGAATTGGCGAATCACTTTGTACTCGCCTTCCTTTACAACGAAGAGAGTGCTGAAAATACTGCCAATGATAATGAGGAGGAGAACAATAAGCAGAATGCTTTTTGCAATTTTGCCTGGACTCATCTTACGGCGATGTTCATCCATATTAAAAACGTTCTCACTCATTCTTTTCACTCTCCTTTGGCTTCGGTGTTTCAGTCGTTTTTTCTTGGGCGGGTTGAATCGGTAAATACTTCACCGTGTCTCCGCCTTCATCGGTAACATAAATCTTTGTATCAGGTAGCACTTCTTCAAGCGTTTCTAAGACAAGTCGCTGTCTTGTGATATCTGGATTATTCTTGTATTCATTGTACAGAGCGTTAAATGTGGCGACATCCCCACGCGCCTGTTCGATTCGTTGTGCTTTTTCACCTTCTGCTTTGGATATACGCGCATCTTTTTGACCCTCCACAACGCTCAGTTCCTGGTTTTTGTATTTCTTCGCTCCGTAGATGGTCGTTTCTTTTTGTTCGCGCGCATCGACAACGTTTGTGAACGCTTTTCGTACTTCATCATTTGGGAGTTCCACGTCTTGAAGCTTTACATCAAGTATGGAAATGCCAATTTCGTAGCGATCAATCAATTTAGTAAGAATGTCTCGGACGTTTCCTTCAATTTCCGCTTTTCCTGACGTTAGCGCTTCATCGATTTCGGAACTACCGATAACGCCTCTTAATGAAGAAGAAGTCGCATTGTAGAGTATTTCTTTCGGTTCATCTGAGTAATATAAGTATTGTTTTGGGTTAGTGATGCGCCACTGAACGACAAGGTCAGCGAGCACGATGTTTTCATCTCCAGTAACCATTTTGGTTTCCTCTGGATAGTCCACAATCTTTCCATCTTCCTCATCGTATCCGAACGTTAAGCTGAATGTTTCTCTTGGTAGAATATCGACCTGCTGGATCGGCCATGGAAGTTTAAAATGAAGACCAGCATCGCTAATTTCTTCATCAACTTTTCCGAACGTCATAATGACAGCCTGCTCGGATTCATCCACGGTATACCAGCTTGTAACGAGGATTACGCCAAGAATAAGAAATAGAACAATGCTTCCTGCTAAAATAACGACTTTTCTTTGTGACATGCGACTTTCCCCCCTTGTTTTGCTTCTAACAAGTATTACGGACAGATGACAAAAAGGTTTCAGAACTTCAAGTTTTTTTCGCTACGCGCGAGGGGTGGATTTATCCCCTTTCTTCTCTCATAATAAGAAGGGAAGGGAAGTGGACAAGGTGAGAGTTGTATTTGTGTGTACAGGTAACACATGCCGCAGCCCAATGGCGGAAGTGATCTTAAAAAATAAAAACAACAAAATTGAAGCGAAATCGGCTGGCGTTTTTGCAGCGAATGGCGCACCGGCGAGCCGTCAGGTAGAAATACTTTTAGAAGAGAAAAACGTGCCATTTACGCATACAGCGAAAATGTTGGATCGGAATCTAGCAGAATGGGGCGATCTTCTCCTAACGATGACGAGTAGCCATAAAGCGCTCGTGCTTAGGGATTTTCCTGAAATTTCTCATAAGGTGTATACCTTAAAAGAGTATGCCGCAACAGAAAACGAAAAAAAGTACGATGAGTACCAGGAAAAAGCAGCTGAAATCGAAATGAAGCGAGCGGCCTTTCTTCATGACATCACAAAATTAGATACAGAAAAACAAGCCGAAAAGCGTCAACAATTCGAAGCAGAAATGAGAAAAGAGTTAAGTGAGTTGCAAACGCTTGAACAAGCGTTACCTTCGATGGATATATCGGATCCGTTTGGCGGAACCATTGAGCAATATCGAACAACATATGCAGAAATTGAGGAAGCGATTGAGCGAATGATTGAGCGGCTCGATCGAGAAGAATTGGAGGGATAACCATGAAAGTTGCCGTAGGTGCCGATCATGCTGGTGTGAAAATTAAAGAAGACATTATTCACGTGATTCAAGAATTAGGGATGGAGCCTATCGATCTTGGCTGTGACTGCCATGATTCAGTTGATTATCCTGACTATGCGATCCCTGTAGCCGAGAAAGTAGCGGCTGGTGAAGCGGATCGCGGCATTTTAATTTGTGGTACGGGTATCGGAATGTCGATTGCAGCCAATAAAGTAAATGGCATTCGCTGTGCGCTCGTGCATGATCTTTTTAGTGCGAAAGCCACAAGACAGCATAATGATTCCAACGTCTTAGCAATGGGCGAGCGTATTATTGGACCAGGACTTGCGACTGAAATTGCGAAGGTGTGGCTTGAGACAGAGTATGAAGCAGGTCGCCATGCAAAACGAGTCGGTAAGATTACGGAATACGAAGCAAAGGGATAAGGAGGCGTTTTCTGTGAATGAACAAACAGCGCGTCAAATCACCCGTCATACGCTAGAAGCGCTCGGAGATCTTCAGAAAGATGCGCGTCTTTCAGAGCGTCATTTACTTGTCGTTGGGATGAGCTCAAGTGAAGTAGTCGGTCAGCGAATCGGAACGGCCGGCACCATTTCAGCTGCAGAAGCGATTTATGAAAGTGTTCAAGTCTTTCAAAAAGAAACAGGTGTTCAGCTTGCCTTTCAGTGCTGCGAGCATTTAAATCGAGCACTAGTCGTTGAACGAGAAACAGCTTATGCGAAAGGGTATGACATTGTCGCAGCAATTCCGACAACACGAGCAGGCGGTTCCATGGCAACGCATGCGTATGCAAACATGGCAGATCCGGTCCTTGTGGAGTTCATTTCAGCAGATGCCGGGATTGATATAGGGGATACGTTTATTGGTATGCACATCCGGCATGTAGCAGTACCTGTGAGAGGGCGACACACGTCGATCGGTGAGGCTCACGTGACGATGGTTCGTTCAAGACCAAAGTTAATTGGTGGAGAGCGTGCGTCGTATCCAGGAAAAAATGAGCACTGCTTTTAGTCTTAAAACCGAACGATAATTTAGTTCGTTTATCTAATATACGGATTCGAACTTCTGTGGTACAATGCAATCGAGATTAAATACGAACTGTTCGTGTTCACGAATGGTAATTTGTGTGGGATGGAAAGGGGATATCAATGCAAAACCTAGCAAAGCAGGATCAAGAACTTTTACAGGCAATGAAAGACGAGCTTGGTAGACAGCGCAGTAAGATTGAACTTATCGCATCAGAGAACTTTGTATCAGAAGCCGTTATGGAGGCACAAGGGTCTGTTTTAACTAACAAGTATGCGGAAGGCTATCCAGGCCGACGTTATTACGGTGGCTGTGAATATGTCGATGTCGCTGAAAATATTGCAAGAGACCGTGCTAAGCAGCTGTTTGGTGCAGAGCATGTGAACGTGCAACCTCACTCTGGCGCACAAGCTAACATGGCTGTTTATTTCACGATTCTTGAGCAGGGTGATACTGTTCTTGGCATGAACCTTTCTCATGGTGGGCATTTGACTCACGGAAGCCCTGTTAACTTCAGTGGCGTGCAATACAACTTCGTGGAGTATGGCGTTGACAAAGACTCACATCGCATTGACTACGATGATGTTCTTGAGAAAGCAAAAGCGCACCGTCCAAAGCTAATCGTTGCGGGTGCGAGTGCTTATCCGCGTGAAATTGATTTTAAACGATTCCGTGAAATTGCAGATGAAGTGGATGCTTACTTGATGGTGGATATGGCGCATATTGCAGGTCTAGTTGCAACTGGTCATCATCCAAATCCTGTGCCACACGCCCATTTCGTAACGACAACAACACATAAAACCCTTCGTGGCCCGCGTGGCGGCATGATTCTTTGTAAAGAAGAATTTGCGAAGAAAATTGATAAGTCAATTTTCCCTGGTATTCAAGGGGGACCACTCATGCATGTGATCGCAGCAAAAGCGGTTGCCTTCGGTGAAGCTCTTTCTGACGATTTTAAAGGTTACTCTGAAAAGGTTGTTGCAAATGCGAAAAAACTCGCTTCAGCACTTGAAAAAGAGGGCATTAACCTCGTCTCAAACGGAACGGACAATCACCTTGTCCTTCTAGATTTACAAAGCCTGGATTTGACAGGGAAAGTGGCTGAAAAAGCCCTTGATGATATAGGCATTACAACGAATAAAAATACGATCCCATTTGATCCACAAAGCCCATTCGTAACGAGCGGCCTTCGTATCGGTACGGCAGCTGTAACGTCTCGAGGGTTTGGTGAAGCAGAAATGGAAGAAATCGCAAGCATTATTGGTGATGTGTTGAAGCGGCATGAAGACACGGATGCTCTTCAAAAAGCAGAGAAACGTGTTCAAGACCTTACTGCTAAATTCCCAATGTATGAAAACCTTTCTTATTAAATAGACACGGACGCCGGGAGATGATCATTTCCCGGCGTTTTTCTAAAAGGATAAGCCTTCGTTATTTAATGGGAAGAGCGTGAATATTTCATCATTTTTGAAAGCCTTGAATCAACTCGCGTTTTTCTGTAAAATTGCGAAGAAGATTTAGGAACGAAACCAAAACGAAAAGGGGAGTGCATACGATGGGTAAAGTATACGTGTTCGATCATCCGTTGATTCAGCATAAGCTTACATACATTCGTGATGAGAAAACAGGAACGAAGGAGTTCCGTGAACTTGTGGACGAAGTGGCAGCGTTAATGGCTTATGAAATTACAAGAGAGCTTCCGACTGAAGAAGTGATGGTCAAAACGCCTGTAACCGAAGCGAAATCAAAGGTTCTTTCAGGTAAAAAGCTTGGACTAGTTCCGATTCTAAGAGCCGGTCTTGGCATGACAGATGGAATTCTTAAGTTAATTCCTGCTGCAAAAGTAGGACACGTTGGTCTTTATCGTGATCCTGAAACGCTTCAACCGGTAGAATACTATGTAAAACTTCCTGCTGATATTGAAGAACGTGAATTCATCGTGATTGATCCAATGCTTGCTACAGGTGGTTCGGCTGTTGAAGCAATCAACTCCCTTAAGAAACGCGGTGCGAAAAACATTAAAATGATGTGTCTGATTGCAGCACCTGAAGGCGTAGAGCTTCTTAACGATGCGCACCCTGATGTCGATATTTACATCGCAGGTCTTGATGAGAAACTAAATGAAAAAGGATACATTGTTCCAGGTCTCGGCGATGCCGGAGATCGTTTGTACGGAACGAAGTAATTTGGAAAAATCTCTTCCTTCTCTGGAAGAGATTTTTTTGTCGAGATATCAACAAATGTGAAAAAAAAGTGACAAATTCCACCTTAAATAACAGGGAATCATTCCCTGTTTTCTTTGATTAACACAACTCTCCTCCTGTAAGCGTTACTATCCTTGGTATTACAGGCTTTTTTAAGCGTTTTTTCATTTGTGAATTTGATCACACCATTTCCTCCAAACACATTGACATCATGTACACCCTATTGTAGACTTACAAAGGGTATAGTGATAAGGTTTTCATTTACTCGAAACATCCTTTTCAATGACTTACCTTTCTAGCAAAGGAGCGCTTTTATTGAAGGCGATGGCTCTCTATACGACAATCCTTTCATATCTTGTTGGATCGATCCTTACGGGGGTATTTTTGGGGAGATGGATGGATCGCCTATTCGACACTTTTCCACTTTTTCTCATCATTGGTCTTTTGCTCGGTTTGGGCGGAGGAGTTTATGGATTGGTTCGTCTTCTACATAAGTTTACAGGGGAAGATTAAATGACAGAATACACTCAAAGTTTTCGCCGCTACATGCAATTCACCCTGTATTTGCTCGCCATTTTCGTAATGGGTTGGGGGATTACCTCATATAAAGCATTATTCCTCGGGTTAATTCTTGGCACCATTTTCAGTATTTACAACCTATTCAACATGTTCCGTAAGATTGACCGTCTTGGTGAAGCTACTGTAAAAGGGACAAAGGCTAGGTCACTAGGTCTGTTAACAAGACAGGCTGTTGCTGGACTCGGCGTACTGATTGCATTAAGGTACCCAGAGTATTTCAATTTGCTAGGTGTGGTAATTGGGTTAATGACCACCTACATTATCATTCTCATAGATTCAACATCCAAAATACGCTTTAAGTAGGAAGAGAGGTGAAAAGCTGTTGGAACATCATGCACCTACAACTGAATTTTTAGGAATGACTTTCAATCTATCCAATATTCTGATGATCACGATTGCTTCTGCCATTGTATTCATTCTTGCAGTAGTGACAACTCGCTCCTTAGCGATGCGACCTACGGGATTGCAGAACTTCATTGAGTGGGTAATGGACTTTGTTAAAGGACTTATTGGAAGCACAATGGATTGGAAAACTGGTGGACGCTTCCTGTTTCTTGGGATGACGCTACTCATGTATATCTTTGTATCAAACATGCTGGGGCTACCGTTCGCCATTGCCGTCGATTCTGAACTTTGGTGGAAGTCTCCAACTGCAGATCCGACGATCACGCTAACATTAGCAACGATGGTCGTGTTGTTAACACATTATTACGGTATTAAGATGAAAGGTGCGAAGGAGTACGGAAGAGGATTTGTTAGTCCACTGAAATTCCTATTTCCTTTTAAAATTATTGAAGAATTCTCGAACACCTTAACTCTTGGCCTTCGTCTTTATGGTAATATCTACGCTGGTGAAATTCTGCTTGGACTTCTCGCAGGACTCGGTGGCGCAGGAATTGCTGGAGCGCTTGGAGCCTTTCTTCCTATGCTGTTGTGGCAAGGTTTTAGTATCTTTGTCGGTACAATTCAGGCGTTTATCTTTACAATGCTAACAATGGTTTACATGGCGCATAAAGTGGCAGACGACCATTAAAACAAGGTATCAATGAGTTTTTATTATATAAAAATATTTATGAATTATAAGGAGGAAATTTAGCATGGGTTTATTAGCAGCTGCAATTGCAGTAGGTTTAGCGGCAGTAGGTGCCGGTATTGGTAACGGTCTTATCGTAAAGAGTACAGTTGAGGGAATTGCTCGTCAGCCAGAACTTCGTGGTACGCTTCAAACAACAATGTTTATCGGTATTGCACTAGTTGAGGCACTTCCAATTATTGCGGTCGTTATTGCATTTATCGTAATGGGTCAATAATTCAATTAGATAAGGATACAGATTTGTTTCATGATGGCGGAGAAAGTTTCGAAATGAAACCTTCGCCATTCGTTTTGTATGACCTCTGAAGGGAGTGAACACGGTGTTCAATAGTTTAATTCTAGGAGCAGGATTTGCTGCAGGCGATATTCTTTTCCAACTTGTCGCATTTATTGTTCTTCTTGCACTACTTAAGAAGTTTGCATGGGGTCCGCTCATGGGCATCATGAAAGAACGTGAGCAGCACATTGCGAACGAAATCGACTCAGCTGAGAAGAACCGTAAAGAAGCTGAAGCATTCTTGAATGAGCAGCGCGATGAAATGAAGCGTGTTCGTCAGGAAGCGAAAGCTATGCTTGAGAATCAAAAACAAATGGCTGACCAACAAGGTCAGGAAATGATTGAAGCGGCTCGTCTTGAATCCGAGCGTTTGAAAGAAGCGGCTACTGCTGAAATCAAGCGTGAACGTGAAAGTGCAGTTGCCTCTCTACGTGAACAGGTAGCTTCTTTATCTGTCATGATTGCTTCAAAAGTTGTTGAGAAGGAACTTGATGAGCGTGCACAAAAGCAGCTGATCGATGAGTATCTTGACCAGGCAGGCGATCAGAAATGAGTAGAGAACATGCAGTAATCGCAAAACGTTATGCCGGTGCTCTTTTTGACATCGCTCGTGAGAACGATAACGTCGAGCAAATCAAGAATGAGCTAACTGTTGTTAAAGATGTCTTTCATCAAACGCCAGATTTAATGAATGTGTTGAAGCATCCAAAATTCACAACAGCTGAGAAGAAGAACATGATTCAGACTAGTTTTGGGTCGTCTCTCTCCACTCACGTGATGAATTTGCTTCTTACACTGATCGAACGTAAGCGTACAGCAATCGTTTTCGAACTTGTTGACCAATATGAAACATTAGCATATGAACAAAAGCAAACAGCAGTAGCGAAAGTTTATTCTGTGAAGCCTCTAACGGAAGAGGAGCAGATGAAAGTCTCTGCAGTATTTGCGAAACGAGTAGGCAAAACAACGCTTCTGATCGAGAATGTGATCGATCCTACTTTAATCGGTGGTATTAAAGTACGTATTGGTAATCGCATTTTTGACGGTAGCATTAGCGGAAAACTTAAACGCATGGAACGAGAATTAGTTTCAGCGAAGAGCTAGAAGATAGGGGTGAATATGCATGAGCATCAATGCTGAAGAAATCAGTGCGCTGATCAAGCAGCAAATCGCAAATTATCAAACTGATATTAAAGTTGATGATGTTGGTACCGTTATCCAGATTGGTGATGGTATTGCTCGTGCCCACGGTCTCGATAACGTGATGGCAGGAGAGCTTGTTGAATTTTCAAACGGTGTTATGGGTATGGCTCAGAATCTAGAGGAGAGCAACGTTGGTATCATTATCCTTGGACCATACACTGAAATTCGTGAAGGCGATGAAGTACGTCGTACTGGACGCATCATGGAAGTTCCAGTCGGTGAAGAACTTCTTGGCCGTGTTGTAAACCCTCTTGGACAACCTGTTGATGGACAGGGCCCACTAGGTACAACAAAAACTCGTCCGATCGAAAGCCCAGCACCAGGGGTTATGGATCGTAAATCAGTACATGAGCCACTTCAAACAGGAATCAAAGCAATTGACTCTCTTATTCCAATCGGACGCGGACAGCGTGAGCTAATCATCGGTGACCGTCAGACTGGTAAGACTTCGATTGCAATCGATACAATCCTAAACCAAAAAGACGAAGATATGATCTGTATCTACGTTGCAATTGGTCAGAAAGAATCTACGGTACGTGGCGTTGTTGAAACGCTTCGTAAGCAGGGTGCACTTGATTACACAATCGTTGTAACTGCAGGCGCATCTCAGCCTTCTCCACTTCTTTTCCTTGCGCCATATGCTGGTGTAACAATGGGTGAAGAATTCATGTATAACGGCAAGCACGTTCTTGTTGTATACGATGATTTAACAAAGCAGGCTTCTGCATACCGTGAACTTTCCCTACTACTTCGTCGTCCTCCAGGTCGTGAAGCATATCCAGGGGATGTATTCTATCTTCACTCACGCCTTCTTGAGCGTGCAGCGAAGCTTAGTGATGCAAAAGGAGCAGGTTCACTAACTGCCCTTCCGTTTATCGAAACACAAGCTGGCGACGTATCAGCTTATATCCCAACTAACGTTATCTCCATCACTGATGGACAGATCTTCCTTCAATCTGATCTTTTCTTCTCGGGTGTACGTCCAGCGGTTAACGCCGGTCTTTCCGTATCCCGTGTAGGAGGTTCCGCTCAGATTAAAGCGATGAAGAAGGTTGCCGGTACACTACGTCTTGACCTTGCATCATACCGTGAGCTAGAAGCATTTGCTCAGTTCGGATCTGATCTTGATAAAGCAACACAAGCGAAGCTGAACCGCGGTGCTCGTACGGTTGAAGTTCTTAAGCAGGGGCTAAACAAGCCACTTGCAGTTGAGAAGCAAGTTGCGATTCTCTACGCTCTAACTCGTGGATTCCTTGACGATATCCCGGTTACTGATATCCAGCGTTTTGAATCTGAAATGATGACATGGATCGAACACAACAAGAAAGACATTTTCAATACAATTCGTGAAACAAAAGCTCTTCCTGATGAAAAAGAATTCAACGGTGCAATCGAAGAATTCAAAAAGAGCTTCGCAGTATCTGAATAAGAGGGATGCGGCGGAAACGCCGCGGCCAGCTTAAAAGGTGGTGAAATGAATGGCATCTTTACGCGATATTAAGTCGAGAATTACATCGACGAAGAAAACAAAGCAGATTACAAAAGCAATGCAGATGGTTTCGGCTGCGAAATTGAACCGTGCTGAAATGAATGCCAAGTCATTCGTTCCATACATGGAGAAAATTCAAGAAGTTGTTGGAAGCATTGCAAATGGATCAAGCGGCGGAAGTCATCCGATGCTAGAAAGTCGTGAAGTGAAGAAAACGGGCTATGTGGTGATCACATCTGACCGTGGACTTGCTGGGGCATACAATAGCTCGGTACTACGTCATGTGTATAGAACAATTAATGAGCGTCATAACTCAACTGATGAGTATGCGATTATCGTAGCTGGTAAAGTAGGACTTTCCTTCTTTAAAAAGCGCGGAATGCCTGTTGTTGAAAGTGTCGTTGGTCTTTCAGATCAGCCTGCTTTTGCAGACATTAAAGACATTGCATCTCGAACAGTTGGGATGTTTGAAGATGGAGCTTTCGATGAGCTTTATCTTTATTACAACCACTATGTAAGTGCCATTCAGCAAGATTTAACGGAAAGAAAGCTTCTTCCGTTAACGGATATTGAGACTGGTGGAGGCAAATCACTCGCAAGCTACGAGTATGAGCCATCAGAAGAAGAAATTCTTGAAATCCTCCTTCCTCAATATGCTGAAAGCTTGATCTACGGAGCGCTTCTCGATGCGAAAGCAGCAGAGCACGCATCTCGTATGACAGCGATGAGAAGTGCGACAGACAATGCGGACGATCTTATCGGCGACCTTACACTTTCTTACAACCGTGCTCGTCAGGCTTCAATCACTCAGGAGCTTACTGAGATTGTGTCTGGTGCGGCGGCGTTAGAATAGCGGAAGTGGCCGTTTAGGCCCGACAAGCGCTGGAGGCTTTTCGAATGAACACGGCCTTTGTGTTCAATCGAAAAGGTGAAGCGACTCGAGGGCCTGGCCACTATAGCTGGACAAACGAAAAGCGAAGGCGACTGTTTGGACCCGAAAATCGTTGGAGGCTTTTCGAATGAATACGTTTTTTGTATTCAATCGAAAAGGTGAAACGATCGAGGGGCCAGGAGCCGTAGCTAGACAATACTACGATAAACCATAAATGCTATTTGAAAGGTTTACTTTCAAAGGCAGCTTAAAGCAAGTTAGGAGGGAACAGGATGAACAAGGGATACATTACCCAGGTTATGGGTCCGGTTGTAGACGTTAAGTTTGAGAGCGGCAAGCTCCCAGAAATCTACAACGCCCTTAAAGTTAACTATATCGCTCAAACCGGTGCTGAAGAGAGCATCGAATTGACGCTTGAAGTCGCGCTTCACCTTGGCGATAACTCTGTTCGTACCGTAGCAATGGGTTCAACAGACGGACTTGTACGTGGAGTTGATGCTCTAGATACAGGTGCACCAATCTCCGTTCCAGTTGGAGATATCACACTAGGACGTGTATTTAACGTACTAGGTGAGAAAATTGACCTTAATGAAGAGCTCGGCGAAGTTCGCCGCGATCCGATTCACCGTCTTGCACCAGTATTTGAGAACCTTTCAACAACAACGGATATTCTTGAAACAGGAATCAAAGTAGTTGATCTTCTTGCACCATACGTTAAAGGTGGTAAGATCGGTCTCTTCGGTGGTGCCGGTGTAGGTAAAACGGTACTTATCCAGGAATTGATCAACAACATCGCACAAGAGCACGGCGGTATTTCTGTATTCGCTGGTGTTGGTGAACGTACGCGTGAAGGTAATGACCTTTACTACGAGATGACTGATTCTGGTGTTATTAAGAAAACAGCAATGGTATTCGGTCAGATGAACGAACCACCAGGTGCACGTATGCGTGTTGCCCTTTCAGGTCTTACAATGGCAGAATACTTCCGTGATGAGCAAGGACAAGACGTTCTTCTCTTTATCGATAACATCTACCGCTTTACACAAGCTGGTTCAGAGGTATCGGCATTGCTTGGACGTATGCCATCAGCAGTAGGTTACCAGCCTACACTTGCTACTGAGATGGGTCAACTTCAAGAGCGTATTACGTCAACTAACAAAGGTTCTGTTACTTCAATCCAGGCAATCTACGTACCAGCCGATGACTATACTGACCCGGCTCCGGCAACGACGTTTGCTCACCTTGATGCAACAACAAACCTTGAACGTAAACTATCTGAGCAAGGTATCTACCCTGCGGTGGATCCACTTGCTTCAACTTCTCGTGCGCTTTCTCCGGAAATCGTTGGAGATGAGCACTACAACACGGCGCGTGAAGTGCAACAAACACTTCAGCGCTACAAAGAGCTTCAAGACATCATCGCAATCCTTGGTATGGATGAGCTTTCTGATGAAGATAAGCTAACTGTTTCTCGCGCTCGTCGCATTCAGTTCTTCCTTTCTCAGAACTTCCACGTAGCTGAACAGTTTACTGGACAAAAAGGTTCATACGTACCAGTTAAAGAAACAATCAAAGGATTCAAAGAAATCCTTGATGGTAAACACGATGATATTCCAGAGGACGCATTCCGTCTTGTTGGGACAATTGAAGAAGTAGTAGAGAAAGCGAAACAAATGGCGTAATGAAAAGCGGATTGGGCCTGATTAAATCTGCGGGATGTTGGAGGCCATGAGAATGAGACGCTTTTTGTCTCAATCGAATGGGTGAAACAGCAGGAAGATTTGGCCCATGCAGCTAGACAATGAAAAGCGGAATGGGCCTGATTAAATCTGCAGGATGTTGGAGGCCATGAGAATGAGACGCTTTTTGTCTCAATCGAATGGGTGAAACAGCCGGAAGATTTGGCCCATGTAGCTAGACAATGAAAAGCGGAGGCGACTGCCAATGCTGTCGATGTCTAGCTCCAGCGCCTACCCCCTCGAGGTCTTAAGTCAATCATCATTGTGGCAAAGACCGCCACATTGATGCTCGCCTTAAGCTTGTCGGGGGTGACCAAGGCGCTTACGCTTTTCTAAATTCCGATCACCACACCCAGGGAGGGGTACGATGAATACATTGAAAGTCAGTGTAGTCACCCCTGACGGCCCGGTATACGAAGGGGAAGCTGAATTGGTCAGCGTAAAAGCAAAGAGCGGTGAGCTCGGTATTTTACCAGGACACATTCCGCTTGTTGCCCCTCTTACAATCAATGCGGTGCGTTTCAAAAATGGAGCGGATACACATTTACTGGCCGTTAGCGGTGGGTTTGTTGAAGTAAGGCCAAAGCAAGTAACGATCCTTGCAGAGTCTGCTGAATTACCTTCTGATATTGACGTGGAACGCGCGCGTGCAGCGAAGGAAAGAGCAGAACAACGCTTGGATCAAGCGAAGCAAGACAATGTTGATTTCAAACGCGCTGAGCTAGCGCTTAAGCGTGCAATCAACCGCCTTGATTTGGCAGGTAAATAAATGGAAAGCACCAGCGGGAATTTCCCGCTGGTGCTTTTTTTGCAATTAAGACTATACATTCGGTAGTAAGCTATTCATTTTGTTAATCGTTTTCCAATTTCGTACGGTCGCATACTCATTAGACCGAGTGATGAAGGCCGCAAGTTTTGAATTTCGAATGCTCTCATGAAACAGTAAATAAATTTCCCTACCTCTAATCTCACATTCTTCGGTTTCAGATGCATAAGTGAGAAGTTTCTTTTCGTCATCCGCTAAGAGAGGTTCTCCTACCATTGCCACATAAAGACTTTCTCCAATCGCTGTTTCCTGCGCTTTTGAAATTTGTTCGTCATGAAAAGGACAGTTTTCGATCAAGTTCTTCCACTCTACAGCGGTCCTTAAAACGATGGGGACCTTTAATTCAAACTGTTTACGAATAATCTGTTCCATCTTTTTTCTTAAAAGGACTTCAGATTCCTCTGATTGAAACAAAACGTTCCCACTTTGAATATACGTTTTCACATGCTGAAACCCTTCATTTGAAAGGGCATCGCGCAATTCGGACATGTTGATTTTATTCTTACCGCCGACGTTAATGCCCCTTAATAATCCGACATAGGTTGTCATTTTCATCCCACCTTCTTTTGTTGGTTAACTACGCGATGCTAACGTGGAAATCCTTTTATTTTTCACTGCTTTCTAAATAATCTTCTCTCGAGACAATCTTCATCTGTTTTTGATCATATACCTCATTCCATTTCCTCTGTGGTTGAACAAAGCTGCTTTGTAACAAATAATCAGACGGATACGTTTTGAGTAGCTTCAAAAGCTGCATACGAAACAGTTCAATGTTGTGATCGGTTAAGGGATCTAAAGCAGATAGTTGCTTATTCATAGCGGCGATAAATTCATCTTTCTCCTCACTTGTTGCTCTTTTTTTGAAATAGCCCCACATATGTTGGAGTGTTGTCCGCATACCTTTTTTAGTATAGGGAAGAGTTAAGGTTTCCTTTAGTAAGTCATAGACGTAAAGCAATTCTTCAGGAGATTTCGCTTTTTTTAATGAATTTCCTATCTTTTTGTAATGTTCATAGCCTTTGGCCATCACCGTATATTTATTTCTTGCCCACAGCTTTTCTGTCAGCGTTCGGATTCGTTTATCGCTCATTTGATCACCTCTGTTCGAAATTTTAAAAAAACTTACAAATAAAAGCAAGAATAAGAGTGGGGATGTTGAATTAGTATACAAGACTAGCAACTTACAGCACGATGAGAGGAGAGACCTTCATGGGTGAATCACTTAACGTGTACCAAAATAGTTACCTCTTCGTAATCATGTTCCTTTTCCTTGGCCTTCTCCTTCCAGCTGTTGCCCTAACGGCAGGAAGATTCCTTCGTCCCTCAAATCCAACATCTGAGAAACAAACAACCTATGAAAGCGGCATAGAGCCGTTTCACCAAAGCTGGATTCAGTATAACGTTCGTTATTATTTATTCGGACTGCTTTTTGTCATCTTTGATGTCGAAACTGTTTTCTTGTATCCATGGGCTGTTGCCTATCAAAAGCTTGGTTTCTTTGCGTTCATCGAAATGATGATCTTTATTGTCATGCTATTAATTGGCTTACTATACGCATGGAAAAAGAAGGTGTTGAAATGGATTTGAACTTAGAAAATATAACGCCGGAAGAATACGAGGAAATGAAGCATAATGTTTTTCTCGCAACGCTTGAAAATGTAAAGGCCTGGGCACGAAGCAATTCGCTCTGGCCGTTAACGTTTGGTCTCGCCTGCTGTGCAATCGAAATGATGGGTTCGGGAGCTTCCCACTATGACCTTGATCGCTTTGGAACGTTTTTTCGAACATCGCCAAGACAGTCTGATGTCATGATTGTATCAGGAACCGTAACGAAAAAAATGGCTCCTGTACTAAAGCGTCTTTATGATCAAATGCCTGAACCAAAATGGGTCATTGCGATGGGCTCATGTGCGACAGCGGGCGGCCCATATATTAACTCCTATGCAGTGGTTAAAGGAGTGGATCAAATCGTTCCTGTTGATGTGTATATCCCTGGCTGTCCGCCAAACCCAGCAGCCCTCATATACGGCATAAATAAACTACAAGAAAAAATTCGCTATGAAGCGCGCACCGGAAAGCGGGTGACGAATCGATGAGCGATCAAACACCAGAAGAGCTGGAAGCAAAGCGAAAAGCCGTAGAAGAAGCAAAACGGAAGGCAGCTGAGTTACGGAAAAAGAAAGCGGAAGCCGAGAATCCCGCCGATGACCTTGAGCTTCAAAAGAAAAAAGCGGTCGCAGCAGCTAAAGCAAAAGCAGCTGCGCTGAAAAAGCAAAAAGAAATGGAGCAAAGTGAACAGAACAGCGTAGCGGAGGAAGAAGACGTTGAACTTGCGAAAAAGAAAGCAGTCGCAGCTGCGAAGGCGAAAGCGGCGGCGCTGAAAAAAGAAAAGAACCAAAACGTAACGGATCAGGATGCATCAGAAGACGATGTCGCCCTCGCGAAAAAGAAGGCGGTCGCTGCCGCAAAGGCGAAAGCCGCTGCGTTGAAAAAGCAGAAAGAAATGGAGAACGGCGGTGGAGGTGACGACGAAGCTACCCTTGCGAAAAAGAAAGCCGTAGCTGCTGCAAAGGCGAAAGCGGCAGCCCTAAGAAAGCAAAAAGAGGCAGGTAGTTCCGATACTACTACGGATGAGAAGGCAAAAGCGATCGCAGCTGCAAAGGCAAAAGCCGCTGCTGCTAAAGCAAAGAAGGCTGCTTCGGAAATGGAAGAGCCTTTAAAAGAAGAAAGGCCATCACCAAATCAGCCTGTGCTTGACCGGTACCTGCACATCATTCGAGAAAACCTTGGGGACGACCTTCTTGAAGATGCTTATATTAATCGTCTCGCCAAAGACGTGCCGACGCTTGTGGCGAGGAAAGAAACGTACTTAAAAGTGGCGCAGTTTCTTAAATACAATGAGCTTCTTGCTTTTGATTATCTTTCTGAAACGCACGGCACCGACTTTGAGACTCATATGGAAATTTACAACCACCTGTATTCGTATCAAAATCGCCAGAGCGTTGCCTTAAAAGTGAAGATTGATCGAGACAAACCTGTCGTAGATTCGTTGACATCCCTTTGGGCTGGAGCAAACTGGCCTGAGCGAGAAGGATATGATCTGTTAGGCATTGTTTTCAATGGGCATCCGAATTTGACGCGAATCATGATGCCGGATGACTGGATCGGCCATCCGCTTCGAAAAGATTATGAGCCATATGATGTGGAGGTGTAGCTATGATTCGGACAGAGGAGATGCTTTTAAATGTAGGTCCACAGCATCCGAGTACGCATGGCGTCTTTCGTATCGTGCTTACAATTGATGGAGAAGTCATAAAAAAAGCAAAGCCTGTTATCGGTTACCTTCATAGAGGCACGGAAAAGATTGCAGAAAACCTTCAATACACGCAAATTATCCCGTATACAGACCGAATGGATTATCTTGCTGCCATGACGAATAACTACATTCTCTGCCATGCGGTTGAAACGATGATGGCAATGGACATTCCCGAGCGAGCGGATTACCTTCGCGTCATTGTGATGGAGCTTGGAAGAATAGCGAGTCACCTTGTTTGGTTCGGAACCTATTTGCTCGACATCGGTGCGATGAGTCCGTTTCTTTATGCCTTCAGAGAGCGAGAAGTGATCATTAATTTGTTAACGGAGATCTCAGGAGGACGACTGACCTTTAATTATATGCGCGTTGGTGGCGTCAAATGGGATGCGCCTGAAGGCTGGCTCGAGAAGGTACGAGAGTTTGTGCCGTATATGAGAGAACAGCTCGCCGGCTACCATGATCTCGTAACAGGGAATGAAATTTTTATGGCGAGAATGAAAGGGGTAGGCGCTTATTCAAAACAAAAGGCGCTTGCGTACTCATTAAGTGGTGCGAACCTACGCTGTACAGGCGTGCAGTGGGACCTCAGGAAAAACGAACCTTATTCGCTTTATGATCGCTTTCAGTTTGAAGTTCCCGTCTTTACACAAGGTGACGCTATGGCACGCTACAACTGTCGTATGGCTGAAATAGAAGAAGCACTAAAGATTGTGGAGCAGGCAGTTGAACAAATTACCGAAGGGCCGATTATGGCAAAAGTGCCGCGGATCATTAAGCCTCCTGCTGGTGAGACGTACGTGCGCATTGAATCGCCGCGCGGAGAAATTGGCTGCTACATTGCTTCCAAAGGGAAAAAAGAGCCATATCGCCTCAAGTTTCGTCGACCGTCTTTTTATAATTTGCAAATCTTACCTGAGTTACTTGAAGGGGAGAATATCTCGAACTTGATCGCTATTCTCGGTGGCATTGATATTGTGCTCGGGGAGGTGGACGGCTAATGATCAACGATATGCTTGCATCGCCACCTGGATACTGGCAGACCCTCAGTTTTTTCCTTGTGGGTGCCGCCATGTTAATGGTTGTACTCGGGTTCGTGACGTACGCCATTTTGGCTGAGCGAAAAGTGCTTGGGTTTATGCAGCTTCGTCATGGTCCAAACAGAGTAGGTGGGCGATTTGGATTATTACAAACGGTAGCGGACGTTTTGAAGCTTTTATTAAAAGAAGATACGATTCCACGCGATGCGGATCGCCCGCTCTTTATCATTGCGCCTGTTGTTGCCTTTGCACCGGCGTTTATCGTGATCGCTGCCCTTCCACTAACCGAGCAGGTTTCCTTTGCCAATATTGGCGTTGGCTTGCTTTATTACATTGCCATATCTGGGATTTCAACGATAGGCATTCTAGCAGGGGGATGGGCATCGAACAATAAATACGCGTTGCTTGGTAGCATGCGATCAGCGGCGCAGATGATTTCTTATGAAATTCCGCTTGTAATGAGTGTTGTAGGAATTGTGCTATTAACTGGATCGTTAAATCTTAATACCATTATTGCCGAGCAGGAGTCTGTTGCCTTTTTGTTTAAACAGCCGCTTGCGTTTCTAATCTTTTTGATTGCTTCCGTTGCGGAATTGAATCGAACCCCATTTGACTTACCTGAAGCAGAATCAGAGCTCGTCGCAGGGTATCACGTTGAATATTCAGGATTTCGCTTTGCATTCTTTATGCTTGCGGAATATGTTTATTTATTTGCGATGGCATCGCTCACAACCATTCTTTTTCTTGGAGGATGGCAGGCAATTCCGTTTTTAACCTTTATACCAGGCGCAGTCTGGTTTGCGCTTAAATTTATTTTCATCGTGTTCGTGATGATCTGGATTCGCGGCACGTTTCCTCGTCTCCGAGCCGATCAACTTATGTCATTCGGATGGAAAATTCTTTTACCGCTCGCTTTATTAAACATTTTTTTAACGACCATTGTGATCGAGATCATTCGCTCATTCTAAACAAGGGAGGAAGCCAACATGCGTGGATTAGCGAAAGGCTTAGCTTACACCCTCAAAAACATGACGAAGGAGAAAGTGACGTACCAGTATCCGGATCAGCCCCTTGCTTTACCAGATCGCTTTCGCGGTATTCAAAAATTTTACCCTGAAAAATGTATTGTATGTAATCAGTGTGTTGCGATTTGTCCGACAGACTGCATTTCATTGACAGGTATCAAACATCCCGATCCAACAAAAAAAGGGAAAATTATCGATACGTACGATATTAATTTCGAAATTTGCATTTTGTGCGATCTATGCACAGAGGTCTGTCCGACTGAAGCGATTATCATGACAAATAATTTTGAGCTCGCTACGTATAGCCGCGATGATCTATTTAAAAATTTAGAGTGGCTCGATGAAAATGATACGAACCTTCGAAAGGAAAACAAAGTATGACCGGGGAGCTGCTCATATTTATTTTTCTATTTCTTATTACGATGACCGGCGGCTTACTGATGATTAATCTCTCAAAAGTGATCC
Source organism: Guptibacillus sedimenti (assembly GCF_028610665.1). Taxonomy (NCBI): domain Bacteria; kingdom Bacillati; phylum Bacillota; class Bacilli; order Caryophanales; family Guptibacillaceae; genus Guptibacillus; species Guptibacillus sedimenti. The sequence goes on from NZ_JAQQWV010000001.1 coordinate 208,665, forward strand.
ATATGATGATGGCGCTCGTCCTAACGTTTCTCGGCATTGCAGGACTCTATATTATGCTTTCCGCTGAATTTGTAGCGGTCGTTCAAATCTTAATTTATTCTGGAGCAATTACGATCATTATGTTATTTGGCATTATGCTAACAAAACATTCAGAGGAAGAGCCGAAGACAGGATGGGCGAAAAAAGGTATCGTGTTAACAGTTGTCACCGCTTTCTTTTTGATTGTATTTAAAGGCATTCGGACAATTTCACTCGGTCCGCAAGCGGAGAAACTTCATGAAAACAATACCGAGCAGGTGGGGCTAATGTTGTTCACAGATTATGTCATTCCATTTGAACTAGTTTCTGTCGTTTTACTCGTTGCGCTTGTTGGAGCCATTATCCTCGCGAAAAAGGATGAGGAAGAAGGTGAGAAGCCATGAGCTCGATTCCACTTTCCGCCTATTTATTAACCGCTTTGCTCCTGTTTTGTATAGGACTATACGGCGCGCTAACGAAGCGAAATGCGGTCATAGTGTTAATTTCGATTGAATTAATGCTGAACGCCGTTAATTTAAATCTTGTTGCATTTGCAAAATACGGTGTTGGCGCATCGATTCGCGGTCAGGTATTTTCTCTTTTTACGATTACGGTTGCGGCAGCTGAAGCGGCTGTTGGGCTCGCTATCCTGATTGCCCTTTATCGAAACAGGGCTACCGTCAATGTTGATGAAATGAACACACTTAAAAAGTAGCGAAGGGGGTAGAAACGTGGACGCTGTCTGGCTTATCCCAATATTGCCGCTTCTCTCATTCCTTATTATTCTATTCACCCGGCCGATCCTCTATCGAAAAGCCGGTTTTGTTGGAACGATTTTCGCTGGAGCTGCCTTTGGCTGTGCGCTTCTTGTCCTATTCAGTCATTTAATAAAAGGAAATCGGCTTGTAGAAACCAATTGGCTATCGATCGATACCGTAATGATTACGGTGGGATATGAAGTAAATCCATTAAATGCGTTAATGCTTGTGATCGTGACGCTTGTCAGTTTTCTCGTACATATGTATTCCATCGCTTATATGGCGAATGACGAGCGCATTGCCACATTTTTTGGGTACCTCGGTCTCTTTACGTTTGCAATGACGGGGCTTGTTCTTTCACCAAACCTTCTGCAGCTCTACATTTTTTGGGAGCTTGTAGGGGTTTGCTCCTTCCTTCTTGTAGGTTTTTATTTCTATAAACCTGAAGCAAAAGCAGCCGCTAAAAAGGCTTTTATCGTAACGAGAATAGGCGATATCGGTTTGCTCGTTGCGATTTTCTTATTGTTTTGGCAAACGGGTAGCTTTGAGCTCGATGTTATTTTTGCAGCAGTGCAAGCAGGTGACATCGCGCCATCGATGATTACACTTATCGCAATTCTAATTTTTGTTGGAGCGGTTGGAAAGTCAGGACAGTTCCCGTTTCATACGTGGCTTCCGGATGCAATGGAAGGCCCGACGCCAGTCTCAGCATTGATCCATGCGGCTACGATGGTAGCAGCTGGTGTCTATCTTGTTGCCGTGATGTATCCACTCTTCTCAAGCTCTGAAACAGCAATGACGACTGTAGCCATCACAGGAGGATTTACGGCAATTTTTGCAGCCACAATCGCTCTCGTGCAGCGAGACATTAAACGGATTCTCGCTTATTCGACGATTAGCCAGCTCGGTTATATGATGCTTGCATTAGGTGCAGCAGGTTACACAGCAGGTATTTTTCACTTAACGACGCACGCTTTTTTTAAAGCGCTTCTGTTTCTCGCGGCAGGAAGTGTAATTCATGCCGTTCATGAGCAGAACATTTTTAAAATGGGTGGGCTTAGAAAGCAACTTCCGATGACAGCAGCATTATTCTTAATCGGCTGCTTGTCGATTTCAGGATTTCCGCTTTTCGCAGGTTTTTTTAGTAAAGATGAAATTCTCATTTCAACCTTTGCCGACGGGCGATACGTTTTATTTTCGATTGCGCTATTGACGGCTTTTCTCACAGCTTTTTACATGTTCCGTTTGTACTTTCTCGTCTTTTCTGGTGACCGTTCGAGTGAAGCGAAGGAGTCTTCAAGGGTGATGTTGATTCCAATGCTCGTACTCGGGGTGCTTTCGATCGTTGCAGGTTATATTCAGACAGCCTGGTTCGGTTCGTTTCTTGGGGACTGGTTAGAAACGAGTCCATATCCAGTGGCAGTCGTTCATCACGCTGCGCCAATGTGGATTCCTATAAGTGCAATTCTTTTCTCACTAGCGGGCATTGTACTTGCCTGGATGACGTATGCGAAAAAGCGACCGCATGCAGAAGAGAGTTCAGGTGACTTACACCGCCTTTTATCAAAAGGATACTTTCTCGATGAGGTTTATGATAGGACCGTCGTAAAAGGAACGCGTGTCATCGGCTACTTCTGGGTATACTTTGATCGTTTTATCATCGAAGGAGGTGCACAGGCGCTCACAGTGCTTGTAAAACGAATCGGAAAAGCGGGATCAGGCGTACAATCCGGTCAGGTGCAAACGTATGGAACGGTAGCCTTCTCAGGTCTTGTCGTTGTCATGCTGTTAATTGCCATATTAGGGGGGTATTTCTAATGGGCTTGCTAACGATCTTAATTCTCTCCCCGCTGCTCGGCGTAATCGTGCTTAGCCTCATGCCATCAAGGCATCGATTGATTAAAATGGTTGGTATTCTTGGAACAGTGCTACCGCTAATGGTAACGATTGTTGTTTTCAGCTTTTATGATCGGACACTTTCAGGTATTCAATTCGCAGAAAGTTATCAGTGGTTTGAATTAATGACGGCAATTAGTCCAAATGAGCCATATCCGGTCACATATGATCTTGGGGTAACCGGTCTGTCTCTATTGTTTTTAATGCTATCTGCGCTTATCACCTTTCTCGCTTCACTCGCTGCCGTTCGGATTCAGGAGGGTGTAAAAGGGTTCTATATTCTCTTTTTACTACTGGAACTCGGGATTCTTGGCGTCTTTTCTAGTGAAAATTTATTTTTGTTTTTCTTATTTTTTGAAGTGACACTTGTGGCAATGTTTTTCCTCGTTGGAAAATGGGGAGGGTTTGAGCGGGAAAAGGCTGCTTTTTCTTTCCTTGTTTATAACGGCATCGGTTCAATTCTGCTTCTAATTGTCATCATTGTGCTATTCGTTGAGATGCGAACGATGAATATTAGTGAACTAACCTTTCTTTTGCAAGAAGCTGATTCTTATGAATTTCTTTCAGGGAATACGCGAATGTGGCTCTTTGTCCTTCTTCTAGTCGCGTTTGGTACAAAGCTTCCGATTGTGCCACTTCATACGTGGATGGTTCGAGTGCATGTCGAAGCTCCAATCGCAGTAGTAATGATTCATGCGGGTGTTTTACTGAAGATTGGTGCTTATGGGCTTATTCGTTTCGGAGCAGGTTTTTTCCCTGATCAGCTAAAAGAAACGGCCGTTATTCTGGCGATTCTTGGCGTTGTTAATTTACTCTATGGAGCTTTTATCGCTCTTGTACAAACGGAGCTGCGCGCCTTACTTGCCTACTCATCGGTTTCCCATATGGGCATTGTGCTCATTGGAGTGGCATCCTTTAACACGGCTGGTCTACAAGGAGCGATCTTTCAAACAATTTCACATGGTTTGATCGCAGCGCTGCTGTTCCTCCTTGTTGGCGTTATAATTGACCGCTTTCACACAACAGAGCTTGCGAATTTAGGGGGAGTAGCAAGTCAGACGCCGCTTTTCGCAGGATTCTTTCTTGCTGCAGGTCTCGCTTCACTCGGGTTGCCAGGAATGAGTGGGTTTATTAGTGAATTTCTCGCGTTTCTCGGTTTATTCGAAACGATGCCTGTCATTGGCAGTATCGGTGTAATCGGTCTGATTTTAACCGCGGTTTATATGCTCCGGGCAGTGCTGGCCGTGACGTTCGGAGAAAGAAAACCGATTTTTGATAAACAAAAGGATTTATCAGCGATGGAACTAGTTCCGTCCGCCGTTCTTCTCAGTCTCATTATCTGGATTGGTGTTTACCCTGCAGTATTGTCCAACACACTTCAAATAGCGCGTACGCTCGGGATTGGGGGTTAAGATATGGAGATCAATGAGTTACTAAACTACCAATGGAGCAGCATGATGCCAGAGTTTACAATACTGCTGACGGCAGTGACGCTATCACTACTTGATTTGTTTATGCCAAAGAACAGAGATAGAGCGATTCTCGTCTGGTTTGCTCTCGCAGGCATTGCGTTGGCCATCGTCTTTCTCATTTTTCAGCTTGATGATGGCGTTGTAACGATCATAAATCAAACGTATCGACTTGACTCCTTCGCAAAAGCATTTAAGCTTCTTATGCTCATTGGGACGGGTCTCGTTCTACTGCTAGGGATAAAAGCAAATGACCTTGATGAGGTAAAAGGAGAATATCCCTACCTCTTGCTAACAGGTTTACTTGGCGGGATGATGATGGCTTCAAGTGCAGATTTAATTACGCTTTTCGTCGGGTTAGAGCTTCTTAGTCTTTCATCCTACATTCTTGTTGGCATTCGTAAAAAGAACCAGTTAGCGAATGAAGCTGCTTTTAAATACATCGTTAATGGCGGAATTGCGACAGCCATCACACTGTTTGGAATGAGTTACTTATTTGGCCTTACAGGGGAAACAAACATTTATGAAATCCAAGCTTTAATGGGTAGCGACATTGTGACAGAGAATAGGTACATCGCTGTGTTTGCTTTTCTGATGATTTTTGTTGGTCTCAGCTTTAAAATAACAGCCGCCCCATTTCATATGTGGGCGCCGGACGTATACCAGGGGGCTGAAACGCCGATCACCGCCTATCTTAGTGTCGTTTCAAAAATTGCAGGGTTTGCGATCATGCTCAGACTCCTCATGGTTCCATTTGTTTTTGCACCTGGAACTGGAAAAGTGATTACACCAGATGGGGTAAGCTATGAGACGCTACTTGTCTCGGTTCGTCCTTATCTTGTGTTACTCGCTGTTCTTACAATCCTGATTGGAAATGTCATTGCGCTAAGGCAGTTGAATGCGAAAAGGCTGTTCGCCTATTCGAGTATTGCGCACGCCGGCTACCTTCTCGTTCCTTTAGCTGCTTTATCAGAGCTCGTCTTTGATGCCGTCTGGTTTTACCTTGCCGCTTATTTGTTAATGAATCTCGGGGCGTTTGCCGTGATTCATGCCCTAGGTGATGAAGCGAAAGAGGTAACAGTCGATTCTTTTGCCGGTTTATTTAAACGCTCTCCTTATGTCACGATTGCGATGACGATCTACCTTTTATCGCTCGCTGGCATCCCGTTAACGGCTGGCTTTATCGGCAAGTTTGAGATTTTCATGAGCGCACTAGGCACCGAGCCAAAGCGATTCGTTCTGGCGCTGGCCATGTTAACCGGAACAATCCTCTCCTATGTTTATTATTTTGGTTTATTCATTCAAATGTATTTCCGTCCATCAGTAACGAAAAAGCCAGTCGTTGCCTCAAATGGGCTTGTCGCTGTACTCGCAATCACCGCAGCAGGAACCGTTATACTTGGCGTCTTTCCTTCCGTTGCATTAACCTTTATTCACGATCACTTTCAATTCCTTGAAATCTTTAATCCCTGAAACAGCAGAGTAATCTGCTGTTTTTCCGTGTATCAAACGAAGAAAAAGGAAAATATGGCGAAAACGCCTTATTTGTGCGAGAAAAAACCGCTGATTAGGGGTAAAGTAGGATATTCATTTGTATTGAAATCTCTTATAATAGGCTATTAGATGGAAAAATGTACGTTTGTCGAATGGTGCACTTGCAGATAGGGGGGTAGATAAGATGACAGAAGCACTGGCGCAACAATCGATTTTAACGATTGTGATTAACCTGGTTTTCATTATGATTACCTGGTGGGCGTTACAAACCGTTCGGTTCGATGTCTTTTTCAAAAAACCGAACAGTCCACAGGCGAAAGTCCTCATGATCTTGCTAACCCTAAGCATCGGTTCCCTCGCAAGCAGTTTCTTCCTAGATTACTACAACTGGTCACTCCGTCTACAATATTTCTTTTAAAAACGAAAAGCGGAAACGCCCGTTTAAACCCGACAAGCGCTGGAGCCTTTTAGAGTGAACACGGTCTTTGTGTTCAATCAAAAAGGTGAAGCGACTCGAGGGTTTGGGCGTTGCAGCTAGCCAAGAAAAGCGTAAACCCCCGTTTAGTCCCGACAAGCGCTGGAGCCTTCCTGAATGAACACTTGCGTTCAATCTGGAAGGTGAAGCGATCGAGGGACTGGGCGCAGCAGCTAGACAAGAAAAGCGAATCCGCCTGTTTAAGCCCCTAGGGTTTAGACAAGCACTGGCAGCTAGAAAAACTCAATAACAGTTCATATACAGAAGCTTCGTACGGAATTTGTCGGGATCTGACTACAACTTCCATGTATGCCTTCCCCTCCCATGGTCACACTGAAAGATAAGAAGACCAGAACGGGGAGAGGGTTAAGATGAGGCTTCTAATCGGATTACTGTCCATTTTACTTCTAGCGAGCTTTTCGAATGGTACATCAGTCTCAATTGAAGATGAAACGGAAGTAAAGACTGCCGAGATGGCGAATGTTCTATTGACCCACAATTATTCTATACAAAAGTGGTCTCTTTACACACGCGAAAAAGTGAGTTTCATTCCAAAGTCGTTAGGGTACAAAGGTATTATGTCCGAGATTTCCAAAAGAGCACCAGGTTTTCAATGGGGTGATTTGGAAAAAAAAGACGGTAATGTAAAAGTAAGCGGGACAAGAATCGATTCAGAATTGGGTACGAAAGAAACACTGACACTTGTGTCTTATCCAGAAGAAAATCGCATTAGCTCTTATCTTATTTATAACATGGAAATTAAAGGGTTTTATCAGGAGGAATGGCGAACAACGTACGAACGATTTAAGGCGCAAAAGTCACAATTAGTTACGCAAGAAGCCCCAGTTTTCTCTTGTTTTGTGGGTGAGAAAAATGATACAATGAACATTGTTTTGTACAATGAAGCAGACAAGCTGTTAGGAGCTTTTTCCGCTTCAAAAGTAGAAGAAATCAATGAAGAGACGTTTGTATCTCTTTCCGCATACCATGAAGAGTGGGAAGCAGATCTCGTAACGAACAACCAGAGAATGAACATACAAATAGCATTACGTAATACAGGAATAGGCGGCGGAATAACCGCTACAATTGGCACACCAATAATTACGACTGAATATTAATATACAAATAGGACGCGGAGGGGAATACGTTGGAAAAAATCATCGTCCGAGGTGGCAGGAGATTGTCAGGCTCTGTGAAAGTAGAAGGAGCTAAAAATGCAGTCTTGCCCGTCATCACAGCATCTATTTTAGCAGGTGAAGGCACGAGCACGTTAAATGATGTGCCTGCCCTTTCAGATGTACACACGATTAGTGAAGTATTAAGCTATCTTAATGTTGAGACGCAAATAGAAGGTAACACAATTAAAGTAGACGCAACAAAACCTTTGGAAACAGAGGCACCATTTGAAGCAGTTCGTAAAATGCGAGCTTCGTTTCTTGTGATGGGACCACTTTTGGCCCGCGTGGGTCATGCCCGTATTGCATTACCTGGAGGTTGCGCAATTGGCTCAAGACCGATTGATCAGCATCTTAAAGGCTTTGAAGCAATGGGTGCAGAAGTGACAATCGGTAATGGCTTTATTGAAGCTGGTATTAAAGGAAGACTACAAGGGGCAAAGATTTATCTTGATTTCCCAAGTGTAGGCGCCACTGAAAATATTATGATGGCAGCTGTACTTGCAGAAGGTACAACGGTAATGGAGAACGTTGCTCAAGAACCTGAAATCGTTTGTCTTGCGAACTATCTTAATGCAATGGGTGCAAAAGTACGCGGCGCAGGTACTGGTACGATTCGTATTGAAGGTGTGGAAAAGCTCGTAGGAGCAGAGCACGCTGTTATCCCAGACCGTATTGAAGCAGGAACATTCATGGTAGCTGCTGCAATTACAGGTGGTAACGTATTAATTGAAAATGCTGTTTCGGAACATCTTCGTCCATTGATTGCGAAGATGGAAGAAATGGGCGTTCAGATCACTGAAGAAGGTCAGGGCCTTCGCATTATTGGACCTGAAACGCTAAAGCCAGTTGACTTGAAAACAATGCCTCACCCTGGGTTCCCTACGGATATGCAATCCCAGATGATGGCGCTATTACTTCAAGCTAAGGGTACAAGTGTTATTACTGAAACAGTCTTTGAAAATCGCTTCATGCACGTGGAAGAATTCCGTCGCATGAACGGAAACATCAAGATTGAAGGACGCGCAGCTATCATTGAAGGACCTTCTACACTTCAAGGTGCAGAAGTTTCTGCTACTGATTTGCGCGCTGGAGCTGCTTTAATTCTAGCTGGACTTGTCGCTGATGGCTATACTCGTGTTGATGAGCTGAAGCACCTTGACCGCGGTTACGTTGACTTCTCTGGGAAGCTTGCAAGCCTTGGAGCTGATGTTGAACGTGTAACAGTTGATGAGACAGCAAAGCCTGCAACAGAAGAGTCTGAGCAAGCTGTTAATGTAAAACCTAAATTTGCATAACGTGAATAAAAGAGGAGGCCATGGCCTCCTCTTTTTTATGTACAAAAAGTGGCTGTGAGGTCAATCGTTTACATATATATGGTAAAAAAACTCCGTATCTGCTTGCCGTTTCTGTTCTAAATGGTTGTCCATCTCCATACGATGATAGGGGTAAGCAATCGAGAAGGAGGCATGTGAATGAAGCGAATTGTTGGCTCACTAATTCTGTTTGCGGCGATTCTAATCCTTCTCCCATCTATTCTGGTTTTACCTTTTGGAGCAACGGAGACGAAACCACAGACTAGTGAAGGGAATCAGATGAAGAAGGAGAAAATAACAGAAGCGGTTGAAGTAGACGTACCGGTCTTTCGATCAGATCAGAAAGAAACAATAAGTATTCCGATCGAAGACTATGTGAAAGGTGTTGTCGCTGCTGAAATGCCTTCAGACTTTAATATGGAGGCGTTGAAAGCTCAGGCGCTTACCGCAAGAACGTTTGTCGTAACGAAGCTTAAAAATCCTTCTGCCAATCTTCCTGATCAAGCTGTCGTCACAGATACGATCCAGGATCAGGTATATAAGGATCAAGCACAGTTGAAAAAAGCGTGGGGAGAAGAATTTGACGAAAAGTATGCGAGAATTGAAGAAGCGGTTCAAGCAACGACCGGTCAAATTTTAACCTATGAAGGTAATCCAATCTATGCTTCTTTTTTCTCTACAAGTAATGGCTATACAGAGAATTCAGAAGACTATTGGGAAAATAAAGCACCTTATTTAAGAAGTGTTGAAAGTCCTTGGGATGTTGATTCGCCAAAATACGAAGATAAAGCAACGTTCACAGTGGCAGAATTTGAACAGAAACTTGGGGTAGACCTTTCGAACAATTCCATTGGATCCATTGAAAATTTGACCGAAGGCAAAAGAGTAGCGGAAGTTTCAGTAGGTGGGAAAACGTTTACTGGTAGAGAAATAAGAGATCTTCTCGGACTGAGGTCTTCTGACTTTACGTGGGAACGAGTGGGAGACACGATTAACGTGGTAACAAAAGGGTACGGACATGGAGTTGGCATGAGCCAATATGGAGCAAATGGAATGGCGGAAGATGGTAAGGCGTACGCTGATATTGTGAAACATTATTATCAAGGTGTCGCGATTAGTGAGATGGAGAACTACGTGACAGATTATACGGCGCAAAGGTAAAAGAAAGACCGCTACTGTTCACAGTAGCGGTCTTTTTCTGGAGAGACTTTAGTTAAAGAAGGGAAGCTTAAATTTTTTCTGTTGTTTACCTAGAAGAGCACTCCAATTTGATACAAAGGCTTCTTCTCGGAATTCTTTCTCGACGTCAATCGTTCCAAAATCCATATCCTTTACTTGTACCATTGCTTTTGATAGTGCTTCAATATTGTTTTTCTCAACGATAAGCCCATTTTCATGATCCTTTACTAAATCTCTCGGACCATATTTAATATCGTAAGCCACAACAGGACACCCGTTATTCAGACTTTCCATAATCACAAGCCCGAATCCCTCATACTGACTCGGGAGGAAAGAAGCTTTTGCTGAAGCAAAAACACCTTCTGGATCATCGGTTAATCCTTTTAACGTTACGTGGTTTTCAAGCTTGTATTCTTTAATCTGCTCTTCAAGCTTTTCTTTTACCGGTCCTTCTCCATAAATATCAAGCGTAAAGTCAGATAGCTGTTCTCTCGCCATTTGATAGGCTTCAATTAAATGATCAGGTTGTTTCACATCGGTTAACCTGCCGATAAAAACAAATTTATTTTGCTTCTGAACACTTTTGTTTTTAGTGGAAGGAGCAATGGAATGTGGAATAATGCTGATCTTTTCATTGTTAAAGATATGATGAGAGAGATCTTTTTTCTGTTCATGAGTTAACGCAACAATATGATCAACGTCATCCGCATGCTCGATCAAATACTGATAAGACGATTTGACGTCATGAATGTCTTCGCTTTGTAGGTGTGTATTGTGAAGGATGGCGATTTTCGTTACGTCATTTCCCTTCATTTCACACAATGGTTTATCAAGAAGACGAGCATCATTAATAATGGTAGAACCATCTTCTATCATGTGCTCAAGACAATAGCGGAAGAAGTCTTTTTCTGTTTTAAATTCTAGAATGTCTTGTCCACTAAAGAGATGCATGCGAATCAACTTACTTTCATTTGAACCATCAAACGTTTTATTTACATAAGCATTGCCAGCATCATCATAATAGATTTCTTCAAGCTTATTTGTCGTTCCTTGCTTGTAGTTAATCTTTCTATGGCATTTCCCAAGGCTATTAAATTCTTTTCTACAGGCCCGTTTACGGTTGTAAGGATCCATAAAGTCGATAAATTTCAAAGAGCCGTCTTCCGTATCATAGTTTTTATAAAGAACGTACTCTCCGTTTTCAAAAAAGCGATAGGCTTTATTTTTCTTTACTTCACGATACGTAAGGCCTTCTTCTTCAATTGGTTGCTCTACTTTATTACCTGAATAAGAACGATTGGCCAGATAATCGTAAATATTAATCATTTTTACCGAGCGCGGAACTTTATTCTGGCTATAGTACTGCTCGTAGATCTCTCCGTAGTATGGGTTGTAGTTTGTTGTAATAATTGTATATGACATGTCAGCTTGCTCAACTAGTTTCTTCGTGCGGTCAAGGAGGGACTTTGTTCTGCCTCCATATTGCTCAGGCAGTGTTGACGTAATCACGTAATTCATTATCTGTTAATCCCCTTTATGATCATTTTGATGTTATCAAAATAGATTTTGTTGTCAAAAGCGTATAAAGGTTATATACCCTATTGCCTAAGGAATCATTCTTACAAATAGATAACAAAATAGATACAAGAAACACTTACATATTGAGTAAAGAACTGGGTAATTAAATCAGTAATATCATGCTTTCATCTATTAAGGGAAACAAAGAAATTTCAAATCGATGCATAAAAGAAATCCCTTTGTCGAAAAATAAATAGAACTTTTTTTCATAAGAGGTATATAAATCTCGCAACCTGACCACAATGTTGCTGAGGTGATGAACAAATGGGAGACGAAAAACAACGATCTCATCCTGTTGAAAAAAGCGCTTCTAAATGGCAGAAGCTAGCAAGAAAACGTTGGATTTATCCAGCAGTCTATCTTGGTTTTGCAGCAATTGTTCTTGCAACCGTTCTATGGATGCAAGGCGGGCAAGACAATGCAAAAGATTTAAGTGGAATTGATGAAGAAAGAAGTGCCTTTGACACAAATGACGAGTCTGTTCCAGTTCTTGGTGATTCAGAAGTCTTTAAAGTACCTGCATCCGAAGATAGTGGCGTATTTGTGCAGAAACAATTCTATGACACATCAGCTAGCACGGAAGAACAACAAGCAGCCCTTGTTTTCTATAATAATACCTACTACCAGAACGCAGGAATCGACTATGCTAAAGAAGATGGCGCTAGTTTTGATGTCAAAGCCGCGATGAGTGGTAAGGTTGTGAAAGCAACGAACGACCAGTTACTTGGAAATGTTGTTCATTTAGAACATAACGATGGTGTTGTGACTGTTTATGAATCGCTTGAAGCTCTTGAAGTAGAACAAGGCGATACTGTAAAGCAAGGCGAAAAGCTTGGTACAGCTGGAACAAACACGTTTGATACAGACGCAGGTGTCCACGTACACTTTGAAGTACGTAAAGATGATGTGCCGGTTAACCCACTTGATGTGTTAAACCAGCCTTCCTCAGCAGTTGAAGCGCCAGACGCTGGTGACGAAGTTTCAAACCCATCAGCCTCAGAAGGTACTGACGTTGAAAATCAGGACAACAGTACAGAATCCGAAATGGATGCTGAGAAAGACGCCGAAGAAGATGCAAACAGTGCTGACGAGGATCAATCCGACGAGCAAAAAAGCAACGAGCAGAAATCGGACGATCAAAAATCAGATACAAAGGATTCAGAATAACAGAAGTCCCCGAGTGATCGGGGGCTTTTTGTATGGAATGATATCGGACACCATTCGACCTTTCCCGGGAAATAGCGCTATCATTCCTTATCGATTGGAAAGATTCGCTTCTTTGTGTCGGGAACACAGGTCTATTGTCATGTGGCAATAGACAGTTACTGGTAAGTTAGTCTCATTGACTTCCTCGTATGGTAGAAACATAATGAGAAGTGTATTTTAGAAAATTCAGATAATTAAACAAGAAAGGAGAGACTACTTATTTTATACGTGTTGCTAGCTGCTGCTATAGTCTGTTTAATTTTTACAATCAAAAAGCGAAAAGGCGTATACTTACTAATCCCAATTGCCCTCATGGGAATCTATTTTATTATTGAGATTGCTAGAGTTCCGCTTGGCTTTGTCGAAACAATCGAACTTATTTTTAACTTAAAATAGTTAGGAGGTTCACTTATGAAAAAGATTGATAAGAAAATGGCAGATGCTTACTTTCATGCGAGAGTAAGGTTGATTTCGATCTTACTTTTTTTCTGGTTTGCCGTGTCTTTTGGAATGGTACTGTTTGCTGAAACGCTTGCGCAATATACGTTTAACGGATTCCCGCTTCATTATTTTATGGGCGCGCAAGGTTCGATTGTTGTCTTTATTATTCTATTATTTGTTAACGCTTACATATCGGACAGAATTGATCAAAAGTATGGGTTAGTCGAAAAGAGAGTGAAAGCAACGAAAGGACAAACCTTACAATCATAAGGGGGATAAGGGATGGATACACAATTTCTAGTTTCACTACTACTTATTGTCGCATCATTTGGTCTATACATTGGGATTGCCGTCTTTAATCGCGCACGTCAAACGTCCGAGTTCTTTGTTGCTGGTCGAGGCGTACCCGCGATTTACAATGGTATGGCGATCGGAGCGGACTGGATGAGTGCCGCTTCATTCATCGGTCTTGCTGGAACAGTGATGGTTCTTGGCTATGATGGGCTTGCTTATATTATGGGGTGGACAGGAGGGTATTTGCTGTTAACCTTTCTGTTAGCGCCGCAATTGCGGAAATACGGGCGTTACACGGTTCCGGAATTTATTGGCGATCGTTTTCAAAGCAAAACAGCCTTAGTTATCGCAGCCATTGCAACAATCATTATTAGCTTCACCTATTCGATTGGTCAGTTAGCAGGGTCAGGCGTGGTAATTGGAAGACTGTTTGAAGTAGATGCCAAAGTGGGCGTTATGATAGGAGTCGTTATTATCGCGATCTATGCGACATTTGGGGGGATGAAAGGAATTACGTGGACCCAGGTGGCGCAGTATATTATTTTAATTCTTGCCTACTTAATACCCGTTATTTTCATGTCACTTCAAATTACGAATAACCCGATTCCGTGGCTAAGCTATGGGAATGTCGTATCAGAACTTGGTGAATTAGATCGAGAGCTCGGAATCTCTGAGTATTTTGCACCGTTCGAATCAGCGTCAAAGTGGCAGTTTATTGCCCTTATGTTTAGTTTAATGGCTGGAACAGCTGGGTTGCCGCACGTTATCGTTCGCTTTTATACCGTATCTACGATGAAAGCAGCACGGTGGAGCGGCGCATGGGCGCTACTTTTTATCGGTCTCCTCTATTTATCTGCTCCAGCCTATGCGGCTTTTTCTCGCTTTATTTTGATGAAACAAGTAGCAGGCAGTCCGATCGACTCTTTGCCTGCATGGACGGAGAAATGGGTGAATACCGGACTTCTAACGATGGCTGATACGAGTGGAGATGGCATTCTCCAGTGGCAAGAGATTGCGATCAGCAATGACATTGTGGTTATGGCTACACCTGAAATTGCTGACTTAGGCATTTTTGTGATTGGTCTCGTCGCAGCAGGAGCGATGGCTGCTGCGTTATCGACGGCTGGTGGGTTACTGATTGCAATTTCCTCTTCGTTTTCTCATGACATTTACTACCGCATCATTAATCCTAGGGCAACGGAGCGGAAGCGGATGTCTGTTGCGCGCTGGTCTATTTTGATTGCGACGATTGTAGCGGGAGTCGTGGCGTTAAATCCACCGGGAGTGATCACGCAAATTGTAGCCTGGGCGTTTGCACTTGCTTCAGGAACGTTCTTTCCAGCACTTATACTCGGGGTGTGGTGGAAGAGAGCGAATGCACCAGGTGTCATTGCAGGGATGATCGTAGGATTATTGGTCACCTTAACGTACATTTTCCTTGCAAAGTACGGAGGCTTTACGATTTTAGGCATTATTGACACTGGAGCAGGAATCTTCGGTGCTACGTCAGCCATTTTAACAAATGTCATCGTATCGTTAAGTACAAAACCACCATCTGAGAAGCTTCAGAATGAAGTGATGGATCTCAGGTATCCTGAACAGCTTACATTCAGAGATGGAGAGGTATGGAAAGACGATGAGGTTATCTAAAAGAAGAATCTCCGGTTGTAAACTGGAGGTTCTTTTTTCTTGTTTCGTAACATACAAAAAAACCAACATGGTCCATTTAAAAGAATATTTAAATAAAATCCCTTGTCCCTCTTGACTTTTAGGAATATAACCACCTTTGCTTTAATAAAATGTTACAAAACTTAGTAAATGAGGGGCAGAGGTGAGAAGTTGTGGTAAGGCTTCGAAGTATTCTTGCATGCAATACTCCTGACATCATGTAGGTCACCTGATGACTAGAGCTTCGTAGCATGATCACTTTATCAGTCTCATTTCGCATCTCTCACATCCAATTTAGGGAGGCGAGTGGTGTGCACGATTACATCAAAGAGCGAACCATCAAGATTGGAAATTACATCGTGGAGACTAAGAAAACGGTGAGGGTGATCGCAAAGGAATTTGGCGTTTCTAAAAGTACTGTTCACAAGGATTTAACAGAACGACTTCCTGAAATTAATCCGGACCTCGCCAATGAGGTGAAGGGCATTCTCGAGTATCATAAATCGATACGCCATCTCCGCGGCGGCGAAGCAACGAGAATAAAATATAGAAAGGATACGGAAAAAGAAGAAGCTGTCAAATAATGCGCCTAAAAACGACAATTTTTTCTAAATACTTTCTTCCTGTTTCTTAATTTATGGTACAATATACTAATGGATATGTAGTTTAAACATACTAGTACTGAAACTATAGATGAGTGTTAGAATACAGGGAGGATACGTCATGTTTTCACGTGATATTGGGATCGATTTGGGTACGGCGAACGTACTGATTTATGTGAAAGGCAGAGGCATTGTTTTAGATGAACCGTCTGTTGTAGCACTAGACACGAGTACTGGAAGAGCGCTTGCTGTTGGTGAAGAAGCAAGACAAATGGTTGGCCGGACTCCTGGAAACATCGTTGCAACGCGTCCACTTAAAGATGGCGTGATCGCAGACTTCGATATTACAGAAGTGATGCTAAGACATTTCTTGAACAAAATTAATGTAAAAAGCTTTCTATCAAAGCCGCGTATTTTAATTTGTACGCCTACGAACATCACATCTGTTGAGAAGAAAGCGATTAAAGAAGCTGCTGAAAAAAGCGGTGGGAAACAAATATTTCTTGAAGAAGAACCAAAAGTAGCTGCAATTGGCGCTGGCATGGATATTTTTCAGCCAAGCGGTAATATGGTTGTGGACATTGGCGGTGGAACGACAGATATCGCAGTGCTTTCAATGGGCGATATTGTCACCGCCTCTTCCATTAAAATGGCAGGGGACAAGTTCGATTACGAAATCCTGGATTACATCAAGAAAACGTATAAGCTTCTCATCGGGGAGCGAACAGCAGAACAAATTAAGATCAATGTAGCGACGGTATTTCCAGGCGGCCGGAAAGAAGAACTTGATATTCGTGGACGAGACATGGTATCAGGACTTCCACGGACAATCACTGTAAAATCTGATGAAATTCAGCAGGCACTTCAAGAGCCAATCTCCCACATGGTGATGGCTGCTAAGAGCGTTCTAGAACGTACACCTCCTGAGCTTTCAGCGGATATTATCGACCGTGGTGTCATTATGACAGGTGGAGGCGCACTACTTCACGGGATCGATCAGCTATTTGCTGAGGAGCTTATGGTTCCAGTTCTCGTAGCAGAAGAGCCAATGAGCTGTGTTGCAAAAGGGACAGGCCTTATGCTTGAACATATTGACAAGATTGCTAAGAAAAAATTAATCTAAATTTGAACCGAAACTATTCGTAAGGGTGTAATCATAATGGCGAACAACCATGAAAAGGTGAACCAGTCCTCTGAAGAAAAAGTCACTCTTAATAAAGAGGCCGCACAAACGAATAAGAATCACGACGAGCAAGAGCGTAAGCCAAAGGTGCGGTTAATCCCCATTTGGCTACGCCTTCTTCTCGTTGCCCTCTTGCTTATGGCATCCCTTCTTGCAGGGGCGATGATCGGTTACGGTGTAATTGGTGATGGTAGCCCTGGCGATGTGTTTAAAAAGAGCACCTGGGTGAAGATAAGTGATATTGTTAAAAAAGAAGAGTAACAGATAGGAGAATAAGATATGTTAGATAGTCAGGAAATAAAAAAGATTATCCCGCATCGCTACCCTTTCCTTCTTGTTGATCGAATTCTTGAAGTAGAAGAAGAAGTACGTGCGGTCGGTATTAAGAACGTGACAGCAAATGAAGAATTCTTTAATGGCCATTTTCCGGACTACCCGGTTATGCCAGGAGTTTTGATTGTAGAAGCACTTGCTCAAGTAGGGGCAGTGGCGATGCTTAAGAAAGAAGAAAACCAGGGGAAGCTTGCTTTCTTTACAGGCATTGATAAATGCCGATTTAAAAGACAAGTGAAACCAGGTGATCAGCTTCGTCTTGAAGTGGAAATCATCCGCATTAAAGGACCGATTGGTAAAGGAAAAGCAACAGCCACTGTTGATGGTGAAGTTGCTGCTGAAGCTGAAATTATGTTTGCCCTTAAGTAAGTATAAAAGAGCGAATCCTCCCTTCTTGTGTCAGTATTTTGACACAAGAAGGGAGGATTCATTTTTAGACCCGGAACGGAATTATTGTTGGCATGTTAAGCACTTATCCGTATTGTAAAACCATCATAGAGACTATGTAAATTTCAACATTTTCCCTTTTGGACCTGATATGATTTACTCAACCGTTAAATAGCGGTAAAAACTTATCGAGTTCAGGGAGGAATTTTGGAAATGAATAACAAGAAATTCATGCTCAAAATTGCAACTTCGTTAGTAGCTGTTATGTTAATCACAGCGTGTAACAGCGGTGAAAATGATTCAGAAAACGGCAACAACTCTATGAACAATGGAAGTAACACCGAAGAGCCCGCAGCTAACGAAAACTCCGAGAACTCTGCTGAATAAGAACTTTCTCTCCTGTCCATCCTGGACAGGAGTTTCTATTTTTCCGGCTCGCTTTTTCCGTGATGCAATTGCCACTTTTTAAACTCTAAATAATCCGCAAAGTCTTCTTTTGTAATGCCAGAGCGCATGGCCTCTTCAATCAATTCTTTCCATTCTGTATCAAGTACAGGTTCCTCATAATCTTCTTCAAGAATGAATACCTCAATCGGCACTTTAAGTTCCGCTGCGATTTTTTCAAGAAATTGAATAGAAGGATTTGCCTGTTGATTTCGCTCGATGGAACTTAGATAGGACTTTGCTACCCCTGCCCGCTTTGCTAATTCTGTCAAAGACAATCCCATTCGATTCCGATAAAGTTTAATTTTTTCACCGATCATCCCTTTACCTCGACTTTATCATTATTTAATGAGTTAATTTTATCAAGAACGCATTGTTCTGTAAACAGAACAATAGTCATAGATTTTATAAATGAAAGAGAGAATGAAAGATAAAATTGTGAAAAATTAAGAATAGTAGAGGATTTGTTAGAAAATAGCAAGTTTATCCAAAAATACAGCTTAATATAATGAATTTTCACTCTTTTTAATCTTCCAAAATAAGACTATATTAGATGTACATTCTAAATAAAGAACAAAACGTTCTTTATTAGTGTCGGTAATTGCTGAATTTGATAAGGGGGATGGGGAATGAGAACGTATACTGACGAAAAATTGGATCAGGATTGGGTGACCCTTATGTCAATCGCAAGAAATATAGGTTTGTCTAAGGAGGAAGTGAAGCGGTTTTTAATCAATTCCTCAAAAAAGTAAGGAGGAATGATGGTGATTAAATTAGGTGAGGGGACGTTTGTATCCTATATACTAGGGAAAAGAATCAAAGTGATAGCGGTTGATGAACAAATCGCCAAGCTCTACATTAACGATGAATATAAAGGCAACTGTGATCTGCCTTTTATTCTAGAGAAAATTCACAGTCTCGAAAATAAAGATCAGGACATCAAGGGACTGATCGAGGATGAACAAAAGATGTATGAGGAACTAAGTGAAATTATTAAAAACCAAACCATTTCGCCTCATAATGAGTAAGAAAAGGACCATAAGATTTAATCAAGCTTCCCCGGTTTACTCTCTAGATTTGTACTAGCGTGACCTTATTTGTAAATGAAATAAGAGCCTACCAAAAGGTGTCGGCTCTTGCATGACACTTTATTGATGAGGCCCCTGCTTTGCGCGCCATTTATTAAATTCAAGAAATTCCTTGAATTGATCTTTACTAACACCTGATTCCATCGCTTCTTTCACTAACTTCTTCCATTCAGCGTCTAATTCACTTTGATGAATGGGATCATCCCCTTGAAGAAGTACTTCGACTGAAACATCCAGTACATTTGAAATTTTATCTAGAAATTGAATAGAGGGATTTGATTGTATATTTCGTTCAATGGAACTTAAATACGATTTCGCGACGTTGGCGCGTTCTGCTAATTCTGAAAGTGATAATCCTTTGCGTAAACGATACTTTTTAACTTCTTCCCCGATCACGTTCATCCCTCCGATGCTTCGACAAAATTCTTTCTATTATTAATTATACCAGTATGTTTTTGTTCCGTAAATAGAACGAAAGCGGCATAATGCGATGCCGCTTTCGTTAGAGTTACTTTCCATTTTGATGAAGAAATGATTTAATTTCGTTAATATCCATGCCAAGTTCTTTCGCTTCAATGATTAGTGCAACCCATTCTTCATCAAGTTTTTCCTCCGTATGTACGCCCATGTAACTCCTCCTTCAACTCATTCCAGGTAGTTCAGCCATCATAGAAGCTCCAATAACAACTTCCTTAGATCTGTTTACTTTGCGTCTACTTTTTTTCAAAAATAGTTGCCCTTTTCTGGAGGATACGTTGTACGATTAACGAATGCTAACGAAAATAACTACTTTCATCATAGGACATTTAACCTACGAAAGGTGTAGAAAATTGTAAAAAATAACAATTATTTATGACTATTTTTGTAAAAAAGCAGCTTAATTTATCCTCATCTGCAGCCGGTGGTTTCATGGATACATATTTTTCAAAGAGATGGCAAAAATACCACTATTACGGCTACAAGGAGGAGTTATTTTGAAAAAGTGGGTGTTATCATTAGTTACTTGTTTACTTGCATTGAACATAGCAGCATGCTCCAATGCAAATGAAGAAGAAGGTCCTGTTGAAGATCCAGAAATGCAGGAGAATACGCCTGAGGATGAAGAGAATGTGAATGAAGACGATGGAACAATTGATGAAGAAGATGACGACACGATGAATCAGAATGGGAAACAAGAAGGCGATCAAGATGAAGATGGCAATATGGAGGAAGGCGATATGGACGACGCCGAGAAACAGCCGAATGATGAAACGGAAGATCAGCAATAAGAGGCCTATGCAGGTCTCTTTTTATTTTCAAAAAACGGTCTAAAAAAATGTAGCAGCGGGAATAGGCAGAAAAAAGGAGGTTATGAACATGAACAAGGTGGCAGTGATTACAGGTGGAGGTTCTGGCATTGGAGAAGCGACAGCTAAGCGAATGGCGAAAGAAGGGATTCGCGTTTGTTTATTTGATTTAAAAGAAAGTCGGGCAGAACAAGTGAAGGAAGAAATTATTAATGACGGAGGTGAAGCATTCGTACTTGATGTGGACGTTTCCGACGAAGAACGGGTTACATACGGATTAAAGCAAGTTGTGAGCGAATGGGGACGCGTTGATATTCTTTTTAATAATGCCGGGATTAACGGAACGCTCAATCCAATTGAAGAAATGAAGGTAGAGGAGTGGGATCAAACGATTGAAACAAACTTGCGAAGTACGTTTTTAATGGTCAAGCACACGATTCCTTATATGAAAGAAAACGGAGGTAGCATAATTATTACAAGCTCCATTAATGGCAATCGCACTTTTTCAAACTTTGGCATGTCGGCCTACAGTACGTCCAAAGCAGGACAAGTGGCTTTTATGAAAATGGCTGCGCTTGAACTGGCTCAGTATCGCATTCGCGTTAACGCGATTTGTCCTGGTGCGATTGAAACAAACATTGATCAGAATACCGATAAAAAAGAAAGTGTGGAAGACATCGAAATCCCGGTCGAATATCCTGAAGGAAGTCATCCTCTTGAGCAAAAGCCAGGCTCTCCAGAACAAGTAGCGGATGTGGTTTACTTTTTAGCTTCTGAAGCATCCAGTCATGTTACAGGCACAGCGATGTTTGTTGATGGAGCAGAATCGCTGTTATAAACTAAAAACCTGGCCGTGAGTCAGGTTTTCTTATTGACGTTAGAACATCTCGAGACTATCGTGGAAGAGAGGTGATCAAATTGTTTACAAAAGTCCATCATGTGGCCATTATTTGTTCGGATTACGAACGATCAAAGCATTTTTATACGAATACGCTGGGATTATCAATCATCGAAGAAACGTATCGAAAAGAACGAAATTCGTACAAACTCGATTTAGCTGTAGGGGAACATACTCAAATTGAATTGTTTTCTTTTCCGAACTCCCCTGAGAGACCGAGCTACCCTGAAGCGAGAGGTTTAAGACACGTGGCGTTTGAAGTAACGGATCTTGATGAGGCGGTGCAACACCTTAAGGAAAATGGCGTTTCATCACTTGAAAACATAAGAGTAGATGAGCTCACATACAAGCGCTTTACCTTTTTCGCAGATCCAGACGGTCTGCCAATTGAACTATATGAGAAATGAAACAATATTCTAAAAATAGTTGATTCCTTTTAAAACCTGTGACAAAATAAAGAGTGAAAGCGTTTGCTAAATGTTGGAATCGTTGGTTTATTTTTAAAGACAAGCGATTTCCTTGTTTTTATTGTTTTGTGCAAACGGTTTCACATTTTCTTTAAGGGGGAAAAGGATGAAAAGGGGTAATCGAAGAAAACTTTCACTGTCACTGGTCATTATTCTTGTTGTACAACTGCTTGCTGGGGCTATTCCAGGAACAGTGAAGGCAGCTAGTAGTCCTGTTATTGATGGAACGTCAGCAACGTTTATTTTCGAAGGAGATGGGAGCGAGGAATCCGTTCTTGTAGCAGGTGATTTCACCAATTGGCAGGAAGGAGCGCTACCACTCGAGAAGGTAGAGGGTGTCTGGAAGTTAACGGTAGATGATTTATCCGATGGACTTCATCAGTACAAATTTATCGTAGGGGATGAATGGATGAAAGATCCTTTAAATCCAAATGGTAGCGATAACAGTACGTTTACAATTGGTGAGACGACAGATGAACGGATTGTAACCCTTGTTGGGGATTTGCAAGACGAGCTTGGAGCAACGGGAGAATGGGATCCAGCGTCTGAGGAAACAAAGATGGAAGCAAAAGGAGACGGATTTTATGAATTCTCTGGTGAACTTCCAGCTGGAACTTATGAGTATAAAATAGCGATCAACCAATCGTGGGGAGAGAGCTATGGAGATGGTTCGAACAATCTGAAACTAACGCTAGATGAAAAAATGAAAGTGACGTTTTATTATCATGATGAAACGCACGCCATTGCGAACTCAACGACTTATACCCCTGTAAAGATAGATAAACAACCACGACTAGTTGGTTCGATCCAACCTGCGATTGATGCAGGGGCTGAATGGAGTCCTGAACAGTCCACTGCGCTGTTCTCTGATGACGATTATGATAACATTTATTCCTTCTCGACAAGTGTTCCTAAAGGAAACTATGAGTATAAAGTCGTGCTTGGAGATACGTGGGGAGAAGATTACCCTGCAGATAATGCAACGTTAAACGTGATTGAAAAGGCGGACGTTACGTTCTTTTTTAATACAGAAACAAAAGAAGTAAGCACAGATTATACTGCGGAAGGATCAGATGGCGCCATTTCGAAAGCAAGTCTTCTACATAACTCGTGGGAAGAAGCGTTTCGCTCTCCATTTGGTGCTGTGCAAGAAGGAAAGACAGTAACCCTACGTCTAGCAGCAAAGAAAGATGATTTAACAAAAGCCGATCTTTACATTAAGAATCAAAATACAGGTACAAGCAATCTAATTGCAATGGAAAAAGCCGCTACTTCTGACGGAAAAGATTATTGGGAAGCGACAGTAACCCCTGAAGAAAAAGGCCTTTACGGCTATAAATTTATCGTTCGTGATGGTTCGGCTAAAGCGGAATACGGAGAAGATACGAAGCAGGGTGAAGCAGGTAAAGCAGTGGATGCGAATGCAGAGCTCTATCAATTAACGGTCTTTGATCCAGGTTTTAAAACGCCAGACTGGATGAAGGAAGCTGTTGTGTATCAAATTTTCCCTGATCGATTCTACAATGGAAATGAAGGCAATGACGATGCAAAGGAAACGGCGCGTGGTCCTGAGCCAATTGAAGATCAGAATTGGGGAGAGCTACCGGATAATCCAAGGCTTTCAGATAGTGCCAACTACGATGGGGATGGGATTTGGAGCAATGATTTCTTTGGTGGCGACATTAAAGGGATTCAGCAAAAGCTCGATTACATCCAATCACTCGGTGTAAATACGATCTATTTAAATCCAATCGCTAAGGCAGCATCAAACCACAAATATGATGCAACGGATTGGAAAGCGGTTGATCCAATGTTTGGCACACCGGAAGAATTTAAAGCGTTTACAGATGAACTCGAAAAACGTGATATGCATCTTATTATGGACGGCGTGTTTAATCACGTTGGCGATGACTCCATCTATTTTGACCGCTACGGGAAATATGAGGTAGTTGGTGCCTATGAATACTGGTCTCGCATTTATGACCTGATGAATGAAGACGGTATGAGTGAAGAAGAGGCGAAAGTAGAAGCGCGTAAACAGCTCGAGGATGAGGGGCAAACGTTTAATGACGAATACGGTTTCCACAACTGGTTTAATCTTAAAAATGAAAAAGTAACGGATGAAAATGGGAATGAACGTTACGATTACCAGGCATGGTGGGGCTACGATTCCCTTCCTGAAATAAAAAGTGTTGAAGGTGATGCTGTTGAATACGACAGCGAGTTAAATAATGAAAAATTTGCGGACTACATTATGTACGACAAAGATTCTGCATCTAAATCATGGTTAACAAATGGCGCGTCCGGCTGGCGCCTTGATGTGGCGAATGAAGTGGATATGGAATTCTGGCGAGAGTTCCGTGATGAATTAAAGTCTGAAGAAATGGCCGGTGCTGGCGCAACGTTAAAAGAAGGGGAAGAGCCGCTTATTCTCGGTGAAATATGGGATGATGCTTCGAAATACTTCCTTGGCGATCAATATGATTCCGTGATGAATTATCGGTTTGAAGGCGCCATTCTCAATTTCTTGAAAAGCGGAGATGCCGCGAGTGCAGATGAGAAGCTGATGGCGGTACAGGAAGATTATCCTGATGAAGCGTTCCATGCGCTTATGAACTTAATGGGATCTCACGATACGCCGCGTGCCATTTACGTTCTTGGCGGCGGAACGGATACGTATGAGCGAGCAGAATTTGATCCGAATTACGATCATGAGCTTGGCGTGCAGCGTCTAAAGTTAGCTGCTGTCCTGCAAATGGGCTACCCTGGTGCTCCGACGATTTATTATGGCGATGAAGCTGGCGTAACGGGTTCTAAAGATCCTGATGACCGCCGCACGTATCCATGGGGTGATGAGAATACAGAACTGATCGATCACTATCAAGCTGCAGGAGCAATTCGTACTGAAAATACAGATCTACTGGCATATGGAAAGCTCACAACGCTACATGCAGAAGGCGATGTTTATGCATTTGCGCGTACGAATGAAGACAGTGCAGCAATCATTGCAGTGAACCGCGGCACGAAAGCACAAACGATTGATCTAGATGTAAAAGATGTTGTGAAAAATAAAATCTCCTTTACTGATGGACTTGCGAAGGATTACAGCGTATCGGTTAAAGACGGTAAAGTATCTGTCACAATCCCTGCGATGACTGGCCGCATGCTAATTGCGGATCAAGGACAGAATTTTGAACTTCCGAAAGCACCAAGTGATTTAAAAGTCGCTACCGGAGAAGGAAGCGCAACTCTTTCATGGACTGGTGATGCAGCGAAGTACAAGGTGTATCGCTCAACGCTTCAAGGGGCGATGTATGAAGCAGTGGATGTGACAGAAAGCAATGACCTGACCATCGACGGCTTAACAAATGGCCAGGCTTACTATTTTGCCGTAACGGCAGTAGATGAAGATGGAAATGAGTCCGTTAAGGTAGAAACAACAGAACCAACGATTCCACACATTGAGTGGAAAGAAGGAAAGTATGAGATCTCATCTGTTACTGCGACCCCAGACCAGGTGCTCGATCTAGCAAACGCCTTTGCGATTGAAGCGGGTGTGAAAATTGACGGCGCTACTGAAACTGACCTTGCACAAGGCTTAATTGGAAAGCTTCAAGTGAAGCAGGGTGACGGTGATTGGCAGGAGTCGAAGGCAACCTATACGGGACAGGATGGCGCATTTAACAAATTTAAAGCTAATTTCCGTCCGATCGAAAAAGGCACCTATGCTTATCGACTTGCTTTTTCAACCGATCGTGGTGCAACGTGGAAAACAACGAACATCGAAGAAGTGACGTTTACGCAAAATGAAGAGGATACGAAAGCACCGGCGGATGCGGTGAAATTAGAGGAGCCACTAAAAGAGTCCGGTCAAGTGACGTTGAACTGGAAGCTTGATGGCGCTGACGGTGCTTACCTTTTAGCAGTGGAGCGTGATGGCCAAACACTTGAGCTCATCGAAAATGCAGAGACGACGACTTACACCGATTTTGCTGTGCAGAACGGAAAAACGTACACGTATCGGATTGTGGCGTATGATCAAGCTGGAAATCAAACGGCTTCGAATGAAGTGAAGGTTACGCCAGATATTGTCATGGTTGACGTCACGTTTAAAGTGCATGCACCAGACGATACGCCGCTTAGCGCGAAAGTAACGATGCCAGGTGATCAAAATGGCTGGAGTACGAGCGCATGGGAAATGTCTCGTAACGGAGCGGTGTCCCCAGACTGGGAGATCCAAAAGTCTTTCCCAGAAGGGACGATTTTAACGTACAAATATGTAAAAGGAGAATCGTGGGATCAAGAGGGTCTTGCTGACCATACACGTAACGATAAGTCAGACGATGACGTGAGCTACTATGGTTACGGAGCGGAAGGCACAGACCTTAAAGTAACGGTAACGAACCAGGGTAGTAATAAAATGGTCGTACAGGATGAAATTCTCCGCTGGATCGACATGCCGGTTGTCGTGACTTCGCCTGAAAATGGTGCGGTTATGGAAAGTGACACGGTTACGTTTAAAGGAAATGCGATTAAAGAAGGTAACCTGACGATCAATGGTGAAAAAGTGGCAGTAAATGAGGATATGACATTTACGCATGAAGTAACGCTTGAAAATGGCGAGAATGAAATACCGATCACGATTGAACCATCAGAAGAAAATAAAACCGCAATCTTTAACAACGATGGTGGCGCAATTGGAAAGAATACGAAGAAATATACGTGGAAAGTGACTTCGAATGCTGGCGAAGCGGAGGCGAAAGAGCCTGTGCGGTTGTCAGGTTCAGACCGCTATGAAACGGCAGTTGAGATTTCTAAAGAAGGCTGGGAAAAAGCAGACACGATAATCCTGGCAAGGGGAGATGAGTTCGCAGATGCGCTTGCTGGTGTCCCTTATGCTTATCAATTAGATGCGCCTATTCTGCTTACAGGTAAGGACAAGTTGACTAGCAGCACTAAAAAAGAAATTCAGCGTCTTTCTCCAGGGAAAGTGATTATTTTAGGAGGAGAAGGCGTCGTGTCAGATTATGTTGTCTATCAACTTCGAGGAATGGGTATCAAAGTCGATCGAATTGGGGGGCATGACCGATTTGAAACGGCCGCAAATATCTCAGCTCGTATGGGTGATTCAAAAAAAGCGATCGTTGTAAATGGACTCGATTTTCCTGATGCTTTGTCAGCTGGTGCCTACGCTGCAGAAAAGGGCTATCCGATTCTTTTTACAATGAAAGAAAAGCTTCCGAATGAAACGGAAAAAGTACTAAAATCAAAAGAAAGCACGATTGTAGTAGGAGGCACGGGAGTTGTGAGCGAAAAAGTATCGCGTCTTCTTCCAAAACCAACAAGATATTCAGACAAAGATCGCTTTGGTACAGCCGCAAAAGTGGCAACAGAATTAAATCCTTCGAATCACGTTTTCGTAGCGACAGGTATGGATTTCGCTGATGCCTTAGCGGGATCAGTCCTTGCTGCAAAACAAGAAGCAACAGTGCTTCTAGTACAGCCAGACAAATTACCTGAAACTACGAAAGAAGCTGTTGGAACGTTAAAAGCAAACGAATTTACGATTTTAGGTGGTACAGGAGCGGTTAGTGAGAAAGTGGTCAAGGAAATGATGGAGAGGTAAAGAGTAGTAGATTAGGGGTCAGGCTCGAGCCTGACTCCTCCAAAAGACAACACCCCAAAAGTGTCCACCTCAGGTGGACACTTTTTCAATAGCAAAACACCTCAAAAAAGCTGAATAGCTATGGTGGGTATGGGTTTGTGGGTGAAAGAGGAGCGAAGGGGGTCTGGTTCGTACCTGACCCCCTTCGCCCGCTCTATTACCTCTCTCTTCAATTTCCTTCAAAACAATTAAAAATATTTCTGAATAATTTATTAATTAACTATTCCCAAATTCTTGAAAAGTGGTATACTACAAATATCAGCCCCGCTATAGTAGAAATTCCCCATTTTCCTTGCCAAAGGAGTCATTCGAATGCCTCGTAAGAAACGAACCTGGTTTCCTGGTGCAAAGTATCACATTATCTGCCGTGGAAATCGAAAAGCACCGTTGTTTGAAGAACGAATCGATCGTCAAAAGTATTTTCAAATTCTAGAACAAGCTCGTCTCGCCTTTCCATTTCGCTTACACGTATACTGTCTCATGACTAACCATGTGCATCTCTCCATCGAAACCTTCGACCATCCCCCTGGTGAAATCATGAAAGTGATCAACTCCAACTATGCTAGATATTTCAACGACAAATATGAGTACACAGGCCACGTTTTTCAAGGTCGCTACAATGCTGAACTGCTTGATTCAATTGACTATGAAATTGATGTTAGTAAATACATTCACCTTAATCCAGTTAAAGCCCGCATGGTTGCTAAGCCAGCGGACTATATGTGGAGCAGTTATCGTGCTTATGTTTCATATCGAAAGAATCCGCACGCTTACCCTGATTACATACTCTCACTGTTTCAAAAACCTTCACGGGAAGCTTATCAGCGCTACGTCGAAAATGAGGAACCATCGTTTCCACCAGATCTTGTGCAACAATTGCCAGAATGGAAAGGAAAAAAGATTTATCTGCTCTCCAATTTACCCAGTAAATAAAACGCCTTACTCTAAAATTTATCATGAAAGAGAAGTGAATGAATGGAGCGCTGGATCTGGCTAAGTTCGATTCCACATATTGGCCCTGTAACGCAAAAGAAATTACTGGGCGCATTCGGAAATCCAGAACGAGTCTATCATGCCTCTCCATCTGAACTAAAGGAAATTGGAATCTCTCCTCGTGCCCGCGAAGCTATTGCTGCTGCGCGTTCTCTTGAAAAATCGAAGCGGATTCTTGACCTTGTTCAGCAAAAGGAGATCTGGCTTTTACCCCGAGATGACCCGCTATATCCGAGTTATGCAAAAGATGTTGCTGAATCGCCCGTACTACTATATGTCAAAGGTCAGATCAAACCGTGCTTACCTTCTGTTGGTATTGTTGGTTCCCGTTCTTGTTCCAATCACGCTCGACGTGCTGCGGAAGAGTTATCCGCCAGACTCTCAAGCATGAGCATCCCTATTATTAGCGGTCTCGCGAAAGGCATCGATCATGCTGCTCACACTGCCTGCCTCGCAAATAGTGGGCATCCGATTGCTTTTATTGCAACTGGGGTTGATGAGTGTTATCCGAAAGAGCACCGCTCGCTCTACGAAGCAGTCATTAATGAAGGCGTTGTCATTTCGCAGTATCCACCTGGCACAGTACCTGCACCAAAGCAATTTATTCAGCGAAACGCATTAATCAGTGCATGGTCAAGTCATGTGGTGATTTTAGAAGCTAACGTAAAAAGTGGTGCGATGACGACCGCTCACTTTGCTCGAAAGCATGCAAAAAAAGTCTTTGTTTTTATAAGCAATGACGCTCGATTTAGGCAGGGGACAAACTGTCTAATCAATCAAGGTATACGCCCTTATCATAGCTTTGAATCAATTGAAAAAGAGATTCTTCCTATTCTCTGAAACCACCAAACAATGAAAAACCTTCGCAAGCTTACCGTGATTTGATCCCTCAAGGATCTTCAAGAACATCTTTCCCTAACTAGAGCATGATGGATCCAACCCATCAGGGAAGTGATGTAAGAGAGAAGAAGATAAACCTGCCTCTGAACCACCTGATCGAGCCATCGATTAGGTGGTTTTTTTAAATGATCAGAACTAGTACTTTCGACTTGTACGCTAGTTTTTAAGTTAAGAGTAGCTAAACTAGTAAACCTATTGGCATATATTAAATTCACACAGTCTTTACAATGAGTAGCATTCAATAAAGGTGGATTTTTACAATGAGGGGTGTCCCGTCAGCGT
Organism: Guptibacillus sedimenti; assembly: GCF_028610665.1. Taxonomy (NCBI): domain Bacteria; kingdom Bacillati; phylum Bacillota; class Bacilli; order Caryophanales; family Guptibacillaceae; genus Guptibacillus; species Guptibacillus sedimenti. Next base: position 238,160 of record NZ_JAQQWV010000001.1, read on the forward strand.
GGACAACTGCAGTGAAAATAGAGGTTTTGTCTTTAAGAGGGGTCAGGCTCGAACCTGACCCCTCTTATGTAATGTAAGCGCATTCTAAAGTTAGACAATTTACGCTATTTTTACACATTTAGGTCAAAAGTTATTGTATACTGACAATTGGTGGGACTATCACCAAAATTCGACTACATATCCGGGGGGATGAAATTTGAAACGAAGATCAACCAGTCGTTTTATTAGCTTTGCGCTAATATTTTCAATGGTTCTTAGTTTTTTCGCAACTCCTGTTTCTCAGTATGCGTCAGCAGCTGAAGAGACGTTTCAGGACTTAATTATTTCAGAGTACATTGAAGGCGGGAGCTACAACAAAGCGCTTGAACTTTTCAATGGAACAGGAAATGAACTGGATTTAGCAGATTACACTCTCGAACTTTACTCCAATGGGGAGACTGCTCCAAAGTATTCTTTACCTTTAGAAGGAAAACTTGCTGATGGAGAAGTCTTTGTCCTAGCCCACGATCAATCCATTCAGCCAATTTTAGATCAAGCTGATGTAACAAATCAATCCGTCGTGAATTTTAACGGAAATGATGTTGTTGTCCTCAAAAATACAGATGCAGTCATTGATTCGATAGGTCAAATTGGTTCAGCTGCCGATTTCGCGAAAGATATGACGCTTGTTCGTAATAACGACGTTAAATCTGGCGATACAGATGCGACTGATGCCTACGACGTTACAAGTGGATGGACGCAATACTCAAAAGACACGACAGACTACCTCGGTGCCCACCTTTCTGACGGCACAGCCCCTGACCCTGAGCCAGAACCAGAACCAGAACTCTCAACCATTTCAGATGCTAGAAAAGTAGCAAACGGTACACAAGTAAAAATTCAAGGAACGGCAACTGCGGCATTCGAAGCAGGTGGCCAAACAAACCTATTTATCCAGGATGATACAGCAGGAATTATCGTTCGTGCTGCAGGCATTTCTGCCAATCTAGGTGATGAAGTTACTGTAGAAGGAACAATGTCTGATTACTATGGAATGCAGCAAGTCATGACAAGTGCTTCTGATGTAATCATCACCACAGAAGACAAAGGCATCCCATCCCCTCAGTCCCTTAAATCGACAGACCTTTCCAAAGAAAATGGTGAACAGCACGAAGCTGAATTCACTCAATTTAAAGACGTTACGGTTCAATCAGTCGACAGCAATGGAAACTTCACAGCGAAAGACGCTTCAGGTGAATTCGTCATTAAGCCTAATGACAAATCACTTCTTGAAGTCGGCAAAACGTATGAACTCCTTAAAGGCGTTATCGACTACAACTATAACGAATACAAACTCGTACCTCGTAGCGCCGCTGATGTGATCGAAAAAACTTTCTCGGTAACAGCAAATCCTGCCTCAGGATCTGTTCTTGAAGGCACGATGGTCAAACTGGCGACAGCAGAAGAAGGCGCAACTGTTCATTACACAACAGATGGTAGCGAACCGACAGCGGAAAGCACAGCATATACAACTCCAATTGAACTAACAGAAGATACAACAATCAAAGCCGTTGCAGCAAAAGATGGTCAAACAAGTGAAGTCGCTACGTTCGACTACACAGTTCTAAAATCCGCTGACGGCATTAGCATTCACACTATTCAAGGTGCAGGCCACACTTCTCCTTATGAAGGAAAAGCGGTAACGAAAATTGCTGGGATTGTAACAGCAAAAGACGGCAATAACGCATTCTACATGCAAGAAGAAAACCCGGACAATAACGTCGCTACTTCAGAAGGCATCTACGTTTACAAAAGCGGTGGAGCTGGTGTAAGCGTTGGTGACAAAGTAGAAGTAGACGGTCAGGTAAAAGAGTATCGTGAAGATGGCTATAGCGATGCAAAAGATCTTCTAACGACTCAAATTACAGCTTCAAGCATAACGGTCGCTTCTTCAGGAAACACACTACCAGAAGCAATCGTGATCGGAGAAGACCGCACACCTCCAACTGAAATTGTAGAAGACGATGAAATGAAGACATTTGATCCAAAAACAGATGGACTAGACTTTTACGAAAGTCTTGAAGGGATGCTCATTGAGATTCCAGATGCAACGGTAACTGGTCCAGTGAAATACGATGAGCTACCAGTCTATGTGAACGCAAGTGAAGATCAACTGTTTACTCGTGCAAACGGACTTCTGTTAACAGCAGACGACCCAAATCCTGAGCGTCTTTTAATCGACGTTGATGGTATTGATATTGACGTAACGACTGGCGATCGTCTTGACGGATCGGTTACTGGAAACGTGAGCTATGATTACAGCAACTTCAAAATCCGTCCAACCGGTACATTCCCTTCTGTTATTGAAGGAGACACGGAGCGCGAAGTAACAAAAATGGAAACAGCCGATGGTGATCTAACAATTGCTTCTTACAACATTGAAAACTACTACCCGGGTGTTGGCGAAGAGAAAACAGGCAAAATCGCTGAATCAATCGTAAAGAACATGAAGACACCAGACATCGTTGGCTTAATCGAAGTACAAGATAACAACGGTCCAACAGATGATGGCACGACAAAAGCAAACGAGTCTTACGAAGCGATTATTCAAGCGATTGAAGAAGCAGGCGGACCAACGTACAAGTTTGCGGATATCGCACCAGCGGACAAAACAGATGGCGGACAGCCTGGCGGAAATATTCGCGTCGGCTTCATCTACAACCCTGATCGCGTTACATTCCCTGAGAAAAAATCAGGTGATGCAACTACATCGGTAGGCGTGGATGAAAACGGCCTAACATTGAACCCTGGTCGCATTGATCCAACAAATGAAGCCTTTGACGATTCTCGTAAAGCACTTGCAGCGGAGTTTGAATTTAACGGTGAAAAAGTGGTCGTCATTGCAAATCACTTCAACTCAAAAGGTGGAGACGGTGCCCTATTTGGCGCGGATCATCCTGTTGTTTTAGGAAGTGAAGTACAGCGCATCAAGCAGGCATCGGTCGTAAACAACTTTGTTAATGAAGTTGTCACGAACATGGATGGTGGAAACGTTGTTGTTCTAGGTGACTTGAATGACTTTGAATTTTCAAAGCCACTCGAAACGCTTGAAGGCGATGTTTTAACAAACATGATTAATAAGCTTCCAACAGAGCAACGTTACACGTACAACTATCAAGGTAACGCGCAAGTGCTCGATCATATCCTCGTATCTAACAACCTAGCAAAACGTACGATGATTGATAGCATTAACATTAACTCTGATTTCAGTGAAGCAGATGGACGTGCAAGTGACCACGATCCGGTGCTTGCGAAGATTCAATTCAAAAATAAAGTTGAACGAATCTCCGGTAAAGATCGCTACAAAACAGCTATTGAAGTATCGAAAGCTGGCTGGGAAAAGTCTGATACCGTTGTTCTCGCTCGTGGTGATGACTACCCAGATGCATTAGCAGGTGCTCCACTTGCTTATAAATACGATGCGCCTATTCTATTAAATGCGCAAAATAAGTTGAACGCAGAAGTGTTAGAAGAGTTACAGCGACTTGAGGCGAAAAAGGTGATTATCCTTGGAGGTTCAGGAGCGATCTCGACTTATGTTGAATATCAGCTTGAAGGCTACGGATTTGATGCTAGTCGTATTTCTGGTAAAGATCGTTTTGAAACAGCCGCAAACATTGCTGCTCGTTTAGACGGTAACCCGGCGAAAGCAGTCATTGCTGACGGATATAACTATCCAGATGCTCTATCTGTTGCTTCCTATGCAGCAGTCAAAGGATATCCGATTCTTCTATCTGGAAAAACAAAACTTCCTGCCGCAACGAAAACAGCACTGCGTGAAGTTGATGAGTCCATTGTTGTTGGTGGTACTGGCGTGATCGGAGCGGAAGTGTTCAATCAGCTTCCTGAACCGAAGCGCTATAGCGGTAAAGATCGTTATGAAACGGCCGCTACGATTGCAACTGAATTAGTTGGTGAAACAGATACAGCTTATATTGCAACAGGAAAAGGCTTTGCAGATGCTTTAACAGGTTCTGTTCTTGCAGCGAAAGATGAAGCAGCGATGCTCCTCGTAGAAACGAATAAAGTGCCTGAATCTACGAAACAAGCGATTGAAGAACTGGAAATCAACCAGTTTCGTATTCTTGGTGGGACAGGCCCGGTTAGCGATGACGTATTAAATCAATTCAAAAATTGAAGATGTCGCTCTCTGTTCGTAGCAGAGAGCGGCAAACCTGGTTTGAATAACTAGTAATCTAGTTTTTCGATAAAAAGAGGGATTGAAAGGGAAGGGATGACACAAATGAATTTGAAAAAACCACTTTTCGGCGTTCTATCAACAGCAGCACTAGCAATGGGGATTGCTGCCGCTGCACCGTCAACACCTGCTGAAGCTGCGACAGGCGATTTCGATTTAACAATTATGCATACGAATGATACGCATGCCCACTTGGATAATGCACCAAGACGTCTAACGGCTGTTGAAGAGATTCGCGCTGCACGTGCAAACACGATTCTACTTGATGCCGGTGATGTTTTCTCTGGAACGTTATTCTTTAATAAATACAAAGGTCTTGCAGATGTGCAGTTCATGAACATGATGGACTACGATGCCATGGTTCCAGGAAATCACGAATTTGATGAAGGGCCAAAGACATTCTCAGAATTCGTGAAGCAAACAAAATTCCCGATCGTCAGCTCAAATATCGACTACAGCAAAGACCCGGATCTAAGCCCTCTATACAAAAATGAAATGGCGATGACTGGTGACGACGGCACAATTTATCCTGCGGTAATTCTTGATGTGAATGGTGAAGAAGTGGGAGTATTTGGACTTACGATCGAATCGACAGACGAGCTATCAAGCCCTGGAGACACAATCTCTTTTCTAAACCATCAGGAGCAAGCAGAAAAAATGGTGAAAATGCTCCAAGATAAAGGCGTTAATAAAATCATTGCGCTGACTCATCTTGGAAAATCGGTTGAGGTAGAGCTTGCAAAAACAGTCGAAGGCATTGACGTGGTCGTTGGTGGACATAGCCATACGAAAATCGAAGAAGCGGTCGTTGTTGACACATTTGAAGATCCTACACTCGTTGTACAAGCCAATGAATATAGCAAATTCCTCGGTGATTTGGAAGTAACGTTTAACGCGGAGGGCGTTCTGACTGACTGGGATGATGAGCTTCTTGACTTAAGTGACGATGAAGAGCTTGAACGCATTTACGAATCTGATCCAGAAGCTGAGGCACTTTTAAATGAATTAAAAGCACCTCTTGATGAATTTGCACAGCAAGTTGTTGGCCATTCAGATGTGTATCTAGATGGAAAGCGTAGCTCAGTTAGAACAGGGGAAACGAATCTTGGTAACTTGATCACAGATGGTATGCTTGCGAAAGCACAAGAACTTACCGACGCAACTATCGCAATAACAAACGGTGGCGGAATCCGTGAATCGATTGACAAAGGCCCAATTACGTTAGGTGAAGTACTAACGACAATGCCGTTTGGTAACAACCTTGTAACACTGGAAATGAGTGGTCAAGAAATTATTGATTCATTAGAGCACGGAGTTAGTGGAGTTGAAACAGCTGAAGGTCGATTCCCTCACGTTTCTGGATTAAAGTTTTCATTTGATGAAAAGCTTCCAGTAGGGGAGCGAATTCTTGATGTGAATGTAAAAACAAAAAATGGCTATGAGGATATTAACCCTGAAGCAATGTATACTGTTGCAACCAATGCATTTATGGCAGGCGGTGGCGATGGCTATACAACAATGGGAGAAGTGTCTGATTCCGGTCGAATCAATCAGTTAAACCTCGTCGACTACGAAGTGTTCACTGAATACCTTGATGAAATCGGAACAGTTAAAGCAACAGATGAAGCTCGTATCGTTGAAGCTGACACAACGCGCTTATCAGGAGAAGATCGTTATGAAACAGCTATTCAGGTATCACAATCTGGCTGGGAGCAATCTGACTATGTAGTTTTAGCTCGCGGCGATCAGTTCCCTGACGCATTAGCGGGAGCACCTCTTGCTTATAAAATGGATGCCCCGATTCTTTTAACAGGGCAAAAGTCTCTTAATAAAGAAGTAAGAGCAGAAATTCAGCGTCTTGGTGCGAAGAAAGTCTTTATTCTTGGCGGAACGGGTGCTGTAAGCAACTATGTTGAGTATCAAATTGAAGGACTTGATATTGATACAGAGCGAATCAATGGGAAAGATCGTTTTGAGACAGCAGCAAACATTGCAGCGCGCCTGGGTGGCTCACCTGAGCAGGCCGTTGTTGCAAACGGTATGGACTTTCCAGATGCCCTATCTGTTGCTTCTTATGCAGCGCGTAATGGATTCCCGATTCTATTAACGGAAGATGACAAGTTACCGAAAGTAACAGATCGTGCAATTAGTGGCATTGATCACACAATTGTTGCAGGTGGATCAGGCGTCGTAAGTGAGAAAGTAAAAGACATGCTCCCAGATGCAACACGCTATGCTGGGAAAGATCGTTTTGCAACGGCAGCAACCATTGCAACTGATTTGAACCCTTCTGCAAAAGTATTTGTCGCAACTGGCATGGACTTTGCTGATGCATTAGCAGGATCCGTACTTGCAGCAAAAGAAAATGCTTCGATTCTACTTGTTCAGCCGAACAAGTTACCTGAAGCAACAGAAGGTGCGATTGATGAATTAGATGCAACGAACTTTACTGTAACTGGTGGAACTGGTGCGGTAAGTGACGATGTATTGAAAAAGCTTTCTGAATAAAATGGAATGAAGAGGAGAAGCTGATGATTCGGCTCTCCTCTTTTTACGTTAGGAGAAGGATTTTTAAATCGTAGGGCGTATATTTATGTAAAGTTCTGTTCTTTATTACGATCAGACGTTTAGGAGGGATAGCTTATGGATGGTAGGTTGGTTGCGAAGAAAAAAGCACAGCTTGTATTTCTCGTTTCCCTTGTTCTAATGATCATTTCTCCATCATTTAGTGATGCATCTAGCGTAGGCGCAGAAGCTCAGGTTCAAAAATGGGATTATCTCGCTCTTGGTGACTCCCTTGCTCATGGTCTTCAATACGATGGAAAAGATGGTTTGAGCTATGCAGACTACATAGCGGATCATTTAACAGATTTGGATCGATTAAAGCAATTTAACAAAAGCTATGCGCGTTCAGGATTAACTACTTCAGAGATGTTGGCGATGCTCCAAACAAATGTAGATTTGCAACTAGCTATTGCAAATACAGATTTGATTACGTTAAGTGTCGGTGCAAATGATCTGCTGGAGGTATTGAAAAAGGATCCTAATGGACTAAATGATCCTGCAGTAGCCGGTGCCATTCTTACGAAAGCTGGAAATAATTATGCCCAAATCATGGCAGGTATACGTAAACTTAATCCTGATGCATCTATTTTTCTAATGGGCTATTACAATTCATTCTATGCTTATCCTAAAGAGCAGCAGGATGCGGTAGCATATGTTATGAAAGAACTTAATAAAGGGATTGAAAGTATCGCAACGGCTTCAGGAAGTGGCTTTGTTCCGACGTATGAGGCGATTGCAGAAAACTATCAAGCTTACTTACCGAATCCGCTCGATGTTCATCCTTCTCAGGCGGGATATCAAGCGATTGCTTCAGAATTCTGGAAACAAATGAAACCTACACTTCCGATTGGAATTGAGCGCATTGCTGGGAAGGACCGTTATTTAACGGCTGTGGCTATATCAAAGGCGAGCTTTGAAGCAGCAGATACGGTGGTTTTAGCACGAGGAGATGATTTTCCGGATGCTTTGTCAGGCGCTCCGCTAGCTTATAAAAAGAATGCGCCAATCTTATTAACTGGTGAAACATTGCCCCTGGCTGTGAAAGATGAAATTAATCGACTTGGTGCGCATCATGCGATTGTTTTGGGTGGGACCGGTGCCGTTTCTGATTATGTGGTGAACGAATTGAAGGGGTTAGGATTAAAAACAAAGCGTTTAGGAGGAAAAGATCGTTTTGAAACAGCCGCACATATTGCAGCTTATCTGGATGGAAATCCTCCAAAAGCTGTAGTAGCAAACGGCATGGACTTTCCAGATGCGTTATCAATTGCTTCTTATGCGGCTAAGCAAGGGTACCCCATTTTATTAACTCAGCAAAATACACTTCCAACAATAACCGAGACAGCACTAGTGGAATTCGAATCTAGCATAATAGTTGGAGGAAAAGGTGTCGTATCAGAAAAAGTAGCTGGACAGCTTCCAGCACCGGTACGGTATGGTGGCGCCAATCGTTATGCTACTTCTGCGGAAATTGCTATGAAGCTCACCCCTGCTGATAAAGCAGTCGTAGCAACGGGTGCAAACTTTGCAGATGCCTTAACTGGATCGATTTTAGCTGCAAGATCAGAAAGTACATTTCTACTCGTCCCGCCTATGAAGATGGATGAGTCCATTCAAAAAGCGGCTATTGAGATTGGCATCAGGAATTTCACGATTTTAGGTGGAGAAGGAGCTGTGAATCAAGAAGTGATTACCTCTCTCCAAAAAATCAAATAAAAGACTACGAAAGGAGCTGCCAGAGGTAGCTCCTTTTGTCGTTTAAAGCAGCGGGGGTCAGGTACGTACCTGACCCCTTCTGTCATTCCCTCTAGCACTTTCTTTCCATTTACCCCCATTTCAATCTATGAATTTGTTACAATGCTAAAAGATGGAAAGGGGAGGAACGAATGAAGAAAAGAGTGATTCAAGTAGTTATCGCTTTACTAATTGTAAGTGGATTCGGAACTGGCGGTGCCGCGGCAGAAGAGCCAAGTACGAAAGCAGAGATTAGTAAACTGTTAACAGAAGAAGCGATTAAACAAGACATTCCGCCAGAAATCGCAAAGGCAGTCGCTTTTGAAGAAAGCGCGTGGAACCAGGATCTCATTTCAGAAGATGGTGGGATTGGGGTCATGCAGGTGACAAACGATTCTCGTTTCGACCAAGAGCGGTTGAAAAACGATGTAGCCTACAACATTAGCAGCGGTCTTCAAATTCTTAACGAAAAGTTTGAGGGGAAAAGTGGCAAGCTTCCAACTGTAAATGACAATGAACGAGATGTACTTGAAAGCTGGTATTTCGCTGTATTAGCCTACAATGGTCAGGTACAGGAAAATAGTCCAATTTATTTAAGTAAAGGTTCTACTGAACGAAACTTAGAGGCGTATCAAGAGCAAGTCTATCAAACGATTGAGAATTCAAACTTGTATAGCGAATTTCATCCAATTCCATTTAATTTTGAGCTAGATGATTTTGAATATGGTAGCGGAAATCAACTTTATTTCAAAAAGGACCATTACCAGCTTCCGGAAAAGGAGCTGCATCAAACGTCTCAACTATATCAAGAAAATGAGATTGTCTTATCATCAGCAAGATTACGCGAAGCACCAACGACGAGCTCTCCCGTCATCGAAGAATCGACTGCGAAGCCTCGTCCGCTGACATTACTCAGTTCGAACGTATATGATAACTCAACGAAAGCAGATCCGCTAAACAACCATTATGTTTGGTATAAGGCGGAGACAGACGATGGTGCGATTGGCTATATCTCTTCTATCGAAATGACGCAATTAGGAGAACGCCTTTCTGGAAAAGATCGTTATAAAACGGCCGTTGCCATTTCACAAAAAGGTTGGGATCATGCGGAGACTGTTGTTTTAGCAAGAGGCGGGGAATTCCCTGATGCCCTTGCAGGAACGCCACTTGCTTATCAGCATGACGCTCCAATGCTATTAACAGAGGATAATAAACTCACAGATTCAACGAAAAAAGAGTTAGAGAGATTAGAGCCGAACAAGGTGATCATTTTAGGAAGTTCTGGTGCAATCACAAACAAAGTAAGTGATGAAATCAAAGCTATGGCGATCGAAGTTGAGCGTTTCGGTGGAAAAAATCGCTTTGATACAGCAGCGATTATCGCTGATAATCTTCCAAAGAAGAATGAGACGGCAATTCTAGCATACGGCATGAATTATCCCGATGCCTTATCGATTGCCCCATACGCAGCGAAAAATGGTTATCCGATTTATCTGTCCTTAACGGATAAGCTTCCAAAAGAAACGGCTTCTGAAATCCAAAACTATGACAATGTAATTGTCGTAGGCAGTAACGGTGTGATTAGTGAAAAAGCTCTCACAGAAATAGCGGATTATGACCGATATGCAGGGAAAGATCGCTTTGAAACGAACCAGGAAATTATTAAGAACCTTCCTCTTGGAAACGAACAAGCGTATTTTGCGACTGGAAAAGGTTTTGCTGATGCATTAACAGGAGCCGTGCTTGCGGCAAAGAAGGACGCTCCTCTTTACCTTTCATGGCCAAACCGACTGCCGGAAGGAACAGAAGCTCTGTTAGCAAAAAATTCTTACGATCAGTTTAATTTGCTTGGTGGGAACAGCGTCATTGATATCGAGAAAGAATTAGCTGACTTGAAGTGAATCATCTAGTAAAAATGAGAGATGTCGTATTATACGATGATCTCTCATTTTTTGTAGGTCGAAAGTTCTATCAGGATTCATGTTTGCGTGCTACTATTAAGGGAATATTCACCATATCGAACACGGGGAGATGAATAAATGAAACGCACGCTATTTTACAAGATTGGACTACTAACGATTCTTGTGTTCTTTATGTTGAACGCCACAACGCTGGCTGCGCCGGCTTCTGATCAAGCAAGAACGGAGAAGCAACCAAATGGATTGGAATTTGAATTAAAAGCAGCTGGGGATGAAATCCGTCACTGGTTTGAAACGGAAGATGGCCAGGTGATTTTAAAAGAAGATAACAACTACTGGGTTTACGCAATGTTAAAAGACAATAAATTGATTAGCACTGGAGCAAAAGTAGGGATTGATGCTGTACCGGAAGCGGTCGCTAGTCACAGTGAGATGATGAAGCTCCCTGATACAGAAGATAGCAAAAGGTTTACTGAACGGCCTGAGATCAATCAGGTGACGATTCAATCTACGAATCAGGTAGACAAGCATCCCTTGCTTGTTCTACTCGTAAACTTTAAAGATAAGAAAATAAAGTATTCTGAAGCAAAATGGAGTGACACTTTTTTTAGTCTTACAGGAAAATCTGTGAAAAATTATTATGATGAGGTCTCAAACGGAAGACTCCAATTCGAGCCGGCAGCTGAATCCAGTGGCACATCGAACGGTATCGCTACTGTCTCATTACCGTATAATCATCCGGATCCTGTCGGAAAACAAACAGAGAACGCGTTATATAGTAAGCTCGTCTCGGACGCATTGAAAGCATCTGATGCCACGGTTAATTACAAAACATATGATACGAACAAAGATGGCTACCTTAGCACAAATGAGCTCCATATTGTGACAATCGCAGCTGGTGGCGAAGGAAGCTTTTCAGATCCTTCTCCAAGCGTTTGGGGTCACCGCAGTAGCCTCGTCCTGAATGATGTCCCTACGCTAGATGGCGTGAAGGTTGCCTCTTTAGAAGGTAAGGGAGGGTACATGCAGTTTGGTGAAACACAGGGTGGTCATATGGCGACGATTGGAATTATGGCTCACGAACTAGGACATGATCTTGGATTACCTGATTTATATGATCGAGACAATTCTTCTCTCGGCGTTGGCGTACATAGTTTAATGGGAGAAGGATCATGGGCATATTTGAATGGGGAATACCAGGGACAAACGCCTACTCATTTAGATGCATGGTCAAAAGAAAAACTAGGGTTTAGTATTCCTACCCTTGTTACCTCGTCAGGAACGTATTCGGTTCAGTCGAACAAGGATGGGGCTTACAAAGCCATTCGCGTGAACACGGATAAACCAAGCGAATATTTTTTAATTGAGAATCGGCAGTATATCGGGTATGACCGAGGATTGCTAAACCGTACTGTAACTGGTGGACTCGCAATCTGGCACATTGATGAATCTCAGAAATATAGAGGGAACGATAATGAAAAGCATAAGCTGGTTGATCTTGAAGAAGCCAACCAGGAGGAAAGAGGATTTAGTGAGCTAGATAATGGAGATTGGTATTCAAAATACGATCACTATTTCACAGCGAATCATTATCCGATTTTTAATGCTTCTTCTTTACCAAATAGCAATCTTTATGATGGATCAAGTTCAAATCTATCTGTAGAAGCCCTGGACCGTAGCATGGATAGCATGAAGATCCAAGTTAGTATCGGTACGGATACAACGCCACCAAGCTGGCCTTCTACCAAAAGCCTGCGTACAAGTGAAGTAGAAGCTTCGTCATTAAAGCTTGCATGGTCTTCTGCATCAGATAAAGCTGGAATCGACCATTATAAAATTTATCAGGATAATCAAGTCATCCAAACAATCAGCGATAAGAACAGCATGAAAATAGCAAATCTGGCACCAAATACAACGTATCGATTTTCCGTACAGGCGGTCGATTCAGCAGGCAATGAATCGAAGGATGGACCAACCGTTACTGTGAAAACGAAATTACAAGATATTTTAAGAGTGAAAGGCTCGGATCGATTTGGGACTGCAAGTGCTGTTAGCGAGCATACGTACGATACGGCAACGACCGTGCTCATTGCGCGAGGATTAGATTTCCCTGATGCACTAGCCGGGTCGCCACTTGCCTATCAATTAAAGGCGCCGATTCTTCTAGCGGGTAAATCAAGTCTTCCTGACCAAACAGTGGATGAAATCGAGCGTCTTAACGCATCTAAAGCGATCATTCTAGGTGGAAGTGGGGCTGTTTCGGAGTCCGTTCGTGACCAGCTAAAGAAACTGGGTCTTGATGTTGAACGTATTAGTGGAAAAGACCGATTTGAGACAGCTGCCGAAATTGCAAAACGGATGGATCCTGCTAAAAAAGCCGTTGTGGCATACGGAATGAATTTCCCTGATGCCCTTGCGATTGCACCATATGCGGCTGAACATGGTTATCCAATTCTACTCGCGAATACGACGAAACTACCAGAAGTGACGAAGAGTGCACTTAAGGGAATGGATGAAACGATCGTTGTCGGAGGAACTGGCGTCATTAGCAAAGGCGTTGTTGATCAGCTTCAGAACCCGACTCGATATTCAGGTAAGAATCGTTTTGGTACCGCAGCTGATATTGTGAATCGACTTTATATGGAAACGAATATGACGTATTTCGCGAATGGAATGGGGTTCGCAGATGCGCTCACAGGCTCAGTAGCGGCTGCAAAAAATCACGCGCCACTATACCTTGTTGAGAAAAACCGGATTCCTGATGAGACGAAGCAGCTCATCAAAAATCGCCATTCAGAATCTTACGTACTACTAGGGGGAACCGGAGCGATCAGTTTAGATGTTGAAAACCAACTAATAGAGTAAGGTCATGAAGATGAGGAAAGCCTTTCCCTAAAAAGAGAAAGGCTTTTTTCTTTTGTCATTTCGTTTTTCTAATTTAGTAACAATGTACTAGCATATGCCAAAAGTTGCTTTTTTACATGATTTTTCATTAATAATAAAATTTTAACAGGAAATCTATTCAAACTTAGCGAATTATAGCCGATATTGTTAAAAGATCTCTGTTCATGGGCTTTGATAAAACTAAGGGGGAAATTCATGCAACTTTCTACATGGAAGAAGACGCTTGTAGGTTCGGCATTTTTAACTGGGTTATTTTATGTGCAAACGGAGGATGTGGAAGCGTCTCTCGGTGACCAGGCTTTGCAAAAGGGTATGAACAGCCCCGATGTGAAAGAGTTACAAAATGTTCTTAAGGAAAAAGGTTATTTTACATATCATACGGCTACTGGCTACTTTGGCCCAATTACAGAGCAAGCGGTGAAAGATTTTCAAAAAGCAACTGGTTTAAAAATGACGGGAACGGTCTCAGGTGACACATTGAATGCGCTCAAAAGGAGTGCAACAAAATCAGCCCCGGCGAAATCTTCCTCAACGTTAACGGTAGGGGATCGTGGACAATCCGTTACTTCTATTCAATCGACGTTAAAGAGCAAAGGGTACTATAACTACAACGTTGATGGGATTTTTGGTCCAATTACAGAAAAAGCGGTGAAACAGTTTCAGAGTGCAAACGGATTAAGCGTCTCTGGAGTTGTCGATCAAGCGACTGAAAATGCCCTCAACGCTGCTGAAGCAAAACAAGAGGCGCCTTCCTCTACGGATGGTGTTTTAAAGACGGGTTCTCGTGGTTCAGAAGTAACGTCTGTGCAGCAACAGCTGAAAAACAAAGGTTTTTATAACTACAATGTTGATGGGATTTTTGGTCCGATTACAGAAAAAGCCGTAAAGAAATTTCAGAGTGCAAACGGATTATCACAAACAGGGGTTATAGACAGCCAAACGAAGACTAAGCTCTCAAGCTCATCTGTAGAAGAGAAAAAGGAGGAAGTTTCAGGGCTTAAGGTTGGCGCTCGTGGAAGTTCAGTTACCTCACTTCAGCAGAATTTAAAAGATCGCGGCTACTACAGTTACAACGTTGATGGAATTTTTGGGTCGATTACAGAAAAAGCCGTTAAAGAGTTTCAAAGTATCGTTGGTCTTCCTATCACAGGCGTAGCAAATGATGCGACTATTGATGCATTGAAAGCTCGTGGTGGCACGACACAAACGCCTGTCAGCGACCAGGTAACGAAAGGGGACATTCTGAAACTGGGCGTAAAAGGTGAGGGTGTAAAAGAGCTACAATCAAAGCTAACAGCGCTTGGATACTACAAAGGTTCAAAAGACGGTGATTTTGGACCAGCAACAGAGCAGGCTGTAAAGAACTTCCAATCACGCAACAAGCTTACAGTAGATGGTGTAGTTGGACCTGCAACATGGGAAAAGCTGAAGCAGGGAACGGCTTATTCCGGAAATGAGAGCAATAATAGCGGAAGCCAGTCTCAATCGTTTAATGTGATGAACTTAATTGCAGATGCTTCAGAATTTATTGGCGTGCCGTACACTTGGGGAGGAAATACGCCTCAATCTGGATTTGATTGCAGTGGGTTTCTTGTCTATGTCTTTAAGAATCAAGGCATCTCTTTACCTAGAACGATGGCGCAAATGTGGAATGTAACGGATTCGGTTAGTAGCCCTTCTGTTGGGGATATTGTCTATTTTACAACGTACAAGCCAGGCGCATCGCATGGCGGAATTTATATCGGAAATAACAAATTTATTCATGCAGGATCATCGACTGGCGTGACCATTAGCGATATGACGTCAAGCTACTGGGCACCGAGGTATTTAGGTGCGAAACGCGCGCATTAAGACACCATTTTTATGAGAAGATCACACAAAGAAGTGTCCGTCTTAGACGTGCACTTTTTTGTGCTGAAATGGATTCGTTTTGATAGGGAAAGGGAATAACAAAAGCAGATCTCTATAAAACAATCATTTCCATTTTTCTAAGTAGAAATAGTTACTTTATATTCATTGAAGCAAAATAGTTGACGGTGTATGATTAGCTTAGATGTAAACAATGTCTTTCTGTTAAAGAAAGTGAGCGGTCTTAAAGCAACGACATCAATAAATCTCTTCATTAAAAGAGTCACGAAAAAAAGAGCCCATCGCTTATGGTAGAAGCAAGTTAATGACGTGAAGAATAGGAAGGATTGGATTTGATGAGAAAAACGATTGGAGTGGCCACTTCGTTACTAGTAGCTACGAGTTTACTAGCGAGTCCATCAGCATTAGCCTTAAGCAGCAAGAAGGCTGACGCTGACGAAGTGAACATGATTCAAGAAAGAGAATTAAATGATACGTTTAATAGTGCCAACCAGACCTTAAAGTCAAACGATTTTGTCCAAGGAACGTTCGCAAAAAATGATAAGGACTTTTATAAAGTTGAATTAACTGGTGAAAAAGAAAATGATTTAACAATTTCAATCGGACAAGAAGATGGCAAAGCAACTGATATGGAACTGCATGCCAACGTCTATGATTCTGATGGAAATAAGGTGAAGCCTTATGAAATTGGAGAGGGGACTCACTTTCGATCTAGCTATCTATTAAAAGCTGGCACCTATTATATCGAAGCTTCCGACTTGAACAATGTGAACAATGGAAAGGTTTATGAATTAAATGCCGCAGTTGGTGAAATGGAGAAAGGGATTTACCGAATATCCGGCAGCGATCGTTATGAAACGGCAGCTAAAGTAGCCGTGCAAAATCGAGCGGGTGGTCCAGCGGAGAATGTGGTTCTTGTCTCGGGTGAAAATTTTCCTGATGCACTCTCAGGAGCACCGCTTGCTTATGAGCTAGATGCTGAAATGTTGTTAACTCAAAAGGATAAATTACCAGAAGTCACGAAAGATTCATTGAAATCCTTAAAGGCGAAGAAAGTTACGATCGTTGGAGGAGAAGGCGCGGTTTCAAATAAGGTAGTAAAATTCTTAGAAGACGAGCTTGGTCTGAAAGTGGATCGCATCTCCGGGAAAGACCGCTACGGGACGGCTGCCGCAGTTGCAGAAAAGCTATCTTCTGATCAAGTTGCCGTTGTGAATGGAAAAGGGTTCTCAGACGCGCTTTCAGTTGCCGCGTACGCTGCTCGCAGTCATATGCCGATTCTTTTAACGGAAACAAATGAGATTCCAGATGCTACAAAAAAAGCTCTAGAAAAGTATGACCGCAGTCTGGCTGTTGGTGGCAGTGGCGTGATTAGCGAGGATGTTTTTAATGAGCTTCCGGATTCAGAACGCCTTTCCGGCAAAGATCGTTATGGAACTTCTGCTGCTGTAGCTGAATATTTTGATTGGTCGCCTAGCATCATCCATCTTGCAAAAGGTTCGGGGTATGCGGATGCGTTAACAGGTTCCTTGCGGGCAGCTTACTTACAAACTCCTCTCCTGTTGACCCCGGAAACAGAGCTTTCTCCGGCTACCGTAAAGTTTCTTGATCAACAAGAGACCTATAAGTATATGATCCTTGGCGGAAAAGGCGCTGTCTCTGAGTCCGTAGAGCTTGAGCTTGTTACGAAATATTATTAAACAACCTGAGGCAATTCATAAGCCAAACTAACTGCGAGAAGTCCGTTATCGAGACGGGCTTTTTGTTTTGTTCCTAAACGATTCTATGAAAATGGTCGATAGACGTGGAACTGGTAAGTTAGCCCTAAGGTTTTCATTTCCTCAACTATTGTTAATCTAGTGTAAACTTTCTGTTACAATATGAAGAAACAGATGCAAAGAAGGAAGATATATGACGAAGTGGATGAAGATAGGTTTATGGGCGTTCGTTATGGTGATCGGCTGGACGTTTAAAAACGCCTATTTTGCTCACCAAATGATTGGCGAAGCCAATATTGGATTAATTTTATTAGGAGCGGCGGGGCTGACACTCTTTTTAACAAGTTTGCTTTTATTCTCAACAAAGAAAAGGGCAGCGCTTATTTCGCTTGGATTATATGGGGTACTTTCACTGCTACTCTACGGTGACGTTCTCTATGAACGGTATTATAGTAGTCTTCTATCACTAGAATTAGTAAATCAAGCTGGTCAAACAGCGGATGTTGGAGATTCGATTACCTCGTTAATGCGGTGGAACGATGTCTGGTTTGCTGTTGATGTCGTGCTGCTTGCTATAGTGGGACACTGGATGTACATGAAAAAAGCGCACTTCAAAAAGATCGCTGTGGGCTATTCATTTTTACTAGCTGGAATGGTGGTTCTAACGTGTGTTTCGATTTTTGCAATGGAAGAACAGTACAGTGATCAATACAAAGTTGCCGTGGCTGGAATCCTTCCAGCTCACCTCTATGACAGTACGATTTACTTTAATGAGGAAAAAATTGCACCGGCAATTGGGAAAGACAGCAGTGCGAAAGAATTAGAGAAAATCAATGCTTATTTTGCAGAGAAACAAAAAGCGAATCAAGCTTCGCCGTCATTTGGAATCGCCAAAAACAAAAACCTTGTAATCGTGCAAGGAGAATCGCTCAACGATTTTGTGATTGGGCTTGAAGTGAATGGCGAAGAGATTACGCCGAATTTAAATGAGCTCATTAAGAAAAGCCATTATTTTACTAACATTTACACCCAGATCGGAAAAGGCAATACGTCCGATGCGGAATTTATCGTCAATAATTCACTCTTCCCTGCAGAAAACGAGAGCGGCTATACGGCTTATGAAAACGGCGCTTTTCAATCGTTGCCCATTCTTCTAAAGGAAGAAGCGTATCAGACGAGCGTGGCTCATGGAAACGATCCTGAGTTTTGGAATCGGAAAGCCGCTTATCCAGCGCAGGGGTTTGAGGAATTCTATAGCGCTACTTCGCCTGATATCGATCCTACTGATCAATTAGGAATGGGAATTTCGGATGAAAGCATGTATGAGCAGCTAAGCAACATCTATGAAAAAGACGCTGAAAAGGGACCGTTCTACAACTTCTTTGTTACCCTTTCTCAGCACCGACCGTTTAAACTACCGGAGGAACAGCAGATGCTCCGCTTACCAGATAAATTTAACGGAACGCCTGTTGGTGATTATTTACAAAGCGCCTATTACGCGGATCAAGCGCTCGGAAATTTTATCGAGGATTTGAAACAAAAAGGGATTTGGGAAGAGACGTTGTTCGTTTACTACGGCGATCACTATGGGCTATTGGCTGATTCGGCAGATCAATTAGATGAGCTCGTTGATGTGACATTCGACCGCAAAGAGATGTTTAATGTCCCGCTCATTATTCATACACCTGGCCAGGAAGATGGGATTACGGAAGAGGTTATTGGTGGAATGGTTGATATCGCCCCAACCGTGACCTCACTACTTGGCATTGATCAGCCTCTTTATCAAGTAGGAGACAACCTGTTAACGAAAGAAAAAGGATTTGTTGGGTTTCGACACGGCTTCCCGACCGGTACGTTCTTTGGGGAGGACTTTTCCTTTAGCATGTCACCTACTGGAGAGTTTTCAAAAGGAACTTGTACAAATACCGAGACAGGTGAAAAAGTGGACATCGAGAAATGTCGCGAAGGTTACGAACAAATTAAGAAGCAGATTGACATGTCGGACCAACTTCTTGAAAATGATTTAATTGAAGTGTTGAGAGACGGCAAACAATAATGATGAAAAGCACCCAGCGGGTGCTTTTTTTGTCGAAAGAAACAAATAGCTCTTTTGGAAAAAATTATATATAATCCTCTTAGTGAAATAAGAGGGACGGTGAGGCCAGGATAGATTGGTGTGGATTTAAAGTGTGTTTAATAAAAAAAATGGGGGAACGAGACGATTGAAAAAAGCACTAGGAATTGCAACATCTTTCTTAATGGCTACGAGTTTACTAGCCAGTCCGGCTGTACAAGCAGCATCAAATGATCAGGTTGATTTATCGATTTTGCATAAGCGTTCGCAACACTTAGGGAATCAAAATGAAATCTCTATTCAAGGATACGATGAGTATGGCGGCTTCATGGAAGAGGAACCGAATAATACATTCGGCGAAGCAAATAAAATCAACGTCGATGACTATGTGGTCGGAACGTTTGATAAAGATGACAAAGACTATTATAAACTGGAGATCACTGGTGATGAGAAAGTTGATTTTTATGCCTCGATTTTCTCCGCAAGCGACGAAGAGACTGAGATGAAGCCGCGAGTAACTGTATATGATGCGGCGAAGCAAAAGCTCGTAGCGGATGAAGAGTGGGAGGATGAGTACGGCTCTGGTAACGGCTTTGTACTCGAACCCGGAACTTATTATATGGAAGCAACGGATCTTGCGAATCTCGATAACGGCGAGGAATATATCTTAAACGGCTTTGTTTACGAAGAAGAACCAATGATTGAGCGGATTTCTGGGAAAGACCGCTATTATACAGCAGCGGCGATCGCAGCTCGTCAGCAGTTTGGAGGTTCAGTTGAAAATGTCGTGCTCGCAACGGGTGAAGATTTTCCTGATGCCTTAGCAGCTGCACCATTAGCTTATTATTATAATGCGCCAATCCTCCTAACAGAGAAGAAAAAACTTTCAAAAGTGACAGAAGCTGCGCTTACCTTCCTACAAGTGGAGAATGTAACGATTGTTGGGGGTAAAGGTGCTGTCTCAACGAGTATCGAAAATTACTTAGAAGATGAATTGGATATCGAGGTAGATCGTGTGTCTGGAAAAGACCGCTATGAAACGGCTGCCGCGATCGCGAAAAAGCTACCGCCTTCTGATACAGCGGTTGTCGCTTACGGAAAGAACTTTCCAGACGCTTTATCCATTGCTCCTGTTGCGGCGCAATATATGATGCCAATCCTTCTAACTGATAAAGATCAGATGCCAGATGTGACGAAAAAAGCGCTAAAGAACGTTGATCATACTTTGGCGATCGGTGGGACTGGCGTGATTGGTTCAAAAGTCTATAACGCGCTGCCAGGGAAAGAGCGTATCTCAGGAAAAGATCGTTACGGAACAGGCATCGCCATAGCCGAACATTTTGACCTTGAAGCTCAGGCCGTAACTCTCGCAACGGGTACAGGGTTTGCGGATGCCCTAGCAGGATCCGTTCTTGCCGCTAATTACGGCGAGCCCCTGTTGCTTACACCTAAGAACAAACTTGATCCGAAAGTGAGAACGTATTTGCAGGACAACGAAACGTTCTACTTCACAATCTTTGGCGGAACCGGTGCCGTTGGAGAAGAAGTGGAGCAAGAGATTTGGGAAATGTTTGAGTGAGGTAGTGCGGTAGTGCGGTAGTGCGGTCAAATAGGGGTCAGGCTCGTGCCTGACCCCATTAAAAGACAAAATGACAAAAGTGTCCGTCTATGGCGGACACTTTTGTTTTAGTGTTTTGAATAACATTGTCCAATCGTTTGATCAATGGTCAAAGCACGATCATGTGGAGGTGCTTTATTCAATTGTATTGCTTAAATGTTACAGTAAGAGAGAACAACTGTCTTTTAGAGGGGTCAGACCCCTCTCTGACCCCTACCACAGTAAAGGAGTGAAGAACCCATCATGACTATAGCTGGAAAATCACTTGAACAGTGGAAGGCCGAGCATCCGCTGTTAGATGACATACTTCAATTAAAGGAAGTTTATTGGAGAAATCCACAAAAAGGAAAAATCACGCCAACAACGGATCTTTCGATGGCAGATATTCTGGACGCTGAAGCTCGGATGAAACGTTTTGCGCCATATTTTCACAAAGTGTTTCCAGAAACAAACGGCATCATTGAATCGCCTATTTTAGAAATCAGCAACATGAAAGCGAAGCTGGAGGAAGAAGAGCAGGTCAAAATTCAAGGAGATCTTCTTTTAAAGCGAGATGATATTCTCCCGATTGCCGGAAGCATTAAGGCGCGTGGCGGCATTTATGAAGTGATCAAACATGCTGAGAAACTAGCGCTCGGTCATGCGATTTTAACGAAGGACGACGATTATTCTATTCTAGCTGATAAAAAGTTCGCCGAGTTCTTCTCTGCTTTTTCAATTTCCGTAGGTTCAACAGGGAACCTAGGATTAAGTATTGGTATCATGTCGGCCAAACTCGGCTTTAACGTTACCGTTCATATGTCGAGTGACGCGAAGCAGTGGAAAAAAGACCTTTTACGTAAAAAGGGAGTTCAAGTTGTGGAGCATCAGGCAGACTATGGAGCGGCTGTAGAAGAAGGACGAAAGCAGTGTGAGAAGAAGCTAACGTGTTACTTCATTGATGACGAGAACTCGAAAGACCTTTTTCTCGGATATGCCGTAGCAGCGCTTCGCTTGAAAAAGCAGTTTAAGGAGCGAGGAATAAAAGTGAATGCTGAAAATCCGCTATACGTTTATTTACCATGCGGTGTAGGCGGAGGACCCGGTGGGATTGCGTTTGGCCTTCATCAAGTGTTCGGAGAGCACGTTCACTGTTACTTTGCGGAACCTACGCATTCACCGTCTATGCTGCTGGGCTTAATGACAGGATTGCATGATCAAGTTTCCGTGCAAGACTTTGGGATCGACAATAAGACAGCGGCAGATGGTCTCGCAGTCGGGAGACCATCTGGTTTTGTTGGGCGTGTCATTCAACCATTGCTTGAAGGTGTCTACACGGTGACAGATGAGCGAATGAAGGCAATGCTCAAATGGATCTATGAAACAGAAGCCATTAAGCTTGAGCCTTCTGCCCTTGCAGGAATGAGCGGGCCGCAAGCAGGAGAAGGAAAACGTGCTCGCGGTACGCATCTTGTGTGGGCGACGGGCGGGAGTCTCGTGCCGGATGAGGTGTGGGGTGAAGAGTGAGCAGCGATAGGGAAGGGGGTCAGGCTCGAGCCTGACCCCCTTCAAAGACAAATCGCCCAATAATAGCGATATCGTCCACGTATTGAGGACACTCCACCGATAGATTCACTTCTATTCATTTTGAAACAATTTCACCTCCTATTTCGTAACTATAGATAGATTGGTCATTATTGTAAATTCGGCTTTGCAGAGGGGGCGAGGAGTTGGAAGTGTTTTTGGAGTTTTTAGCGTTAGTGGGTGATTTGTTTTGGTGGGGCGATCCACCAGATGAGCAGCGAATTGAAGCAAATATTACGGCTCTGATGGCGTACAGTTGGTTTGTGGAGCTAGTCGAGAAACCTCAATACAACAAGTTAGTTCAGGAAAATACGTCTGTACGGTATGTGATTGGAAAAATGAAGATGAAAAAGATGAAACGATCACCGATGTATGAAGAGCGGAAAGAAAAAAAACTGAAAAAAGAAATTCAAAAACAGCTCATTGTAACCAAAGGAGGGTGACAAGTCGATTGAACTTTTACATTGCATCAAGTTTCCAAAACAAACAACACGTGCAAACACTAGCTACTGAACTGAAGCGTCATGGCTTCAAGCATACATACGATTGGACGAAAAATGAAAAAGCCGATACGTTTGATGAACTTGCTTCGATTGGAGAAGCAGAATTAGAGGCAGTTAAAAAAGCTGATATTCTTATTGTTCTGCTTCCAGGAGGAAAAGGGACCTATGTTGAACTTGGCATTGCGCTTGGTCGTGATCTCCCAGTTTACCTTTTCAATGAAGAAGGGTTTCACAACGCTAAAGAAGCAAGCTCCTTTTACTACACGAGTGGAGTAACGAGAGTAGAAGGCAACCAACAGAAACTTGTTCAAATCATTTTAGAAAAGCATTGCTTTTCTACTTAGTCTGTCCTTTTATTAGCAGGGCTGAATAAAAACAAGGAGGGGTTATCTTGATGAATAAGAAAATGACCGAAGAAGAAATGGAGCAGGAAATTCACCGGCTACACCATGTATTAGAAGAGCAAAGTGAAACTTTAAAAAAGTTTACGGGAAAAGGAATGTTCGAAAGAGTGAAAACGGATGGAAAAGGAACAGTTATTGTGGAATCGGATGATATACAGCAGAGAAAGATGTGGGGCATCGATGATGATGAGTAAGTAGGAAGCGATGAGGGGTCAGGCTCGAGCCTGACCCCTCATAAAGACAAAACCACCAAAAGTGTCCTTCACCAAAGGACACTTTTTCACATTAATTGTGAAGCATTCCTTCTGCAAAACCCTTACACAGTAAGGGATTGAGCACAGTGAGAGGGATAGGGGGGTCAGACCCGAGCCTGCCCCCCCCTATAAAGACAAGCACACCTTCAAACCGCTTCCGCTCTCATCCTCCGACCACGCAACTCCTGCACGACCTTCCAAATCACAAACGCCACAAGTCCAATCATCACAATACTAAGCGTGTACGTCAGCTGCAACGGTTTATCGTCTTTCACAAAGATGCCAAAGTAACCCCACAAAAACACGATCGGGTAGATTAAATCGTCGTTATAAAGACTAAAGTAGACGGCGAGTCCTGCGCCGATAATGAGCATAATAATGGTCCAAGTTAGCTCATTCATCCCAAAAATCAGCGATACGTTATTTACATCTGCCACAACGAATACATCCACGATCGTGGCGATCGATGTCCAGGCGAGGTAGAACGAGAATGGTACGCTGAAAAAGGAAGAGCGTTCAGCATTTTTAGTAATGATGGAGTAAAGGATGGACAGCGTAACCAAGGAACCGGCGATAAAGATGAGCGCCACTGAATCACTGACAAGTACGGCGGTTCCAGATAAAAGCATGCTGCTGGCAAAAAGGTAGGATATTTTTACGTACAGTGCTTGATCACACTCACTTGCCGTAAATTGGCGAACGAGTGAGATGAGTAGAAGCAAATAAATCAACAACCAGATTGAAAACGTGTAGCCGGAAGGGGCGATGAGCACATCGTTTCCGCCAGACATATCCCCTGAAAAAATAAGGGATGAGGCGATCAAATAGAAGTAAGCAACAATTGTAACGATTTTCATAGTCATAACCGGTTTCCTCCTTCATAGGTCTAGGTATTCGTATGCTACCCTGATTGAAGAAATCCTATGAAAAAAGGGACAGAGAATGGCGATATGCCTTCTCTGTCCCTGATTAACTTATTTTGAATCTGAAATTTTCCCAAGAAAAAATCCGTCTACTTCACTTAATTTCCCTCGCCACACGATCTTTCCCTGTGAAGGCGTTGGTTTGCTATCACCGAGGTAAACCTTTGTATTCTTTAAATGAATAAAATTGGTTTGCGAATCGCCGGTATTTTCTAGAGACTGTCCAGCATCCGCAAGTTTTTCACTTAACTTCTGAGCGACATCATTGCCGTTACCAATGGAATCGCTCAACGTATCAAAATACTCTTTTGCTGAAATCGTAGTTCCGGTGATGAGTGCACCATTTACATTTAACGTAATATCGAGCGCAAAATCATGTTTATTCGATGCGTGTGTAAAAAATTCAAGAATACTGTCTTTATTTGATTCAGAACCCATGTTCACTTCTCCTTTCAGTGCAAGTAATTAAGAAGATGTGTCGTCGTTACTAGAAAGTGTTGTTACTTTCTCTTTTTCACGGTTTTGCTCATCATTTTTATCATTCGCTTTTTTCGAACTGTTCGACTTTCGGGAAGTGCTTCGTTTCTTTTTGTTAGAGGACGATTTCGGTTCTTCCGATTCTTCCTCATCATCTTCTTCCTCGTCCTCGTCTTCACTATTTTCAGCATCTGCTTTCATCTGCTTATTTCCGGGAGATTGAGTTTCGTTTTCTTCCTCATCTTCACTTTCTTCCTCTTCCTCATCCTGGTCGTCTTTCTTATTTTCCGGTTTACGAGACGTTTTCTGTTTCTGCTTTTTTGAAGAAGGCTTGTTTTCTTCGTCGTCTTCCTCGTCTTCATCACTTTCTTGAGCTTTGTTTAACTTCTGATTCTCCGGCGTTTCATCTTCGTCCTCGTCCTCGCCTTCAACATCTTCTCCAAGCGCTCTCGTTAACCGATCAAGCTTTTCTTCGATCTGGCTAAGGCGGTTTTGAAGAGAATCATTTTCTTCTTTCAACGAGTTGTAGTCCTCGTTAGTAGAATCCTGCTGCTGATCAGGTTGAACCTGCTCTTCAGCTTCAATCGTTGGGGCTGCTTCATTGGAAGCGAGAGTCGTTTCATTCGTTTCATCGTTTTCTTCTGATTCTTCCTGCTTGTCCCGTTTAAAAAGGTTAGCGGTTGAAGTTCGAATCGAGCCTGCTGCTTGCTTTGACTTTTCTTTCGTCGCTCGTCCAAAATCTTTTCCTTTGTTTTTAAGCTTTTCTTGATCAATCTTGCCAACTAATTTTTTCCCGTTTTCTGGAGTGGCCAGGTAGCCAACTGTAGCACCAAGAATACTTCCTGTGACGGTTCTTGTAAGTGGTCCATTTAATCCGGACTTTTTCTTATCCGTTCCATTCTGCTGCTGATCTTGCGTTTGATTTTCAACTTTTGTGTTTTGTTCTGTCATGATAAATCCCTCCAATAGTTTATTTTTCATTTAGATTAAGCCTATTTTGGCTTAAGTTGTTTTCAAGTGCTTCCAATCGTTCTTGTAATTGCTTGTTTTCTTGTTCAAGTGCGGCTGTTTTGTTATCGGCGGCTTTCGAGCTAAGGTAGGGGTCATTTTCCCACCAGTCCATGCCAATTTCTTTTGCTTTATCAACGGATGCGACGATTAAGCGAATCTTAATCGTAAGAAGTTCGACATCAGCGATCCCGACCGTAATATCTCCGGCAATCACGACGCCTTTATCTAGCACTTTTTCTAACACATCGACAATCGTATTTGACTGCATCTGATGCTCAATAGCCATCTGAATGCCTCCTTTACCTGAAGCAAATTAAAGCAAGTTGCCAAGTGGGCCAAGATCGATGTTCAAATCTTCCGCATCAAGGCCAAATACATCCTTTAACTCTTCCATTTTTTCTTCTAAATTCATTAATGCAACGCCGAGGTTCTCAACCTGCTCATCGGTTAAGGTGCCGCCTTCAACACGTCTCATCGCATGTCTCTCGACAATCTGCCGTAGAAGTTCCACGACAGTAAGCACAAGCTGGGCGAGCCCTTGCTCGGCGTTATCAGGGTCAACGTTGATGCGACCACTCGTCGGGTTGTGCTGCATGATCCAAAGCCTCCCTATCTCGATCAAATTGTTCTGAATTTATGATTTTTCGTGTACCCTGCTTGTGTTGCACAAGCGTCTCTACAGATGAGATTAGTACGCGTAAGTCGAGGTAGACGAGGTCAACCCCAGCAATGGAAATGATTAAGTCTCCTTTAATCGCCACCCCTTTATCAAGAATGACGTCTAAAATATCGATAAGGGCAATGTCTTTATTTTCAATGGTTTCTCGTTCCGTCATGGCAATTCATCCTCACTGTCTTCACTAAGAAAAGCTAGAAAAATGGTAGGGTGGCCATGGTCCAGACACTTCAAATTTCCATCCGGCTTCTTTAAAATCTCCCTCGTATTGCTCGACGTTGTTTAAAAACGGCTCAACGTTAGGCGAAGGGAGGAGAAAAACGCTATTCCACGCCATTTTTTCCTTACGGCCAGTTACATCCTTACCCCAGGTTTTCTTAATACTTCCGTAGAGAGAAACGCTCTTAAGCTTTTCATGAATGTCTTCACAAAAACGGTTTTTCTCATCTTCGAGTTCTTGATTGATCAGCTCGTCCATTTTCTTTTTCTCGAAAAATTGCCTGCCACGAGGTAAAGCACTAATTTCTTCTCGTTTCGCTTTAATGACCGGATTGCTTTCACTTACTTGTTTCTTGATCTCCTCGTCATTACAATAAATTTTAAGATTCCATTCTTCGTTTCCATCAAGCAGCTCAAACGTTTCCTTCAGCTTCGTTTTGTTTTTATTAACCGTTTCTCGTAAGCTTTCTTCATTTTTATAAAGCGTACAGAATTTTAACGGGACGGTCGTATACTGCTTTGCGAGCTGTTGCACCGTTTCATGATGATGAAATGCTTTTTCTTGTAGCCATTCCATATCATTGTTGATTTTGTCGCTAATCGTTTCTTCTGAATAGGCTGCATGATCCAGGTGACAAACGATTGCTGTCACGTCTTCATTAGGAAGCATAAAGATCTCATGCTCACCATCAAACCCTTTTACAGAAGGGAGGGGATGAGTTGCTTCACTTGTTGGGATAAGACCGTATAAGTAGAGGAGGTCCCCCATATCGTCACCTTCCATCTTTTTTCGTTAATTCTTCCCATTGCTCCATTTCTCTCTGCTTCGCAATTTCATAGCGCAGCAGCAATTCTTCTTCTTTTTCCGTATAAGCATCTTCTGGCAGTTCGCCAAGCTCGTACATCATTTGAAGCTGAATTAACTTCTTTTGAATGGTAGGAAGATCGTATAATTCTTTATCTGCTTCTTCTTTAATTTTCTCACCGACTTTAATGACAAGATCAAAAGGCGCGGTAACCAGTTTGTGTATCATTACGCTTCTTCTACCTTTAAGTGAATGTTGACGAAATTATAGGCGGGCCATGGGCCGGTATAATTAAAATCAACTTTGTCTTTCCACTTCTCATGAGCTTCATTTACCTTCTGATCAAATTCCTGCTCACGATCGCGGTCTATAAGGAATGAGGCATTTAAAAGCATTTTTTCACCAAGCGGGTCATTTACTTTCGCCGACTCTGCCGTTTCTTCTAATGGAACGAAAATCTCCTGTTCAATTTCTTTTTGAAGGGAGACGAAGAACTTTTGTGCCATTCCTCCAAGCTGAATCCGTTCATAATAGCCAGCCGCTTCTGATTTCCCTTTGACAGCTGCTGCCATTTTCTCTACCTCAGGGTTGTCGTTCACAGCAGCTTCAAGCCATTCTTTTTTACCAATCACTTTTAATCCAACTTCGATTTTGCCTTTAATATTCGGAAAAAGGTTCACGAATTGCGGGTAGAGGTTTTCAAGGAGAACCTTTACATCGTCTTTCGATTTAAATACATTTCCGAAGCTAATTGGAATAACCGTATCCTTCTGACTCATCACTTGAGAGACGGCGTTCTGGTGAGATAAAAGGTTGTCTTTCTTAGGATGATAAATTTTCATCGGCACTTCTGCGGCCACCATCGCGGCATCTTTATAGCGAATCGTGAAAATGTCACGCGCTTCGTTTTCAAGCTCAATCGTTCCAAAATCATCATCCTGGTTCGTTTGAATGGCACAAAAAATATAAATGCCCGTTGTTTCTGCTTCACTCATCGTTGACACTCCTTTATTCCTTAACAACTTTCATGTTTTCACAAGCATCTCGTATCACTTTTTCTACGGATTCTTGGTCTTCTTCTAAGCATTCGCTCATCGTGTGAGCTGTTATATCCAGACATAGACGTTGAAAATCAGCGTTTTGTCCATCTATGGGAATATCAGATTCAATCGCGAGGGTGGCAATCATCATGGAAGCGCGCAAACTTGGTCCGTGATTCGAACAATGGCTCCTTAACTCTGAGATCATGGAAGTGACTGCGCGTGCTTCACTCATGACCAGGTTCGCTTTCTCAGATACGATTAGCGCCTCGCGTTCAGGATCTTTGTAATCGACATTGATCGTAATTAGGCGATCTAATAAGGCATCCTGCGTTCGGTAAACACCGGCATATTCGGCAGGATTGCTGGTGAAAATTACCGAGAATGCAGGGTGAACGCGGATAAAAGGTTCCGTTAACTTGGAACCGTATAATGGAAGAATGCCTTCTTCAAGAATCGATAGGAAAAGGTTATTTGTCGTTGGTTGTGAACGCGTAAATTCGTCGTAGACGAGCGTATAGCCATTTTTCACAGCTTCCAACAAGCGCCCATCTCGCCACGTTTCCGTCACGCTTTCATCTTTCTTATAAACCGATCGAACATATTGATCGACGACTTTTTTACTTGTATAACCAGTAAAATCACCAATTAAATCTTTGTTGTTTAACTCATGATTTCCATGGATAAGCATCACCGGACGATTTCGCTTTTTTGCTAAAGCTAGGGCAAGAGATGTTTTTCCAGCACCTGATGGGCCGATATAGTGGACAGGATAGCCGGATTTCAGGTACTGAAGTGAACGTGAGAGCAGTTCCTTTGTTTCGTCATCCTGTATAAGCGCGCGTCGATCCTTTTTCTTGTGATTCGTTAAAACGGTCACGTCACATACCTCCTGCTCGTCGCCTACATTTCTTGTCCGATCGCACTTCGATAGCGGACGTCACGTCTCGTAAACGAGACCACTTCTTTTTCATTATTTAAAAGCACTTCATACGTTCCGAGCATTTCATCTTTCGCGTACTTTTTCATATATTCTTTTTCTTCGATCACTTCAGCAATCACTTTCCAGCCTTCTTGGTCGTTCATTTCGACGGAAGTAATTTTATGGAGGGGAGCTACATGCTGGTTAAAAAAATCGGCTACTTGATTCATAATTTCCTTGATTTCCATAGTGTCCTCCTATCGTAATAGGGGAGGCGGCGAACCGCCTCACAATTGTTTTCAGTTAAATACTAAACTGTGCGTTACGCTCATTCTGTTGATTCGCGAGACCCTCTTCTTGAACGTCATCACGAAGCAGACCAACGGCTTCCGCATAACGGAGCCACGTATCGACACTGGCAATGACGACGCGAGCTTCAATCGTAAGAATCTCAATTCCTACAACCGAGACGCGAGCGAAAGCGTCAATGACAATCCCCTTATCAAGAATACGGTCGATTACCTCAGCTAGACTTGAACTATCGGCACTTTTTTGAATAGCCATCATCATTCTCCTTTCATTCTTAAGATGTGATCCGTTTAATGTCTTTCGACGATTTAATGTTTTCAGAGCTTTTAATTTCAGTGGAGCTTTTAATGTCGAGTGAACTTTTGATATCACTCACGCCTTTAAGACTTCCAACGCCTTTCACTTTTGTCTTCTTCTGATCAGAATCGGACATTTTTTCCTGGAACTCTTCGCCGGCTTCTTTTGCATTTCCAAGCTTTTCGCGAACAGATAAAAGCACATCTTGTACTTTCTCTTTCGCCTCTTCCGCTTTAGAATGAACGTTTTCCGCGTTTTCCTCTTTGGTTTTCTCCAATTTCTCAGAAGCTTCATTGACCTTTGATTGGACGCCGTCCTGCACGTGATCGCGCATATCATCAGCGAATTTTTCCTTTGCCTTGTCCATAACCTTTTCTTTCACCGGCTCAGGCGTATGTTCCGCGACCTTCTTTGCAATTTTCTTGCCGACACTCATCGAATTCCCCCTTAAGGGACGTCTGTTATTTTGAATCTACTAAGCTAGAAAGCATGTTTTCAATGCGATCTAATCGTTCGTTTAACTGCTTGTTTTCTTCTTTAATTTCATCTATTTCTTCATTAGAAGAGGAAGCTGCTACTTCATCGTTCGCTTGTTGCTGTTCTCCGCCACCCTTTTTCGTTGATGAGAGGAGACGCCCTTCATATTTACTCATATAACCAGTCGCCGTTTGCCTCAACGTAATCATGGCTTGTTCTGTTATGAATTCTTGTGCCGATCTTCTTAGTTCCTTACCGGCATTTCTTACTGCTTCGGATTTGCCGAGGCTTTCAACGACTTTTTTGCCTGTTCCAGGATTTGAAAGTAAGCCAACCCCGGCGCCAACAACGCCACCAATGATGGCGTAATTCATGGATGGGCGTTCACCCGTTTCTTGTTTCTGTTTCGCGCCGCTTTCGGGCTGCGATAAGATTTTTCCGCTTGTATGATTCACATCGTTTTCACTCATGTTTTTCCCTCATCTCTATTAGAATGGTTTTACTAAACACTAAACTGAGGTGCACGATCGTTACTTTGCTTCGCCAGACCTTCTTCTTGCACGTCATCTCGAAGTAATCCGACGGCTTCAGCATAACGAAGCCATGTATCCACACTTGCAATTACGACGCGAGCTTCAATTGTTAGAATTTCAATCCCAACAAGAGAGACTCTCGCAAATGCATCAATGACAATTCCTTTGTCGAGAATACGGTCAATTACTTCCGCCAGACTCGAACTATCGGCACTTTTTTGAATACTCATGCTTCCACTCCTTATTCATAAATAGTTGTTATGCGACTTTTGAACCGGATTGTTTTAGTAGAGTTGAACGTTGATTAATTCGGAATATACCTCGGTCTGACGCTCTTGAAACCATCACAATTCCTCAAAAATCTTAAAAGAGACATTTTTTAAACTTCTTTTTGAAATTTTCAACACTTTTGTAATAAAAGTTTCCTTATTTCATAAGGGATTAGACAATATTCAGGGATTTACTAAGACAAATATTACAAATATATAACAGTTAATGGACTTTTTTTGATGATTGAAACCGCTCTCGCAAAAGTAGTACAAAAGGCAGAGTGGTGGGGGTTGAAGGGTAAAATAAAAGAGGCAAATGGTGGTAAAAAGGGGAGGGGGGGTCAGGCGCGAGCCTGACCCCCTCCGCAAACAACAGTCCTCCTACAAAGAACACCCTCAATTCTTCTTGACCCCACCATCCATTTAAACTACACTGTGTAGTGTGAGGTGGACGCGATGAAAATTCAGCAGTTCAAGACAAATGAGACGGGGTTGAATCGTTTCTTTGGTTCGCTTGAAGCGAAGATAATGGACATCCTTTGGGATGGTCCGGAGATGACGATTAAAGATGTGAAGCAAAAGCTTGATCAGGAAAAGAGTACGAACTTTAACACGGTGATGACGGTCATGAATCGTCTTGTTGATAAAGGCGTACTTGCGAAGAGAACGGAGAAGCGAACGTCCATGTTCAAGCCGGTTTTCTCAAAAGAAGAGTTTTTACAAACGCAGTCGAAAGAGCTAACGCAGGATTTGATGGATGAATTCGGTCCGCTAGCGGTTAATCATATGCTTGACGCGCTTGATGAAGCAGATCCTATTCTGATTGAAAAGCTTGAGCAAAAAATCAAGCAGCTAAAGGAGAAGTAAGATGAAAATCAAACAGACAGGGCTTGTTTTCACGCTGTCTCTTTTTCTCGTCGCAGCTGTGATCGTGCAAATGGCGATGTACAGTCTGCATCTTTTCTCAAACTGGAATCTGATGTTTACCGTTCTTGAAGCTTGTCATAACTTGTTTCGCGCAATCGGCATATCATCGATGAATGTTTTTTTAGAAGTGCTGATTCTTTCAACGATCGCACTTGTCGTGATCGTCCTCGTGAAGCAGATCGAACGGTACTTCACTTTTTCAAAACGAGTGTCGCTTCTACAAGACGACTTAGCTACAAAAAAGGTAATTGTTCTCTATAATCTGCACCAAATCACCGTTATCACAAGCGAAGAACCGATCGCACTTACATATGGGCTAAAACCGAAGATCGTACTTTCGACTGCGCTTGTGAACATGTTTACTGAAGAAGAGCTTCGTGCCGTCATTTGTCATGAACAATTTCACCAACAGCATCGTGACCCGTTAAAAAAGTTTCTCATCACGCTTCTTGTTACCGCGCTCTGGTACGTTCCGATCCTCAAATGGGTATCGAAACACTATCAAACGCTGAGGGAGATCGAGGCGGATAAATTCGCGATGTTACAAACAAACAATATGCTCGACCTTAGTAGTGCACTTTTAAAATTGTTGAAAAACGAGCACAGGCAGCGACACGCGTTTGCCGTTTCGTTCGCAGATACGTCTGTGAATGACCGCATTCAGCACATTCTTTCTCCTGAAAAAGAAGTACATGCTACACTGCCTGTGGGAACCATACTTTATTCAGTCTTTATCGTCTTAGGGTTAACCGTCATGTTCACGGTGGCGACACCCTAATTCTTTTTCGAAAATGAACACTACACTACGTAGTGCAAAGCAAAGGAGAAATCATATATGAAATTATCACCAAACGTCGCCCTAGTCGTCCTTCGTCTCGCTCTTGGAGTTATTTTCACCGTCCATGGATTTGATAAGTTTGCAGGAGGAATTGAAAATACCGTTGGATTTTTTGAAAGCATTGGCATAAGTGGTGGATTAGCTTATGTCGTGGCCACAATCGAACTTCTAGGTGGTCTTCTTATGATTGCTGGTCTCGGAACACGCATCGTCGCTGCGCTTTTTATCATTGTGATGCTCGGAGCGATTTTTACGGTGAAAAGCGGAACGGGATTTATTGGAGGTTACGAGTTTGATCTCGCCCTTCTCGGTATGTCACTCGCGCTACTTATAAGCGGTGGTGGAACGATTTCTGTCGACAACAAACTTTTTTCAAAACAAGCCGAAGGGGTTCAAAGATAATGGCAAATTCTAAAAACAAAAAGAAGAACCAGGCGACGAAGTTAAAACAGAAGCCGAAAGCGTGGATGTATGGATTAGCGGCTGCGGCGGCTGTTGTTATCGTCGTTGTCATCATCATGACAACTGGATCAAACTCGGGCGGATCGAGTGAAGAAGCAATGAACCAGCCTTTTCTTGGAGATGAAAATGCCCAGGTGGAAGTGATCGAATTTGGTGATTACAAATGTCCTTACTGCAAAGCATTTGAACAATCGTTTTTCCCGCAAATCGATCAGGAGCTAATTCAAACAGGCGATGTTAAATTTACGTTCATGAACTATCCGTTTATTAATGTGGATTCCAATCGCTCGGCGGAATTTGCTGAAGTCGTGTATCAAGAGCTCGGCAACGACGTTTTCTGGGAGTTCCATAGCTTAATGTATGAAAAGCAAACCGAAGGAACGGAACAGCAGGATATTTATACGGAGGATTACCTCTTCGATACGTTAAAAGAAATCACCGATGAAGAGAAAGCTGAGCAAGTGCTCACTGCATTTCAGGACGGTGCTGGTGAAGAAGCGGTGGAGTACGATCTTAAGCGTGCGAAGGATCTAGACGTCAGCGGGACACCGGCGCTATTCGTAAACGGTGAACCGTTTGAAGGGCAGACGATCGAGGATTTGAAGAAAATGGTGGAGGAAGCGAAGTAAGGATAGGAGTAAGTTGAAGGAAATAGAAGCCGTCAGTGGTTCACTTGTTGTGAGCCACTGACGGCTTTTTTATGATGTGATAGGAAGGTTCATGTGATTGCGCAATTACAAATGGATATGTGTTGTAAATATTGTACAATTGAAAGTGGGGCAGGGGGTCAGGCTCGTGCCTGACCCCCTCAAAAGACAAAAGCGTGAAAAGTGTCCCTCACACAGGGACACTTTTCACATTGTATAAAAGCACTCAGTGCTTCGAAGCCTTATGAGTAGAGGGTTTTAAAGGATTGGTGGAGGTAAGGGGTCAGGCTCGAACCCGACCCCATCAAAGAACCCCATCAAAGAACCCCATCAAAGAACAAACCAAAGTGAGGTGCTTATAGTTGAAACTATTAATGGTTGAAGATGATAAGACGATTGCGACAGGGCTTGACTATTCCTTGCAAAACGAGGGGTATGAGACGATTGTCTGCTATAATGCTGCATCGGTAAGGGACGTGCTGTCGGAGCAACTACATAAAATCGATTTGTGTTTATTTGATTTATCCTTACCAGATGGTAGCGGGTATGATCTTTGTGAGTTTGTTAAGAAACGGAGCGATATACCGGTCATTTTTCTGACAGCATTTGATGATGAAGTGAATGTGGTGATGGGGCTTGATATGGGGGCGGATGATTACATCACAAAGCCGTTTCGCATTCGTGAGCTACTTTCACGAATTAAGTCAGTGTTGCGTCGTTACAATAAGCAGCCTCAGTCGCAGTCTACTAATTTGATTACGATCGAAGATATTAGAATCAATATGCTTGAAGGGAAAGTATATAAGAAAGGTGAGGAAGTGCTCCTCACGGCTCTTGAGTACAGGCTTTTCCTCATTTTCGCTAATCATGTTGGACAGGTTTTAACGAGAAATCAATTATTAGAACGGATATGGGATGTGGCTGGTGATTTCGTTAACGACAATACGCTGACAGTCTACATCAAGCGGCTTCGCGAAAAGCTAGAGGATAACCCACAGAGCCCGAAAATCATTAAAACTGTACGTGGATTAGGTTATAAGGTGGGTGATTAGGTTGCTGCGTAATCGCGAAATTCGGCTTTTTGCTCTCATTCTTTCCGGTATTATTGTGCTCGCCATCGGGCTCGCTGCGTTCACACTCTCTTTTTATGCGGCGCTTTTCACCTTCATCATATCGCTCCTGCTCGTCAGTTGCTTTGTGCTTTTTACAAGGTGGCGCTACCGTGAAATTGAGCAGCTTTCCGGCTATTTAAGGCGGATCAGTAATGGCGATTACACGCTTGATGTCAGAAACAATCATGAGGGCGAGCTCAGTATTTTAAAGAATGACATTTATAAGGTGACAATGATGCTTTCAGAGCAGCATGCCCTTTTACAAGAAGATAAAGTGAAGCTAACCAACGCCATTTCAGACATCTCGCACCAGCTCAAAACGCCGCTCACTTCCATGCTCGTCATGGTGGATTTAGTGAGTGATCCGAAGTTAGATGAGAGGAAGCGGGTTGAGTTCACGACAAACATCCGCGTTCAATTAGAAAGAATTGAATGGCTTGTTTCTTCCTTATTAAAATTATCAAAAATCGATGCTGGGACGATTACGTTTAAAAAAGAAAGCATTTCTCCTGGGGAAGTTATCCAAAAAGCCATTGAACCTATCCTCATTCCAGTCGATATTAAGCAGCAAAATCTCTCGATCACGGGAGATGATACGATTACATTCGTTGGTGATTTCAACTGGACGTCTGAGGCACTTCTTAACATCTTGAAAAATTGCGTTGAGCATACGGGAGAGGGTGGGGCCATTTCACTTTCCTATACCGATAACCCGCTCTATACCGAAATCACAATTGCTGACAACGGAATTGGTATTCCAAAAGAAGATCTACCGTACATCTTTAAGCGCTTTTATAGGGGAAAGAATGCTTGCGATGATAGCGTAGGCATCGGTCTTGCGATGGCGTACAGCATTGTGACGAGCCAGAATGGGGACATTGAAGTTATCAGTGAAAAGGGCGCGGGGACCGAGTTTAGAATCAAGTTTTACAAGCAAGTGGTTTAAAAATGGCAAGGTGACGAAACTGTCACTTTAGAGTCACTTTACCGTCATTTTAGGCAGATAAACTGAAGATACATTAAATTAATGGGGGAATCTGCAATGGAAATTTTAAAAATAGAAAATCTGTCTAAAGTGTACGGCAAAGGCGAAACGGCAGTGAAGGCGCTCGATGATGTTTCCTTTTCGGTGAACAAGGGAGAATTTGTGGTCATTATAGGACCATCTGGTTCTGGAAAATCAACGTTGCTTCATATGCTCGGCGGAGTGGATAGACCGACAAGCGGCAATGTTCTCGTCGATAATACCAATATTTATGAGCTAGATGAAACGCAGCTTGCTATTTTTAGAAGAAGGCAAATTGGACTCATTTATCAATTTTATAATTTAATTCCGATCTTATCTGTGGAAGAAAACATGACCCTTCCGATGCTATTAGATGAACACAAAGTCGACAAGAAACAGCTTGAGAATATTGTTAACACGCTAGGCTTACAAAATCGACTGGGGCATTTGCCAAACCAGTTATCTGGAGGGCAGCAGCAGCGGGTTTCCATTGGAAGAGCGCTTATTAGTAATCCTGCGATAATGCTCGCCGATGAGCCGACTGGAAATCTGGATAGTCAAAACAGTAGCGAAATCATGGAACTTCTGAAAATGTTTAATAAAACATACAACCAAACGCTTATTGTGATTACACATGACGAAAGGATCGCGCTCCAAGCGGATCGCGTCATTTCCATTGAAGATGGAAGGATTGCCAAAGACGAGGTGATTCGTCCATGAACATCGTGAACAAATTGACCGTCAGGCATTTAAAAGAAAACAAGAGGCGGACGCTCGTTACCATCATAGGCGTCATTATTTCTGTCGCGATGGTGACCGCTGTCGCCACGCTTGGCGTCTCGTTCATGGATCTCCTCCAGCGACAATCGATCGCGACAGATGGCGAATGGCATGTTCAATATGAGAACGTAAATACGGATCAAATTGAAGCCATTGAAAAAGACGAAGCGACCAGTACGCTCGTTCTCGCCAACAATGTGGGTTATGCCGAATTAGATGAGCCACAAAATGAAAGCAAGCCTTATCTGTTTATTAAAGAATACAATGAGCAAGGATTTAACAACTTTCCGATCGAAATCAGCGAAGGACGCTTGCCGAAGGATGATCATGAAATTGTGTTGTCTGAAGAAATTTTAGCGAATTCAGGCATGAACCTTGAGATTGGCGATCAAGTTACAGTAGATGTTGGCGAACGCCAGATGGAAGGGATTGCTCATCCCTTTTCTCAAAATGATCCGCTGCAAACGGATGTGGAAGGAGCAAGTGAATCATTAGAAAACACGGAGCCCAGAACGTACACGGTCGTTGGAACAATCACACGTCCGACCTGGGAACCAGCCTGGGCACCTGGTTATACAGCGATTAGTTATGTTGACCAAAGCCTCATGAACAGTACGGATAAAGTCGATGCCGTGGTGGTTTTAAATAAAGTGAAACGGTCCCTTTATAAACATGCAGAAACGCTGGTGAGCGAAAATAATATTGAAAACGTCTCGTTTAACGATGATCTGCTGCGTTACTATGGCGTGACGGACAACGATAATCTATTAAAAACGATGCTACTACTAGCTGGTATTATTATGAGCGTAATCATCATTGGTTCTGTCGCTTTAATTTATAATGCTTTTGCGATTAGTGTATCGGAGCGATCGAGACACTTAGGGATGCTGTCGAGCGTCGGGGCGACGAAACGCCAAAAGCAAACATCGGTCTTTTTTGAAGGAGCGATTATTGGTGTCATCAGTATTCCAATCGGAATTCTTGCTGGTCTCGGTGGCATTGCAGCGACGTTCCTGTTCATTAACTCCTTTATTGAAGGGGCGCTTGGAGGGACGGAAAAGCTCCGCGTGGTGGCGACACCGATGTCTATTCTTATAGCATGCGGGATTTCAGTGATTACGATTTTTATTTCATCCTATATGCCAGCGCGGAAAGCATCGAAGGTCTCTGCCATTGATGCAATTCGACAAACTCAGGATATTAAGCTAACTGGCAAAACGGTGAAAACGTCAAAGTTTATTCGAAAATTATTTGGGATTGAAGCGGAAATTGGCTTGAAGAATTTAAAGCGGAATAAAAGAAGGTACCAAGTGACGGTCTTCTCGCTTGTAATCAGCATTATCCTTTTCTTGTCGGTGTCCTATTTTACATCGAATTTAGAAAAATCTCTTGAGCTATCACAGCAAAACATCAATTTTGATATTCAAGTAAGTGGACAGAGAGTAGGGAAAGAAGATCTCGAGCCGTTTACGAAGCTCAAAAATGTAACAAAATCCACTTTTAAATTAAGGATCTACACCTAACGACATTTGTGGATCCTGATGCTGTCCCAATAGATTTACAAAAAACCTTAACTGAGGATTACGGCCTTTTGAAGGATGGCAAATACCAATATAATGCGGTTTTACATGGATTAGATGAACGTAGTTTTCATGCTTATGCAAAAAAGGTAGGCGTGGAGGAGGAGAAATTAACGGATCAGGCCGGAATCGTCATTGAAAACATCTCCTTTAGAGATCGCGAGTCAGGTCAATTTAAGGAGTCGAAAGCCCTTAACACCGAACCTGGTGAAAAGATTAAACTTTACACGATGAATTATGAAACAGAAGAAGCAACATTAATAAATGAAATTCAAATTGGAGCCTTAGCCGATGAGGTGCCAATGGGAGTGAGTGCGTCTGGCGCAGGTGGAATTGACGTTATCGTTTCAGAGGAAACCATGAATCAGTTGATTGATACCAGTGTTGAAGAAAATGTTCAAACGAATCTCTACATGAATAGTTCGGATCCAATGGCGACGCAGGAAGCGATTGAAGAAGGAGAACGAAACGATCTATACGTTTACAATGTGTTCCAAAATCGACAGCGTGATCAGCAGATGATCCTCTTTATGTCAGTCTTCACGTACGGATTTATTACCTTGATATCGCTTATCTCCATCGCGAATATCTTCAATACGATCTCGACAAGTATTTCGCTTCGAAAGCGAGAATTTGCGATGCTGAAATCGATTGGCATGACACCGAAAGGATTTAATAAAATGATGAACTACGAAAGCATCTTCTATGGCATGAAGGCGATCCTGTACGGATTTCCACTTAGCATTGCGATCATGTATGTGATGTATCTCTCATTTAGAAATACATTTGTCTATGGATTTACTCTTCCATGGATGAGCCTTCTCTTTGTGGTCGTCGCCATCTTCATCATCGTTGGTTCGGCGATGCTTTACTCGATTAAGAAATTAGAGAAGAACAATATTGTCGATACGTTGAAGCAGGAGAATGTGTAGGTGTGGTGGAGGAGGGGGTCAGGCTCGAGCCTGACCCCACTAAAAGACAAAAGCAGCAAAAGTGTCCTCAATGGAGAGACACTTTTGCTGCTTTTTGTGAGGACGAAAATCCCTTTAAAGTGTTGAGGGAGAAGAGTTATCGATAGATATAAATCTGAATGGGGTCAGGCTCGAACCAGACCCCCTCCCCATATACTGTGCCTATCACATGCAAAAAAGGAGTTCAATCATGTACCCATACTATCGCACCCTCGAAGAAGACATTGCGACTGCCATTAACGGAGAATATAGCGCCATTCAGTGTTACAAAAAGTTAGCTCAGCTCGCTCCGAATGAAACCGAGCGAGATCGCATTCTAGAAATTCGAAAAGATGAGAAAAGGCACTTTAAATTGTTCAAGTCCATTTATACCCAACTGACCGGTCAAGAGCCTTCTCCAAAGCTAACCGAAGTATGTCCGACAAACTATTGGGCAGGCCTTGATGCCTCTTTGAACGATGAACAAGACGCAGCAGATTTCTATAGAAGAGTGGCTGATCAAACGAATAATCCGTTCATCAAAGAGGCGTTCACTGGCGCAGCCTTAGATGAGCAAAACCACGCCGTCTGGTTTTTGTATTTCTTAACGAAGAGAAGGTAGTAAGAAAGTCGTGTGGTGCCAGGGAGGAGCCTGACCCCCAAAAAAGACAACAGTTCCCCCCACTCATACAATCATGTATAATAAACCTGTTACGAAATTTCATAGTGATCGATTCAGGTGTCTTTTCAATGAAGACTTAAAAGGGAAGCTGGTGCAATTCCAGCGCGGTCCCGCCACTGTAAATGGTCGCTTGCTGCAGAATCCACTGTTCGCACAACGAATGGGAAGGAGCAGCACGCGAGAACCATGAGCCAGGAGACCTGCCTGAATCAAGCGCGAACAGCCTACGAGGATAGGGATGTGCGAACGGATTCAGGTGTAGCTTTTGGCTGCCGTTACTTCCATTCGACCATCTTCATGCCCTCCGGCGTGGGGATTTTTTTATTTTAGAGACATCATCGTACAGGAGGAGAAACACACATGAAAAAGCTTTATTCACTACTCGTCTTACTTTTTCTCGTGACAGGAATTATCGCTGGTTGCGGCGCAAGCGAGGAAAACGGTGCAACGAATGAAGGAAATGCAACAACAGACCAGGCTGAACAGTCAGAAGATAGCGCTTTCCCAGTAACCATCACCGATGCGCTCGATGAGGAAGTGACGATCGAGAAAGATCCTGAGAAAATCGTCTCTCTCATTCCGAGTAACACGGAAATTCTATTCGACCTTGGCGCTGGTGAAGAAGTTGTCGGCGTTTCAGATTTCGCGAACTATCCGGAAGAAACGACTGACATTGAGAAAATCGGCGGCATGGAATTTAACGTCGAAAAAATCATTTCGCTCAAGCCTGATCTCGTACTTGCCCACGGATCAAGCGCACATAACTCAGAAGCCGGTCTTCAACAGCTTCGCGATGCGGGCATCGCTGTACTTGTGGTAAACGATGCAAAAAGCTTTGAAGAAGTGTACAAATCAATTGAAATGATCGGACAAGCAACAGGTGAAACCGAACAAGCCGAAACAACCATCAGTGACATGAAGCAGCAGCTTGAAGACATTCAAGCAAAAGCGGAAGACATCCCTGAAGATGATGAGAAAGAGGTCTTCGTCGAAGTTGCACCTGCACCTGAAATCTTCTCTCCAGGGAAAAATACGTTCATGGATGACATGCTTTCGATGATTCATGCGAAGAACGTGACGCACGACGAGGAAGGATGGAACCAAATCGATCAGGAAGCGATCATTCAAGCAGACCCTGACGTGATCATCACAACGTACGGTTATTATACAGAGGATCCCATCAAGCAAGTGTTAAGCCGTGACGGCTGGCAGAACGTAACGGCGGTAAAAGAAGAGCAAGTTGTCGACGTGCACTCGGACCTCGTCACGCGCTCAGGCCCTCGTCTCGTTGAAGGAGTAGAGGAACTTGCAAAAGCGGTTTACCCGGATGTTTTTGCTGAATAAACGGTTCATTGCCTATCCGATAGCGACAGGGCTTTTGATTGCCGCTATGCTGCTCGGCATTTCGATCGGCACCGTTTCCGTCCCGGTGCTCACGATTTTAAAATTAATCGGAACCGAAGTGCTGCACCTTCCTTCTTTAGGAAAAACGGATCCGATGTTTACAACGATTGTGATGGATATTCGCCTGCCACGCGTCATCCTGGCAGGTCTTGTGGGGGCGTCTCTTGCAATAGCAGGGGCCGCTTTTCAAGGTTTACTACGTAATCCATTAGCCGATCCGTACGTACTCGGCGTATCATCTGGCGCATCGGTCGGAGCTGTGCTCGTGCTCTTTTTCAACCTTACCATTCCGTTTGTCGGGGTGTTCACCCTTCCTGTTATGAGCATCGCCGCTTCGATCCTCACGATTTTCCTCGTGCTTTTCTTTGCACGACAAATCGAGCGATCGATGCGCGTCGAGACGATTATCTTAACAGGAATCGTCTTTAGCTCTTTTCTTGGCTCACTTCTATCTCTCATGATCGCGCTAACGGGTGAGGAACTAAGACAGATCATCGGCTGGCTCCTCGGAAGTGTGTCCATGCGCGGCTGGGAATATATCGGGATTATCCTGCCATTTTTCATCATTGGCGCAGGCATTCTCCTTTTCAGTACGAAAGAGCTGAACGCTATGTCGTTTGGGGAAGAGCGCGCTCAGCATATCGGCGTAAACGTCGCGAAACGGAAGCTCTGGATTCTGATAGGCGGCTCGATTTTAACAGGCGCGGCTGTCGCTGTGTCAGGAACGATTGGCTTTGTTGGTCTTGTGATTCCGCATTTAACGCGCCTCTTATGGGGACCGGATCACCGCCATTTACTGCCGCTCTCGATTTTACTCGGCGCCGCATTTCTGATCGTCGCGGACTTGATCTCGCGCACGATCATTTCACCAACAGAGCTTCCGATCGGCGTGATTACATCGCTCATCGGTGCGCCGGTGTTTGCCATTATTTTAATTCGAAGACGTAAAGAAAGTAGAGGATAAGCATGCTTAGCGTACAATCTGTTACAGGAGGATACCCCGGTCACGACGTGCTCGCCGACATCTCGTTTGATGTAGAGAGAGGCGAGCTGCTCGGAATCGTTGGTCCGAACGGAAGCGGCAAAACGACGATTTTTAAAATGGTTAGCGGCATTCTGAAAGCAAAGTCAGGCTCCGTTTTGCTAAAAGAAAAGCCGATCGCAAGCTACTCAGCGAAACAGCTGGCGCGCGTGCTCGCGGTCCTGCCACAGCACGCGGAGCAGGCTTTTCCCTATACGGTAAAAGAAACCGTTTCGCTCGGTCGCTACGCCCATCAATCCGGCTGGTTCCAATCGTGGAGCGAACATGACGAAGCGATCGTCCAGCGCACGATGGCGCAAACCGGCATCGCAAGTTTTGAAGATCACTACGTGAATGAGCTCTCTGGCGGTGAGCGCCAGCGCGTCTTTCTCGCTCAGGCGCTTGCGCAAGAACCTGAAATTCTTTTATTAGATGAGCCAACGAATCACTTGGATCTTTCCTATCAAAAAGAGCTACTTGATTTGTTAAAAAGGTGGACGCGGGAACAGGGTCTTACGGTGATTTCGATTTTTCACGATTTGAATTTAGCGGGACTTTACTGCGATCGCCTTCTTCTTCTTGAAAATGGGCAAATCAACCTGCACAACAAGCCAAATGACGTGTTAAACGAGGAGCGCATTCAGACCGTTTACAGAACGAAAATCGAGAAGCATCCGCATCCAACCGTGCCAAAGCCGCAAATGCTGCTGCTGCCGGAAAAGCAGGCGGAGGATTTAAATGATCTTCGCATTACGGAAGAATGGCTTGCCCATCAAAATGACATGATCACCCTGAACGCACCATTCCCGCTCCGAACGATGTCTTCCGGCGTTGTTGGCTCAGGAACAGGTTGGTACCGCACCTTTGTAAACCGTCACGTAGATAAAACGTATAACTGCACCGATCATAAAGGGGAGATGACGAGCTTTCTTGAAGCACACGGCATCGATCCAACGGAAACAGTTGGCATGATGACGGCCGTTCGGCTCGAGGACGTCGCTTATCGCCTCATTGAGGACGATGACGTTTCTGTTTTCGTCGTTGTGACTGCTGGCGTCGGCAATGCCGTTGATGCGTCGAAAAGCCGTGAGCACGTCTACGAACCGCTTCCGGGAACGATCAATACGTGGGTTTTCGTGAATGGCACGCTCACAGACGAAGCGTTCATTCAAAGCATTATGACGGCAACGGAAGCGAAAGTAAAAGTGATGCACGACCAGCAAGTAAAAGACGCGGTGACAGGCACCACGGCAACCGGAACTTCAACCGAC
This sequence comes from Guptibacillus sedimenti, assembly GCF_028610665.1. Taxonomy (NCBI): domain Bacteria; kingdom Bacillati; phylum Bacillota; class Bacilli; order Caryophanales; family Guptibacillaceae; genus Guptibacillus; species Guptibacillus sedimenti. Next base: position 282,161 of record NZ_JAQQWV010000001.1, read on the forward strand.
AGCATTCTGATCGCCGCCACTCAGCGAGGCGAGCACCAGGCGTATGCCGGAACGATTACAACGCTTGGAAAACTGATCAGCGAAGGCGTTTATGCGTGTACGACTGAGGCGCTTGAGAACTATCGCTTGAGGCTCCCGAAATGATTTTGAACCACCTGCTTGCTATCACCGTAGCATTTTTCCTGGATCGTCTGATTGGCGATCCGCCCAATTGGCCACATCCGGTAAAGGGATTTGGCAAGCTCATAAGCTTCCTTGAAAAACGCTGGAACAACGGCCAGAACCGCAAGCAAAAAGGTGCGTTCATGATGCTAACCGTGCTCTTCGTCGTCATAAGTATCACCGGTCTTACCGTAACAATCGCCTACACGCTTCACCCGCTTGTCGGTATTTTCTATGAAGCGATCCTGATCGCCACAACAATCGCACAAAAAAGCCTGCGAAATGCGGCGTTTGATGTTTACGAACCGCTACAAGACGGTCATATGACAGAAGCGCGCGAAAAGCTCTCCTGGGTCGTCGGTCGTGACACAGCAAACCTCAACGAAAGCGAAGTCGTACGCGGTACAGTTGAAACGGTCGCTGAAAACACGAGCGATGGCATCACAGCGCCATTATTTTGGGCGCTAATTGGCGGAAGTGTCGGTGCGGTTGTCTACCGCGCCATCAATACGTGCGATTCCATGGTCGGCTACCGAAACGATAAGTACGGAGAATTCGGCTACGCTTCAGCAAAGCTTGATGACGTGGTGAACTGGATTCCAGCGCGGCTAACCGGTATTTGTATGATTCTCGTCAAACGGCCGGAGCACTCGACCATCAGCCGCGCCTGGCACGTTCTTTTTCGCGATGCCAAACAGCATCCAAGTCCGAACAGCGGCTGGGGCGAAGCGGCAACCGCTGCGATTCTTGGCGTACAGCTTGGTGGCGTGAACACATACAAAGGCATCGTTTCAAATCGCGCGCGTATGGGAGATCCCATTTTGAAGCTAAGCGCGCTACATATTCCAAAAGCGATCAAAATCATGAATCGCGCAAGCATTCTATTTTTACTTATTCTCTGGATCGGAGGGCTCCTCATTGACGCTACCATCTCATGGCGCTAACACGCATTACTTATACGAAGCACTCCAAATCGACTCGCCCGAGCGTACAATTGATTTCAGTGCGAACCTGAATCCGCTCGGACCGCCACCGTCTCTTAAAGAAACATGGGAAGACGCTTTCGATCTCATCACAACTTATCCTGATCCGCATGCCGCCAGCTTAATGACAAAACTCGCGAACGTCCATGACGTGGAAGAAAATCAGCTGCTTATCGGAAACGGAGGCGCTGAACTAATTACGCTTGTCGGTCGTTATTTAGCGGGGAAGCGCGTTTGCATCGTCCAACCGACTTTCTCTGAATATGAAACGGCTTGCCTTCGTGCGGGATGCGAAGTGACCTACCATACCCTCGAAGAAGGAGAATGGGCGCTAGGCTCACACTTGGTTGAAAAAATGCCGTACGTTGATGCGGTTTTTCTTTGTACCCCAAACAACCCAACCGGCGTCACATATGACCCCGCTTCCATTCTCGCTTTAGTCGAAGCGGCGAAAAGGTACGATTGCGCCATCATCATTGATGAAGCTTTCGCGGACTTTGTAGGGGATGACTCATCGTTCTCATCACTGCTCGCCCCCTTTTCCAACCTGATGATTCTTCGCTCCCTTACGAAAATGTACGCCATTCCAGGACTTCGTCTCGGCTACATGTTGGCTCATCCAGAAGTCATTGAAGCGATCAAAAAGCTTCAGCCGCACTGGAGCGTCAACGCTCTGGCGCTACACGCTGGCGAGCTGAGCCTCCAAGAAACTGATTTTGTAGCCGAAACCCATCAAGTGATCGAACTAGAACGAGAGAAGTGCTTTCATTTTTTCGAGGAAAACCATTTTACATACTCCAATTCGAGCGTTAACTTTTACCTTCTACGAGACCCTGAATTAGAAGATCAATCGGAACTTCTAAGCTTTCTTATGAAGAAAGGCATTGTTCCAAGACACACGGAGAACTTTCCCGGACTCGACGGCAGGTGGCTCCGATTTGCGATCCGCACGCCGAAGGAAAACGAGCGGTTAAGGGAGGTGCTCACCTCATGGCGCAGCTAATTTTTATAACCGGTGGTGTAAGAAGCGGGAAAAGTCGGTTTGCGGAAAAGCGAGCGGCTTCGCTCCGCCCAACAAGCGGCACCCTTCATTACCTTGCCTGTGGACAGCCGAGCGATGACGAAATGCAAAAACGCATCGCACGTCATCAGCATGATCGCGCATCTGCCAATGTTCCATGGGAAACAGTGGAATGCGCAACGGATATTGGAAGCGTCGCGTCATCTTTAAACGAAAATGCCGTGGTGCTCCTTGATTGCGTCACAACCCTTCTTTCCAATGAACTTTTTCAAAAAGAGAACTGGCAAGACGAGCTATTTCAACAACAAACGAAACAAAAAATTCAGCATGACATCGAAAAACTTAATGAACGCTCAGAAGCGCTAATCATCGTTAGCAATGAACTTGGTTATGAGCCGTTAAGCGGTCTCGTCGACGTTTATGCAAGGCAACTTGGCGAGCTTCATCAATGGATTGTCTCAAAAGCAGACGAGGCGTATGTAGTTGAAAACGGCATCCCGCAACGGATGAAAGGGGAAGGCGTATGAACGGGATCATGATTCAAGGAACGGCATCCGATGTTGGCAAAAGCTTGATCGTAACCGCGTTCTGTCGCCTTCTCGCCAATGAAGGATACGCCGTGGCGCCGTTTAAATCACAAAACATGTCCAACAATTCGTACGTCACGATTGAAGGCAAAGAAATCGGCCGAGCGCAGGGAGCTCAGGCGGAAGCCGCACGAACGGAAGCGAGCGTGTGGATGAACCCGATCTTGCTGAAGCCTCGCTCTGATCAGCAGGCCGAAGTGATTCAATTCGGGACGTCTTACCGGACGCTTTCCGGAAAAGACTACCGCCAGTCCTACTATGATATGGGACTTGAAAGCATTGCGTTCGCGCTTGATCAGCTTGCGAAAACATATGACGTTCTCGTCATGGAAGGCGCAGGCAGCCCGGTAGAAGTGAACTTAAAAGATCGCGAGCTTGTGAACATGAAAGTAGCGGAGATGGCGAATGTTCCCGTTCTACTTGTCGCAGACATTGATCGCGGCGGCGTGTTCGCCAGTATTGTTGGCACGCTTGCGCTCCTTGAGAAAGAAGAGCGCAAGCGGGTCAAGGGAATCATCATCAATAAATTTCGCGGAGATCCAGCCCTTTTTGAAGATGGCATCACGTGGCTTGAAGAACGCACGGGCATCCCGATCGTCGGGGTGCTCCCGTATGTGAACCACCGGGTTGAAGGAGAAGATTCGCTTTCGCTGACCGATCGCTTTTTACATAAAAAAGGCACGCTTGAGATCGCGGTCATCCAGCTTCCGTTTCTTTCAAACTACAGCGACATCGAGCCGTTTAACGAAGAAGACGTCACGATTCGCTGGGTGCAGGATCCGCGTGAACTGAGCGCGCCGGATGCGATCATTCTTCCCGGAACGAAAAGCACGATCAGCGATTTACAGTGGATGAAGAAGCACGGGTTTGAAGATGCGTTAAAAAGCTATGCCGCAAGTGGTGGAAATGTTGTAGGCATATGCGGAGGGTATCAAATGCTCACCGAGCAGCTGATTGACGAACATGGTTCAGATACTGGGAAAGCAGGAACGGAGCTAAACGGTCTCGGACTGATTCCCGCAAAAACGACGTTTCATGAAGTGAAAACGACGATTCGAGTGAGCGGGGTAAACACAGAAACCGGCTCGCCAATTGAGGGATACGAAATTCATCTTGGCGAAACGCTTTTCGATCATCCGGCAAAGCCGTTTCTCAAAATTGGGGATCGCCCTGAAGGGTATTTTGGAAAAGATGGTCGCGTGATCGGCACGTATTTGCATCACCTTTTTCATAATGATGAGTGGCGAACGGTGTGGCTGAACGGACTTCGAGCGAAAAAAGGGTTACCAGAGCAGAAACAAATCAATCGCAAGCAGTTAAAAGAAAAAACGTATGACGATCTCGCGAATGAGCTTAAGCCTCATCTGAAATGGGAGCTGATCAAATCGTTCATGTTTCAAGGTGAGCACCGATGAACTTATGGCAGGGAATGCTGATCAACCTTCAGTTTTTTACCGTCATTCCAGTTCGGCGTGAAATCCCGATGGGTCCGAAGCAGCTCACGCGTTCGGTTCAAACGTTTCCGTTACTTGGACTACTTCAGGGGATGCTGGCGTCAGGTCTTCTGTATGCCCTGCTTCAGTGGACGCCGTTTTCAACACTTGCGGCAACGTTTTTTGTCTGGTTGTTTATGATGGTGCTGACAGGTGGCCTTCACCTTGACGGCTGGATGGATGCGAGCGATGCGTTTTTTTCGTATCGCGATCTTGAGAAGCGGCTAGAGATTATGAACGATCCGCGTACAGGGGCGTTTGGCGTTTTATCGGTGGTCGTCCTGCTTGCGGCTAAGTATCTGTTTCTCTATGAAATCGCGCAACTGGCGCAGGACGTTTCGTATTTCCTTATTATCTTGATTCCCTTTTTTAGTAAAACTGTGATGGGTGCATTTCTCGTTTTAATACGGCCGGCAAAAGAGAAGGGGATCGCCGCCTTTTTTCAAAAAGGGATCGAACGGTCATGCTTATGGGTTTATCCGTTTTATTGGCTTTTGATCGCCGGGGCCTCCTTACTCATTTCAGTCGAAGCGTTTTGGATGACGCTACTCTTAAGTGCTGTCACTATCCTAGTGGCTCTCGGAATGAAACGAAATAGCCTAAGATGGTTTAACGGCATCACAGGCGATGTGCTTGGCGCAAGCGTTGAAGGAATGGAGGTGCTTTTATGGATGAGCGTGTGGTTATTACATTATTTCGTCATGGCATAACAGAAGACAATAAGCGCGGTGCTTATATTGGATGGACGAATCCGTCGATTAGTGAAGACGCTGAATTTGCGGACGTGACGGATGATTATGATTTGATTTTTACAAGTGACTTGGACCGATGCACTCAGACGACAAAACGACTTTTTCCGCATCGAAAAGCGATTTCGATGCCGCTATTTCGCGAAATCCTCTTTGGGGAATGGGAAGGGAAAACGTATGCCGACCTTGAACATGATAAGCAATATCGAAGCTGGGTGTCCGATCCGCTCGCGGACGCGCCGCCTGGTGGAGAAAGCTTCGCACAATTTACGGAGCGAATTGATCAGGGATTTAAGGCACTTGTTGAACAAATGAATTTGCAGCTGCATAAAAAGGTGATCCTTACAACGCATGGTGGGGTGATCCGCTACTTGTTAATGAAATATGCGCCTGACGAGCGGTCGTTCTGGGAATGGAAAGTTCCGCACGGTTCGGCAGTTGAGCTTGAATGGAAACGAGAAGATCTAAGGAGGGACGCGCGATGCACTTCGTTACGGGTGGTGCCTATAATGGCAAAACAAAATGGGTGAAGAACTTCTATGGACTAACCGAAGATCATTGCTGGAAATCGGCTTATGATCAAACGAAAATTCCGCTCAATGTGAGTCGGTTTTACGGAGATGTGGTCGTTCTTGAAGGTGTGGAACAGTGGCTCAAGGGGCTAACGGCCGAATCTGGACTGGAAGAATGCCGGGCAATCTGGCAGTCGCTACTCGGAATTTGGCGCACGTGGGAAAGCGAGCGTCATGAACGAACCGTTGTCATTATAGGCACGGATATTACAAAAGGCATTGTTCCGATGGAAAAAGAAGACCGCGACTGGCGCGATTTAACCGGATGGGCGTACCAGGATTTAGCGGCCGTAGCCGACCGCGTTGACGTGATCTGGTACGGACTGAACCAGCAGCTTAAATAATCAAAGGGGGAAAAGGGATGAGAATTTATACGCGGACAGGTGACGAAGGAAAAACGAGTATTATCGGAGGCAGAGTCGACAAAGACGACGTGCGCGTTGACGCTTACGGAACGGTCGATGAAGTGAACGGATTCGTCGGACAAGCGATCGTGGAATTAAGTGAACTTGGAAAAGGTTCGCTGAACGATTTAATCGACGACCTTGAAAAAATTCAGCATGAGCTTTTTGACTGCGGTGGCGACCTTGCGAATGTTTCGCCAAAGCGTGAATTAAAGTTAAAAGAAGAATCGATCACGTACCTGGAAGGGCGAATTGATGAATTCATCGAAGAAGCCCCGGCTCTTGAAAAATTCATCCTCCCAGGCGGCAGCAAACCGTCCGCGACGATTCACATCGCACGGACGATCACACGTCGCGCCGAGCGTCATGTTGTGACATTGATGAAGCAAGCCGAGAACGTGCCAACCGTTCCAATGAAATACTTAAACCGTCTATCCGACTACTTCTTCGCGCTCGCACGCGTGGTCAACTTCCGCTTAAACGTAAAAGACATCGAGTACGCAAGAAGCGCAAAGGTGTTCCGCGGCGGGAAGCGTAAAGGAGAGTAACTCATGTCTGGAAAACGCGCAAGTTTACTTGCGATGTTCATAGCACTCTCCGTCGTTGGCGCTATTCTTAAAATGCCGTCAGCGGTTGGAAGTATCGCGCTCGATGCTTTTCCAGCCCTAATTGCGGCGGTTCTTCTAGGAAAAAGAAGCGGGGCGTTAATCGCAAGCTTCGGGCATCTATTATCTGCGCTGATCGTCGGTTTTCCACTCGGTCCAATGCACGTCTTCATCGCAGCGGAAATGGCCGCACTCGTCTGGCTATTTGGAAAATTGTATGAAGCGAAAAAGTCGAAGTGGGCATCCGCTACGTTTGCGATCGGCAATGGACTTGTCGCGCCTCTTCCGTTCTTATTCCTCTTAGGCATAGGATTTTACGTTGCAATCGTTCCAAGTTTGTTGATTGCCTCTGTCCTGAATCTCGTTCTTGCGCTCATTCTCATTCCTCGCCTCGCACCAGTTTTTGAGAAAAGCGGACTGGCAAGCTTATGAGAGATGGAACAGTTATTGAACTTGGCGCCGAAACCCTCATCATCACAAGCGATAACAGCGGCGCAATTGGCATGAAAGAACAAGATCGTGTAGCGGTTCCATACGACGTTGTCGCATACTATGCCTTTCGCGTCGCGGTAATGGAAAACGTCGCTCTTGGCGGAGTACCGGTTTCCGTGGTGATGCATAACTTTTGTGGCGACCGTGAGTGGGAAGCGCTGGTGAGTGGCGTTGAGCGTGGGAAACGAGAGCTTGGTGTTAACTACGAGATTACGATTACAGGCAGTTCTGAAACGAACATGCCGCTCCTTCAATCGGCGCTTGGCGTTGTGGTGATTGGGAAGCAACATCGCACGTTATCGAAAGTTTGCATAGAATATGCAACGAAATTCGCGGTGATCGGTAAACCGCTTGTTGGAGAAGAAGTGGTGAACGAAGAGGCAGCCATCGCTCCACTAGAACTCTTTCGCTACATCAGTGAGCAGGAAGGCGTTCAGTCGGTGCTTCCAGTAGGGTCGAAAGGAATTCTTTACGAGTTGAATGAGCTTGTAGACGGCGTGAAAGTAGTGGAGAGTATGGTTCAGACTGATTTAGATCTCTATAAATCGTCTGGCCCGTCGACTTGTTTTATAGTGGCTTATGATGGAGCGGTGGAAGAGCGACTGTTGAAGCGAGCGGGGCAGTATTTTAATAGAGTGGAGATGATGTAGGGGTCAGGCTCGTGCCTGACCCCCTCAACATACAAAAACCGCGTATTGTCCGCCCGAGGCGGACAATACGCGGTTTAATTATCTATTGAACTTCATTATCAACTACAACACTTGTTTATTCCGACTATCATTCGCATACAGCTTCTCAAGCTCAGTTAACGTGAGCTCATGCAACTTACTAAGATCTTTCCGATTATCTGGTGAATTTAGTAGCTTACGAATTAGGTAGGTTCGACGATCAATCATGCCTTTACGGAGTTGGACTCCCATGAACACAACCTCCTTCCTTGACTATCCCATTTGACTCTAGCATAACGTGTTTGAGCGTTTTTGTGTGTTAAGAAATTGTGAAGAAATTAACAAAAAATGTGGGAAGAAATGAAAAGAGTTGTGAAGGGGGTCAGGCACGAGCCTGACCCCCTTCACAAACAAAAATGCCGTAAAGTCCGCCTCAGTCGGACTTTACGGCATTAACACTATTATTCTCTACCTCGCATACACATGCTGCCCAATCGTCTTAATCACGTCACGCGAAAAAATCCACTCATCCGAAACGCCGCTCGGATTATAGTAATATGTCGCCCCTTCAGATGGATCCCATCCAAAGTACGCATCCTTCGCTGCTCGGTAAGAAGAAGCATCAGGTGTGAGCCAATACTGACCATCATTTAGTGCAGTAAACGCATTCTGCTGATAAATCACCCCGTATGTACTTCCTGGAAACGCAGAAGACTGAACACGATTAAGAATAACAGACGCAACAGCAACCTTTCCTTCATAAATCTCACCACGTGATTCGCCGTGAACCACGTGTGCGATCATCTCAAGATTACTCAGCATGTTTAGCGTATTCGTTCCCGCTACGCCATCTGCACTAAGTCCGAAGTCTGCCTGGAAATCGCGAACCGCTTGTTCCGTCACTGAACCATAATATCCCGTTGGGGTCGTATGGAAATAATCGAGCTTCTCCAACACCCTTTGCATGTGCTCAACCTCTGATCCTCTCGACCCCGTATCCATCATGGCAGAAGCACTGTCTTCAAAAACGAATAAATAAAAACAGGAAGCAAGGACAAGGGATCCAAGTACGTGTAGAAATTTCATTAGCAAGCTCCTCTCATATAAGTTATCCCCCATTATAATATAGGTAATGGAGGGAAGATATGGAACGGAATACCTTTTCTAAAATAATTGAACTAGACCCGATTGTCTACCTTTATCCAAATATAGGGAGGGGAAGAGGGCTATGTTCTTATTTTTTAAGAGGGGTCAGGCTCGAGCCTGACCCCTCTTAAAGACAAAACCCACACAATATCCACCACACACGGACATCCCCCCATACTCTGAAGTGCTATCCCTACCAATTGACCCATATACTGGTTGAGGGAAATCTGAGTTGCTAAGGGGGCGAAAGAGGTGGAGCATTGCACCAATTGCGGGAGTAAGTTAGAACGAAATCAAGAATTCTGTACAGGTTGTGGTCAGCCGGTACAACAAATGGAGAGGATCACGCCAACAAGAGTGAAAAGAAAAGTTCCGTACACAAAACCGTTGATCGGCATCGCGTTATTCATCCTCATTGGTTTACTTGTAGGCGGCGCATTCTATATGGGTAAACTTGCTACAGAAAAGCCGAAGAGTAACGATTCGGCACTAAAACAAGACAAAAGTTCAGCGAAGGAAGAAAACGCCGAATCAAGCAAAACAAAGGAAGAACCACAAGAAACATCGGAACAAAACAAAGAAATCAATCAAGAAACCAAACCAGAGAAAAATCCCACTGAAACAGAAGTGAAAATCACAGACATCGACAGCGCCATTAAAGAGCTAAACAACCTTTCGATTCATGCAAACGGAAGAGAGATATCCTTGGGGCAATGGGACATCACTAAGAACAATGGAAAATATCTTATTCAAGCAAACGACATCCCATCTGCTAACCTAGAACACATATTTACGCTCTACGACCAACAGAATTTAGCTCCGATCAAAAAGTGGTCAATCGAAGTGCTGCAGGTGGTCTATGAATTAGAAAAACAAATGCAGGTAGAGTGGAACATCAGCGTCGGCAATGATTGCGTCGCTCAGTATCCACTGACGCTTCCACCAGATGTTATTAGCGGGTACTCTGGCTCCTGCGGCTATTCCATTCCTGTGTTAGACGCGTCCAACTGGGGAGAAATGACGTTATTTATTGATGAAAAAATGATGACCCAATACACCGCAGATCCAGTATTTGATTACATCGAGAGCACAACTTCCTATCTCTTACCACACAGTGATGTCATCAAACTCTCTGAAAGTGAACTCACTTCCTTCAATAAAGACGAACTCCGTTTAGCCAGAAATGAAATTTTTGCTCGCCACGGATATGTGTTCAAATCGGATGAACTAGAAAGTTACTTCGCGGAAAAAACCTGGTATTTTCCAGATCCTTACTATGATGGCTCATTAACTAACGTTGAAGCTTACAACGTGAAGCTCATTGAAGATTTGGAGGAACTTTATTAGTGAGAGGCAGAAGAAAAGTTGCGATAATATCTGGCTCGTTCCTTCTCGTTGGCCTCTTCCTATCCATATTTCTTTTCTCCTACAACGCGCAGGAGAGTGAAGTGGGTCAAACGCAATCACAGCCGGCCTTTGAAGGAGATCAAACCCAAAAGACAGCAGCTCCTAAAAAAGAAGCCGAACCCAAAAGAGCACTACCTTCTCCCAGTCTTAAGAAAAACTTCACCATCGTCATTGATCCCGGTCACCAGCAGCTAGCCAATGAGGATCAAGAGCCCATTGCTCCAGGAAGTAAACAAATGAAGGATAAAGTTTCCTCAGGTACGAAGGGAGTCAGCACAGGAAAACCTGAATTTGAACTAACGCTTGAAGCAGCTCTGATCTTAAAAGAATATTTGGAGGAGCACGGATTTAACGTTGTTCTAACAAGAATGGAGAACATGGTAGATATCAGCAACAAAGAAAGAGCAGAAATAGCAAACAAGCATCAAGCAGACTTATTTATCCGATTACACGCCGATGGATCAAATGATCGCAGCGTAAAAGGATTTCATATCCTCACTCCAGCTGAAGGTCATGCCAAGCATAAACAAAGTCTCCAAGCTTCCAAAGTTATCTTCAGCGCTGTTCAACGTAATCAGTCAATCGACACGAACGGCATTTCGTTCCGAAGTGATATCACTGGTTTTAATTGGTCGCAAGTTCCGACAGTGCTGATTGAAATGGGGTTTATGACAAATACGGAAGATGATCAAAATCTCTCAAATCCAGTATATCTTCGCAAACTTACGACTCATGTAGCGGAAGGGGTCGTAACTTATAGCAAATAAAGAGGAGGGGGGTCAGGCGCGAGCCTGACCCCCCTTAAAAACAAAAGCCCCCCTACTGTCCTCCTCACAAGGACAGTAGGGGGGCTTTTTCACTATCTTCGGTGGCCAGAACCGAATCTATCATTTATTAATAAAGCTAAGGAGCGGCCCCAATAATTCACCTAAGCCAAAAAACGCTATTAAATAATCATATTACGTAAAAGCGTACGATTTATGAAAAAACTCTAACCCTATTTACAGAAAATTAACAATCAATTAACAAAACTTCTTTCAAAATAATGGTATAATCGCGAAATAGTTTCATAGAATACGGAGGGTATCAAATGATTGAGCAAAATCATCTCAATGAAATGTGGAAAGAGCTACAAGATTTTGTTAAGCAAGTTGAGAAGGAAAGCAGTGCTCGACAGGAGAGCGCAAAGCCTTATATTGATCAAATCAAGTCCATACTTATGCGAAAATTCTGTCCAGAAGATAAGTAATTCATTTCTCTTTCTATGGATACAAGTAGAGATTCACAAGTTTATTGGAAAATTATTCTTCGAAATAATATTTTTTCTTAATAACGCTTTCAAAATAGCTCGCTGTATGTGTATAATGAAAAATGTGATAATTTTACTATTTTTTTACAGGGGGAATTGGATGAAGGGGACCTGGCTAACACCAGAAGAGATAGCTTGGAGAAAAAATAGAAACAAGACGATTGGATATGCTTTTATTCCTGTTTTTGCGATTATGGTAGGCGTCATCATCAGTCTTGTAGCAAATTAAAAGACCAATCTCATTTTGATTGGTCTTTTAATAATATATTTTATTAACAGTAATTAACTAACAATACTCATCGCAATCTTCGCCCACCCAAATACTGCAATCCAGAGAGGAATACTTAACGAAACAGCCCATACAAAACCTTTAGCAAAGTTGCCTTCTTCCTCGTAGTACATGTCCTCATCTCCCTCATAAGAGTTATCAATCAGTTCAATCAGGTTGACTTCCTTCTATTATAAATGAAAACGCTTACGTAATCTGTCGTTTCTTGAAAAATATTTTCATATTCACTGTTAGAATTTAGCTTAGTCTTACTAATTTACCCGATTAAAGAAATCTTATTCATATGTATAGGTATCGTAGTCTTCTAAAACTAGTTGACCGTCAAACTCACTGGTAAATTAACGAATTTATTACATAATTCAGCTTTAAATCGAAAGAAATGGGGTAAAGAATCAAAAGAACGTAACATGAAAGGAACGGTATAATGAAAAATCACAGTGAGTTATTTCCATGGGATGACCTTAAGCAATTTATTGAGCGAGTGGAAGAAGAGAAGCAGCCAGTAGGGGAAGCAAAGCCTTACATAGATCAAATTAAGGAGATACTAATAAGTCACAAAGCAAATCATTCAGCGGGGATCGAATAAAAAAGAGCCATGCTCTTCAACCGAGCATGGCTTAATCTATTAACTTAATTCAAGATGTTCTTTCAATTTCTGCGTAATACTTTGCTTCTCTTCGTCAGAAACAATGTAATACCAGAGACCATCGATCATTTCACCACTACCTTGAACTTCAAATGTCGTCATATTGTTACGAGCCCCTCGGTAGTTCTTAAAAATATCATTCATTTCTTCAAATGTCATATTCGTTTTCACGTTACTACCAACCGCTTTTAAGAGATCATCAATTTTGTTAAAGCTTCCAACACTTGCGCCCTCATCAATAATCGACTTAATGATTTCACGCTGGCGGTCATTTCGCCCAAGATCGCCTTTAGGGTCTTCATAGCGCATTCTTGAGAAAGCTAGCGCTTCCTCTGCATTTAGATCAATTTCACCTGCTGGAAATGAATATCCTTCATAATCAAACGCAAATGCATTATCAACTGTTACACCATTAAGAGCGGATACGACATCTTCGAAAGCTTCCATATTCACTTTAAAGTAATAGTCAATGGGAACGTCAAGGAAATTCTCAACCGTATCCATCGTCATTTCAATGCCGCCATAGGCATAAGCATGATTCATCTTCTCAATCGTTCCACGTCCAATAATTTCCGTGCGCGTGTCTCGTGGGATATTAAACATATACATCGAGTCATTATGAGGATTTAAGGTGATCATGATCATCGTGTCAGATCGGCCTTGATCCCCGTCCCGTTCGTCCACGCCCATTAATAGGATCGATACAGGGTCTTTTTCATCCATGTCCACTTTTTCTGTACGCTTGTCTGACGTTTCTCTGCTAATTGGTTCGTGCATGTCAGTCGCTGTGTCTTTCACAGAATCATAAAGATAATACGCATATCCTCCACCAGCTAGAAGAACTACACCAGCAATAATACCTAAAATAATTAAGAATTTTTTCATACGCTCATTCCATCTTTCCGTAGAATAATAGACTTGCTTTTCTTCAGTTGAAATCCTAACCCCTATTATATGTCGAACTATTTCGTAAAGTAAATACCTTCCAATGGATGGTTGGAAAAGTTCAATATATTTATGACCTTCTAAAGATCTCACATAAAGTAGACGATATAAACAGAAGAGAAGTTACAAATAAGAGAGTAGAGTATGCTAATCTAGAAGAATAGCAAAAAGCAGGTGAGAGAGAGGAGAAGGAAAGCATGATTGATATCCATTCACACATTCTACCAGGAATAGATGATGGTGCTAAAAACATAGAAGATAGTCTTGCTATGGCGAGACAGGCGTTCAATCAGGGAATAACAAAGGTTGTGGCGACGCCTCATAATAAAAATGGCACGTTCGACAATGGGAGAGAGCTCATTCTTCAAGAGGTAAAAAGATTAAACAAAGAACTTCAATTAGAAGGAATTGATCTTGAAATTCTTCCTGGACAGGAAAATCGCATTTATGGAGAACTAGTTGAGGAGCTGGGAGGTAGCGAATTATTAACCGTTAACGAAAATGGTGTCTATATGTTAATTGAGTTTCCTTCCAGTCACTTACCACGTTACGCGAATAAGCTCATGTTCGACCTTCAAGTAAAAGGGATTGTACCGATCATTGTGCATCCTGAGCGTAATCGAGAAATTATGGAGAATCCTGAACGACTTTATAACCTTGTAAAAGAAGGTGCATTAAGTCAGCTAACAGGAACAAGTGTGACCGGAAAAATGGGCAAGAAGATTCAAAAGTTCTCTTTAGATTTAATTCAACACAATTTATCGCATTTCATCGCATCAGATGCACATAATACAACTTCCAGACCGTTTGATTTGCTAGATGCATTTGAAACAGTAGAAAACGAGTTTGGAATTTCAACAAGGTACATGTTACAGGAAAACGCCGAGGACATGGTTAAAGGAAGAATGGTAGCAAAAGAAGTACCGCAGCAGGTGCGTAAAAAGAAAATATTAGGGTTGTTTTAAATTAATGAAAAAAGAGGTCCTAATTGTATAAAGGATCTCTTTACAATTCCTTAATAGAAAAGTTTTCGTCAAAATTTGTAGATGAAATGATACTGAAAGCCTTTTCTTCTACAAAATTCGACATGAAAACATAGTATATTCGTACCACGACAAATTTCATGTGGGTAATAGTGAAAAAAAAGGCTAAATTTAACTGAATTTCTGTGTTATAGTGAAATCTGTATTGAAATTAGTTACGTATTAAAAATAATTTATAATCGCGTTGGAGGCATTTATGGAAGAAACAATTAGTTTAAAGGAAATTTTCTCGGTTCTTAAAAAACGTCTCACTCTTATTCTATTAATTACACTTCTTGCAACAGCAACAAGCGGAGTTGTCTCATATTTCCTACTTACCCCAATTTACCAAACTTCAACCCAAATTCTTGTCAACCAAAAAGCTGATGCTGAAAATGCTTTCGACTATAACCAGGTGAGAACGAACGTAGAGCTCATTAATACATATAGCGTCATTATTAAGAGTCCGAAAATCCTTGATGAAGTTGGAAAAAATCTTAACCTTGATCTATCAACGAGTGAATTAAATGAAAAAATTGCTGTAAATAACGCGCAAAACTCTCAAGTCGTTTCCATTGATGTGAAAGATGCTGATCCAGCACTTGCTGTAAAGATTGCAAATACAACAGCTGAAGTATTTGAAAAAGAGATTAGTAGCATCATGAACGTCGATAACGTTAGCGTGCTTTCAGAAGCAAACTTTGAAGGAACGCCAATTCCCGTTAATCCAAAACCTATTTTAAACATGGCGATTGCGCTTGTTGTTGGGTTAATGCTTGGTGTCGGTCTTGCTTTCTTACTTGAATACCTTGATAACACGATTAAAGATGAAGATGACATTGAAAAGTTGCTTGGCTTGCCTGTGCTAGGAACTATTGCTGTGATTGAAGATAAAGAAGTAGGTTCAGCGAAGAGCCAAGGCAAAAAATCTGTAAGGGGTGAAACGGTTGAGTCGTAAAAACCGAAAGTCTGTACACGTTGATAAAGAAAGAAGTCTCTTAACACACCAAAATCCGAAATCACCCATTGCTGAGCAATACCGTACGATCCGAACGAATATTCAATTTGCTTCAGTAGAAGAAGAGATTCGCACGATTATGGTAACTTCTTCAGGACCGATGGAAGGCAAATCTACAACAATCGCTAATCTTGGAGTGGTTTTGGCTCAACAGGGAAAAAGTGTCTTAATTGTGGACGCTGACTTACGTAAGCCAACAGTTCATTACACATTTAGAACAATGAATACAAGAGGGATCACCAACATCCTTACCCGTCAGGCTGAGTTGGTAGAAGTTACGCAGGAAACAGAAGTACCGAATCTTAATGTATTGACTAGTGGACCGGTTCCACCGAATCCATCAGAACTTCTTGGTTCTAAAGGGATGGATAACCTTATCGAAGAAGCGCTTCGACATTATGACGTTATACTCTTCGATTGCCCTCCGATTCTTGCGGTGGCCGATTCTCAAATTGTTGCGAATAAAGTGCAGGGGACTGTGCTGGTTGTAAGTAGCGGGACTACTGATAAGGAAGCGGCGGTAAAAGCTAAAGAACGCCTGGAAAATGTGGGAAGTAAGTTACTTGGAGTTGTTTTGAATCGTAAGAAAATAAAAGATGCAGGGTTCTATTATTATTATGCACAATAGACAGACTTCATTTAAAGGAACAGTTGAAACGTAAAAGGAGGAGTACTAGTTGAATCTTTCAAAATATAAAGAAGAACTCTTAGAAAACAAATTCACTTCGTCTTCTTCAGATAACGTAGAAGTGAATGATACGAAAGTTTATTTAATCTTAAAGCGGCTTGTAGATATATTGGGGGCAGCATCTGGAATTCTCTTATTGGCGCCAATTTATATAATTGTGGCTATGCTGATAAAGGTCGAAGATTCACAAGGTCCAGTGCTTTTTAAACAAAAAAGAATTGGAAAAAATGGAAAAGAGTTTAATATGTATAAATTTCGCTCAATGGTATCCAATGCTGAAGAATTGCTTATTGATTTATTAGAGCAGAATGAATCTACAGGTGCGATGTTTAAAATGAAAAAGGATCCAAGAATCACCAAAGTAGGAAGGTTTATTAGAAAGACTAGTATTGATGAGCTTCCACAGCTCTGGAATGTTTTAAAAGGTGAAATGAGTTTAGTGGGTCCTCGACCTCCTTTACCAAGAGAAGTTGCACAATATACGGAGTACGATAGGAATAGATTATTGGTAGTACCAGGTTGTACAGGATTATGGCAAGTAAGTGGTAGAAGTGATATTGGTTTTCAAGAAATGGTTGAATTAGATTTACTATATATAAAAAATAGAAGTTTATATTTTGATATAAAAATCATGTTTAAAACTATTGGTGTCCTTGCAGGATCAAAAGGTGCATTTTAAAATTATTAAGAGATGTTTTATGATCCTAAAATATAATAATTAATATTTATTTGCAATTTACAAAGGAGTTACAATGGGAAATATTCTATTTATACACCCTCACGAGAAGGATAAGGTTACTTTTTTTAGTAGTATTTCAAAATTTTTAAACAAAAAAAATATTAGTACGAACCATTTAGCGTTTAGTAGATTGGAAAAAGAAATTTATAATAAATATGGGATAAAAAATGTCTGTTTTATGCCTGAATTACTAAAACAATACTCTTGCCAATTGAGTAGTAGTGTGAAAAATTTATATGATATTGATAAAGCTTTGAAATACACTATACAATTTAATGAAATTAATGGCTATACATATAAAAAAGATCAGTTATATAGCATAGCTGCTAAATATATGAATTTTTTAATTGATCTAAATAAAACAGAGAATATAGATATGATTATCACATGGAATGAAACATTTATGTTTGATAGTTTAGCTAAACAATTTGCTCAAATTAATGGAATAGAAGTTAGAATGTTTGAAGCAGGTATATTTAGACCATATACAGTTACAATAGATCCACAAGGTATCAACTACGGTAATTCTTTACCTATGGAAAAAGAGTTTTACTCCAAAAAAAAGCGAAATTATGAATTGAGGCCTTTTGATAGTAATGTTGATTTTGAAATAAGTGGAAAGGGATATCATTCAATAGAAATACCAAAACTCAAAAGCTATTATTTAAAAGAAAGATTGAAAGACAAATTACACAATCAGCTTCTTAAAGATGAGCTGGAACTAGAAATTATTAAAGAGGGCTTCTTTGAAAAAGTGAACAAAATCATTAAAAAGAAAGCTGGATTTAATAAAAAAGAGAGAAATGTTCAAGTAGATGGAAGGTACATTTTTGTGCCATTCCAAGTTCATGATGATTCCCAAATTATTCTTAATTCCCCCAATATAAAAGATATGGAAGAGTTAGTCGAAGTAATAAGTGATGCAATAATGAAATTAAATAAATCAAATGATAATGGATATAAAGTTGTGTTTAAAGAGCACCCTGGTGATCAAGGAAGGGTAGACTATTCGAAATTATATAAAAAACATAATCAAAATGACGATATTATTTTTTTGAAGTATGGTGACACTAATAATCTAATAAAAAATTCAGATCTCGTAATTACAGTGAATTCAACAGTTGGTATTGAAGCATTGAAGCATCACAAACCTGTAATTACACTAGGTAACGCTTATTACAACATAGAGGGTATTGCTCATTACTGTAGAAACTTAAGCACTCTTCATCTTGAAATAGAGAAATCAATAAAAGAAGAAGTAGATGTAGATTTGGTAAATAATTTCTTGAATTATTTGAGATACGAATATCAAATAGAAGGAGATTTTAGAAAAGGAATATTTAATAAAAAGCAATTAGAAGATAAATTATTAAGTTCCTCACTAAATTAACGTCTATTAAGGTAGCATTTTAATTATTTAATGATAATAAAAGGATTAAAACCTGTCAAATTAGGTTTTTAAGAATGAGGATTTAACATATGAATGTCACAAGATTTTCGAATATTATTTGGATTGTAATTAGTAATTTAGTTCTCTTATTAGCGAACTTTGGAGTTAGTATTTTACTTGCTAACTATTTGGGAGTAAGAGATTTTGGTATATTCATGCTTGCATATACAGTTTTTAATTATCTAATTGTATTTAATAATTTTGGATTGAAGAAATATGTAGTTGCTAAGTTAAGTTCAAACCAACTAAATTTTAATGAGGTTTATTCAAGCTCAGTTATAATAAGAGTTTGCTTATCATTTGTTGCTGGTATTATATTGTATATTATTTTAGATCTTTTTAATGTGGATACCTCAAAAAAAACATCCATAATGATATTTTTCATAGCTTCGTTTTTTATTGCTTTTGATTTGCAAGCTTTTTACGATTCTTACGAGAAATCAAAAAATGATTCAATGTTCTTAATAATAAGAAATATGTTGTATTTTACTTCTACTTTATTATTAGTGTATATAGATAAAGCTAATATAATAAAGGTTAGTCTTGCATTCTCAATTTCTACTTTTTTATATGTCTTCATGCAATATTTTTACGCCAAGAAATTTATTCCAAAATTAAAAATCATGTTTAATTATAAACATTTAAAATTAATTTTTATTGGCGCTTTCCCTCTTTTTTGGGCGGAGCTTATGATTAATATCTATGATAAGGCGGATATTATAATGCTCTCTATACTAAAGGGGGATCAAGAAGTTGGAATTTATAGTGTTGCCGCAAGATTAGTAGCGGCTATTATTCTATTAGTGGGAGCAGCTTACCGAATAATATTACCTACTTTATCCAGAGAAGAGAATTTAACGCAAAGAAATGAATATATTGAAAATGCTGTAAAATATTTAGGGATTATAACAATTCCTCTTACTGTAGGTGGTATAGTAACTGCCGATCAAATTATAAGTATATTCTTTAGCGATGAATACCATAATTCTATTCTCCCTTTTCAGATACTAATACTTAACGTGTTAATAGTAGGAATAGGTTCAGTATTTGGGACGCTTTTATTGGCTATTGGAGAAATAAAATATTATACACTTGCCATAACTTTTGGAGCGATTATTAATACAATAGGAAATCTAATTTTGATACCAAAATTCAGTTACATTGGAGCAAGTTTTTCTACTGTGATAGCACAGTTAGTAGTAAGTGGAGTAGGATTCTGGGTTTATAAAAGAGTTTGTAATCCTAAGTTTAAATTAAACTTAGGCAAAGTTTTGTTTATTTCGTTGTTAATGGGCGGAGTTGCTATTAGTACAAGCTTAATATCAAACTTATTGGTAGTAGTGTTTGTAAGTATGGTTTTTTATTTACTATTTCTACAAATTTTTAAAGTGATAAATATAAAGGGAATACTAAATACCGCGTTCGGTGGTTCTAAAAATTGAATTCACCTTATGCCTTATGGGTCTAAAATTGTTTCCTCTAATAGAATTAAAGAGCAGCTAATAGCATGCAAGATATTGCGTTTTTTAACAGGCAGTTAGAATAAACTCACATTTATTTATTATTAATTTAATGTTGATTGTTTGTTTTCACATTTTTTAACTAGTAGAAAAGGATTGAAGGTTAATTTTGGTATTTAAATATTTTTATAGGATATACTACCTTTCATTATAATATATCCATTTGCAAGTGTTGATAATAATTTTAATACTATAGTCATTTATATTTATATAATAAATGATTCTATAGATAAAACATATTTAGTTGCGATTTTCAACTTAATATTGGGTTTTGTTATCATGATTTATTATATAAAAGATCCATAATATATAAATTCACCTCATCCATTAATACTAAGATATCAGAATTAATGTGCTTTAGTATAAAAAATGTAATTTCATATAGGCTGCTTATAATATAATATCTAAAATATTGGCACTTAAAATAGAAGGAATGAGGATAAATTATGAAAGTTTATATTAATGGACGGTTTTTAACTCAGTCCGTAACAGGGGTGCAAAGGTATGCCCGTGAAGTTGTTAAGGCTTTTGACAAGTTAATAGGTACTGGTTACATAGATAGTACTAAGTATAGTTTTTATATACTAACCCCTAATAAATCAATTAGTGAATTTCAGCTAAATAACATTAAAATAAAGCAAGTAGGTAGATTTGAAGGGCATCTCTGGGAACAGATAGAACTACCTTTTTATGTGAAAGGTGAAATGCTTCTGAATTTGTGTAATGCCGGTCCTGGATTAAAAAAACAACAAATTACTGTAATTCATGATACTGCTGTTTTTGCCAATAGTAGAAACTTCTCGTTTATATTTAGAAATTGGTATAAAGCTATGTTGAGTGCACAAGCGAAATTTTCAAAAAAAATTGTCACAGTGTCAGAATTTTCCAGGGGTGAAATAAGTAAGTATTTAAAACATGGAAAAGAAAAAATAAAAGTTATTTATGAAGGTAACGAACATATAACTTTTGGAGAAGAAGCAACTAATTACATTGAAAATAAGGGTTTAGATAAGAAACCTTATATTTTAGCAGTTAGTAGCTTGAATCCTAATAAGAATTTTAGTGCAATTGTAAAAGCGATGACATATTTAGAGTCGAATGATTTTAACATAGTAATTGCTGGTGGGACAGACCCTAAAGTATTTAGTCAAGATGGCATTGATCTACCTGATAATGTTATACACTTAGGTTATGTAAGTGATTCTGAATTAAAAGCTTTATATAGAGGTGCATTTTGTTTTGTATATCCTTCATTTTACGAAGGATTTGGTTTACCTCCGTTGGAAGCTATGACCGTAGGTTGTCCAATAATTCTTTCTAACCGTGCTTCGTTACCAGAAGTGGGTGGTAAAGCAGTTTTATATTGCGATCCTGATAAGCCTAAAGATATTGCTGATGAAATTCAAAAATTGTTATCCGATAGAAATTTAAGAAATGACCTTGTAGAAAAAGGGTTGGAACAAGCTTCGAAATTTTCGTGGGAAAATTGTGCTAAAGAATTATTTAATTCAATTAATGATTAATCGATTATGCAAATAAAGGAGTGTTCTCATTGAAAGTATTGCATGTAGGAGAATACGTTAAAGGTGGAGTTGCAACTTATATAAATGAGGTTACCTCCTATCAAAATAAGCATAATGATATTAGCGAAGTCTATTTAATGGTTAGTAAAAACTATTCAGATAAGCAGTATTCATTAAATAGAGAGAATATAATATTTTATGATTACTTGAGAAAACCCGGATATATACTTAAAGCCATTTTTGATGTTCATAAAGCGATTAATCGAATTAAGCCAGACATAGTGCATGTCCACAGTACATTTGCTGGAATATTTGTGAGGATTCCTTTTTTTATGAAGAAAAGCAAACCGAAAATAATATATTGCTCTCATGGTTGGTCTTTTCTAATGGATGTATCAAAAAAAAGTAAAATTGCTTACTCAATTGTTGAACGGGCGTTAGCTAGAAAAACAGATTTGATAGTGAATATATCAAAAAATGAGCAGAATAAGTCACTTCAATACAAGCTTCCCATAAATAAGTCAATTGTTATCTACAACGGTATCTCTGAAAAAGTTAGTAAGAACGCTGTTAGTTTAGAAATATCAATTGATCCTCATAAAATAAATGTTTTGTTTGTTGGTAGGTTTGATAAGCAAAAGGGATTAGATATCTTGATCGATTTCTTTAATAAGTATCCAAATAAAAAAATAAGTCTATACTTAATTGGCGACGGAGTTCTTGATAATCAGCATTTAGATATTCCTGAAAATGTAATCAATATAGGCTGGGTAGATAACTATAAATTAGACTCTTATTATCAAATGTTTGATGCGATTATTATGCCCTCAAGATGGGAAGGCTTCGGTCTAGTTGCCGTGGAAGCAATGAAAAACAAGAAACCGGTAATTGTTAGCAACATTGGGGCATTACCAGAACTTGTGAAAGAAGAAGTTAATGGATATGTATTTGATCTTGATAATTATGAAAGGTTAAACGAAATTTTTAATAGTATGAATAAGGAAGCTCTAACACGTCTTGGTGAAAATGGATATCGGATTTATAAGGATAATTTCACAAGTGAAATAATGAATAATAAAATTGTGAATGAGTATAAAAACCTTCTAGGAATAAGTGTTAAGCAAATCGAAAAGGAAAGAATTATTTAAAGAAATTGGAGTGATGTTTGTGAAGCTTGTTATGCTCTCTGGTGGTTCCGGTAAACGACTTTGGCCGTTGTCTAATGACTCCCGTTCTAAACAGTTTCTAAAAGTGCTTGAAAATAAAGAACTCGAACTAGAATCAATGGTACAAAGAGTATGGGGTCAACTTAAAAAAGTGAATTTAGTTGATTCTACAGTAATCGCAACAAGTAAATCTCAAGTAGAAATGATGAAGAATCATTTAGGAAATGAAGTACCATTAATTATAGAACCAGAACGACGTGATACATTTCCTGCAATAGCTTTAGCAGCTACTTATCTCTACTCAGTAAAGGGAGTAAGTCTTAACGAGGTTGTAAGTGTTTTACCAGTTGATCCTTATGTAGAAGAGGATTTTTTTAATCGGGTAAAGGATTTGGGAGTAGCATTGGAAAATTCATCTGCTGACCTAGCTTTAATGGGTGTAGACCCTACATATCCTTCTTCAAAGTACGGGTACATTGTACCTGGTAGTGTAAAGGAGAATTATATTGAAGTAAGTCATTTTAAAGAGAAACCATCCGAAGATGAGGCTAAGGAGCTTATTTCGGACAAGGCATTGTGGAACTGTGGTGTCTTTGCATTTAAGCTAGAATATATTATTTCTATTTTACAAGATAAGAATCTACCAATTCAATACGATGAACTATTAAAGCAATACGATAGACTCCCCAAGAAAAGTTTTGATTATGAAGTTGTAGAAAACACAAAAAAAATAGCAGCTATTTCTTACAATGGATATTGGAAAGACTTAGGTACATGGAACACGCTAACAGAAGAAATGGGTGCCAACCTTATAGGAAAGGGAACTATTAGTAGTGATTCCGTTAATACTCACCTAGTAAATGAACTAGATATCCCAGTAACAATTTTAGGTGTTTCAAATTTAGTGGTAGCTACAAGTCCAGATGGTATATTGGTCTCTGATAAAGAAGCAAGTCCACGTATTAAATCAGTACTCCAGGGATTCGAACAACGACCAATGTATGAAGAACGGCGTTGGGGATGGTATAAAGTATTGGATTATACGAAATTTGATAATGGCAATGAAGTGCTTACTAAGAAAATTTGCATTAAACCAGGTAAGAATCTCAGTTATCAAAAACACTTTAAAAGAAATGAAATATGGACAATTGTAAAAGGTGAAGGAGAATTTGCTTTAAATGGGAAGGTCAGCAAAATTCAATCTGGCGATATAATTGAGGTCCCCGTTGAAGCTGAACATGGAATTAAAGCAGATACAGAACTAGAATTTATTGAAGTTCAAACTGGATCAGAACTCATTGAGGAAGATATTATTCGTATTTTTATGACGTGGCAAGAAGTTGAGAAAGAATTTTCTGTTATAAATTGATCTGCTTATAAAATTAATGAAAGGTGGGAGACAATGAAAGTAGTTGCAGTTATACCTGCTCGCCATGGGTCAACACGCTTTCCCGGAAAACCAATGGCTTTAATCTCTGAAAAACCTATGATTCAACATGTATATCAAAGAGTTAAAGCCTCTAATAATATTGATAGTGTAATAGTGGCAACTGATCATGACGATATTTATCAAGCTGTCGTTGATTTTGGTGGAGAAGCTATTATAACAAGAAAAGATCATGAATCAGGTTCGGATCGTATGGCTGAAGTGGCCAGTAAAGTAGATGGTGATCTTTTTCTAAATGTCCAGGGAGATGAACCTCTAATAAGAACGGAGCTTATTGATCAAATTGTTAAATTAGCTCTTGATAATGAAGAAAGTGTAGTTACGGCTAAAGTGAAAATAAAGGACATAGAGGATTTAAATAGCCCAAATGTAGTTAAAGTAGTTGCTGACAATCAAGCAAATGCAATGTATTTTTCTAGATCCCCTATTCCATACAATCGTTCTATTGAACCCATTCACTATTTCAAACACCTAGGGATTTATTGTTTTCCCAAAAAGACACTTGAGCAATTTGTAACTCTTCCTAAATCTATATTAGAGAAAACTGAAATGCTCGAACAATTAAGATTACTAGATAATGGTATAAATATTAAAGTGCTTGAAACAAACTACGACGCTGTTGGCGTAGATACACCAGAAGACATTTTAAAGGTAGAAAGAATATTGGAGGCTCAACATGGTTAAAGAGATTAGATTAAATGATCGAATTGCATTTGGCGGTAATAATCCGTTTGTATTAGTTGCAGGTCCTTGCATGATTGAAAGTGAAGATCTTGTTTTTGAAATTGCAGGTAAAATGAAAGAAGTTACTAGCAAACTTGGTATTCCATATGTATTTAAAGCCTCTTTTGATAAAGCAAATCGCTCGTCTATTCATTCTGAACGTGGTCCTGGATTGGAAAAAGGTCTTGAGATCTTATCTAAAGTGAAAAAAGAATTCGATGTACCTGTCACTTCTGATATTCATGATTATACCCAGGCAGAAGCAGCAGGGAAAGTTCTGGACATTATCCAAATTCCCGCTTTTTTATGTAGACAGACTGACTTATTGGTAGCTGCTGCCCGAACTGGGAAAATCATTAACGTAAAAAAAGGCCAATTCCTTGCTCCTTGGGATATGAAGAATGTAGTGGTGAAGCTTAAAGAATCTGGTAATGAAAACATTTTACTAACGGAACGTGGTTCGACATTTGGGTATAATAATCTGGTTGTTGATATGAGATCGCTTATTACTATGCGTGAGCTTGATGTTCCGGTAGTATTTGATGCTACACACAGCGTGCAGATCCCTGGGGGCCAAGGGACAAGCACTGGCGGTAAAAGAGAATTTGTTCCTTATCTCTCACGCGCTGCGGCTGGTGTTGGAATGGATGCCCTATTCACAGAGGTTCATCCTAATCCAGATCAGGCGCTTTCCGATGGTCCTAACACGCTTAAGTTAGATGAAATTGAAGAGATTCTAAAGCCAATTGTTGAAATAGATCGTCTAGTAAAAAGTTTATAAGTGATGGAGGCTAATATGACTACATCTATTGAGAATAAACAGGATTACCTTGGAAGTGTAAAGGAAGTACTTGAGATCGAGGCAAATGCTATTTTATCTTTAAGTGAAAGATTGAATGGCGAAATTAATCAAACGATAGAGATGATTCTCAAATGTAAAAACCGTGTAGTGGTTACTGGAATGGGGAAATCTGGACTTATTGCTCAAAAGATAGTGGCAACATTAGCTAGTACAGGAACTCCTTCATTATTTCTTCACCCAGCAGAAGGACTCCACGGAGACCTGGGTATGGTAACAAAAGACGATGTAGTTATAGCTATATCGAATAGTGGTGAGACTGATGAAATACTAAATATCTTACCATCATTGAAACGCATTGGGCCTAAAATGGTTGCCCTCGTAGGTAAGGAAAAATCGACTCTTGCTGAAAAGTCTGATGTTATTCTCAGTATTGGAAAAGTTGAAGAAGCTTGTCCACTAGGATTAGCCCCTACTACTAGTACAACTGTGACATTAGCCATAGGTGATGCAATTGCAATTGCGTTATTAAAAGCTCGGGATTTTCAACCTGAGCACTTTGCTCTTTTTCATCCTGGTGGGTCATTAGGACGAAAGTTATTACTTACGATTCAGGACGTTATTGATTCAAACACTAATAATCCGGTTGTTTACGGGGATATAGAAGTCAAAGATGTTCTGTTTGAAATGACTAAATCAGGACTAGGAGCAATATCGATTATTGGAACTGACGGTACGCTTGAAGGTATCTTAACTGATGGAGATATTAGAAGAGCACTTATTGAAGGAAATCATATTTTAGAGACCCCAGTGAGTCAATTATATTCTAAAGATCCGGTCACAATAACCAATACAATCCTTGCAGCGGAAGCTTTGAAGATCATGGAAGACAAAAGAGTTAATGTCTTACCAGTTCTAAATGATAAGAATGAACCAATTTCTATGGTTCATATACATGATCTTACTAAGATGGGGTTATAAATGAAGTCTCAAATTAAATTAATCGTATTAGATGTTGATGGGGTTTTAACTGATGGGACCTTGCTAATAGGTTCAGATGGAATTGAATATAAAGGATTTAATACTCAGGATGGAATGGGAATTAGTCTTGCGAGATACACTGGAATTAAAGTAGCTATTATTACAGGTAGGAGTTCTAAAGCTGTGGAAAAACGTGCTTCTGAGTTATCAATTGATTTCCTATATCAGGGCATACACCACAAAGTAGAGTGTTTAGAAGAAATGATATCAGAGTTGAGAATTCAGTTAGAAAATGTGTGTTATGTAGGCGATGACCTTAATGATATTCCAATTTTAAATATTGTTGGTTTACCTTGTGCTCCTTCAAATGCAGTGGGATCTGTTAAAAGGCGTTCTAAGTACATATCTTCTGCTCAGGGTGGTTATGGGGCTGTGAGAGAAATAGTAGATTATATTCTAGAAGAACAATATGACTATGATCAACTAATAGAAGAGTTTGTAGGGAGAAAAAATGAATTAAAACAATAGGCTAGCATGTGCTAGCCTATTGTTTTAAAGTGGGGTGGCAATTTGGAGAAATGTGTTATTTGTGAAAAGCATAATCAGAATTTGAATTCTAATATGAAAATATATGAAGATGATTATTCTAATATTTTTCATGGTCCATTAACTTCTGGTATATTAGGATACCTTTATTTAGAGCCCAAAAGACATGTGGAAAATTATTATGAGTTCAGCGATCAAGAAGTAGTTGAAATAAACTCCCTTGTGAAAAAAGTAACAAAGATATTAACTGAATTACTTGAAGTAGATAGAATTTATACAGTAATCATTAGTGAGGCAGTAAGACATCAACATATTCATCTGATACCTAGAACACATGAAATGGAATTAAAAGGGTTGGATTTAATAGAACAAGCTACTCAACAAAAATCCATCAAACCATTAGATAAATTAAGTGTAGATAAATTAATTGAAGGTCTAGTAAACAAACTTAATACATAAACTAAAGTGAAGTCGGGGGAAAAAATGGACTGGAAAATAGAATATAACAGATGGATAGATAGTAAAACCCTAGATAAATCTTATAGACAATCACTTGAATTCCAAGACAATGAAATAGTTATAGAAGATTCTTTCTACAAAAATTTAGAATTCGGCACAGGCGGCATGCGCGGGGAAATAGGCCCAGGCACAAACCGAATGAACATTTATACCGTGCGTAAAGCCTCTGAAGGGCTAGCAAGATACATAGAAGAAAAAGGGGAAGAAGCAAAGTTACGTGGTGTTGTTATTGCATACGATTCAAGACACCAATCTCCTGAATTTGCTTTAGAAACCGCAAAAACACTTGGATACCATGGGATCCAAACATATTTATTTGATGCACTTCGTCCAACACCACAACTTTCATTTACGGTTAGATATCTACATGCGTATGCTGGAATAGTTATTACAGCGAGCCATAATCCACCAGAATACAATGGCTATAAGATCTATGGTCCTGATGGTGGGCAAATCACCCCTAGTGTTGCAGATGAGATTATTCATCATGTGAATTCAGTGGAAGACGAACTAGCAGTTGAGGTAGCGGATCCTGAGGAGTTGAAAAATACCGGAATCCTAACTATGTTGAGTGAAAAAATGGATAACGCGTACATCAACCAGTTACAATCGATCTCACTCAATCAGGATAAGGATGATCGGAACAACAGTGACCTCAAAATAGTATTCACTCCACTTCATGGGACGAGTAACCTTCCAGTGCGTGCTGGTTTAGAAGCGTTAGGATTTGAAAACGTTTCGGTTGTTAAACAGCAGGAACTGCCTGACCCTGAATTTTCAACGGTTGCTAGTCCTAATCCTGAAGAGCATGCGGCTTTTGAACTTGCTATTCAGTATGGTGAGGAATTGGATGCCGATATTCTTATGGGAACCGATCCAGATGCTGATCGTGTAGGTGTAGCGGTTCGAAATCTTGAGGGGAATTATGAAGTGTTAAGTGGAAACCAGCTTGGTGCTTTAATGGTAGACTATCTCCTCTCTACTAGAAGTAAGAATGGAACTCTTCCGGAAAATGGCGCTATTCTTAAAACAATCGTTACTTCGGAGATCGGGAGAGATATTGCAGAAAGTTACGGATTAACGAGTATGGATACATTAACTGGCTTTAAGTTCATTGGGGAGAAAATCAAAGAGTTTGAAGAAACCGGCGAGCACACGTTTCTTTTTGGATATGAAGAAAGCTATGGCTATCTAATTGGAGACTTTGTGCGAGATAAAGATGCTGTTCAATCATGTCTTTTCGCTGCAGAGATGGCAGCTTATTATAAATCAAAAGGAAAAACGCTTTATGAAGGACTTCTAGATGTCTTTTCGAAATATGGCTATTACCAGGAGGCACTTGAATCCCTTACGCTAAAAGGGAAATCGAGGGCAGAGCAAATTACTACCATTATGGATGAGTTTAGACAGAATTCTCCTGAACGTATTGCTGATCATAAAGTTGTAAGGATTGAAGACTATCAATTGAGCGAAGCGACAAATGTACTTGGAAATACAAAAGAAGAAATAGTGCTACCTAAGTCGAATGTGATTAAATATAAGCTTGAAAATGGCGCATGGTTTTGCCTGCGCCCATCAGGGACTGAACCAAAGATGAAATTTTACTTTGGAGTGAAAGAAGATTCATTAGAAGCAAGTCAACAGTTGCTTAAGCAAGTAAAGAATGAAGTGATGGGCCTAGTTGATCAGATTCTTACTGTTAGAGTTTAAAGAATGTAGCCCTCTTTCAAATGAGGGCTAATAGCAACGATAAGTGTCTGGGGTTAACAGTTATGTATGAAATCAAACAGTCAGTTATTAATGGATACACAATCTATCATCTGATCAACTGTGATACTAACTCAGAGGTGCGAATCGCTCCTGAACGTGGCGGTATGGTGATTGGATACAAATCAGACGGCGAAGAACTTTTATACCTGAATGAAGAAACATTTAGTGATGCGGAAGCCAATGTTCGATGGGGGATTCCAATTCTCTTTCCGATCTGTGGCCAATTAGAAGAAAAGCAGTACCGCTTGAACGGTGTAATATACAAAATGAAGAACCATGGATTTGCACGGAACTTGCCATGGGATGTCATTGAGACAAGTTCAGAAGATGGAGCACAAATAACGTTACAACTTAAAAGTAATCGTGAAACAAAAGAATCCTTTCCATTTGATTTTGAACTGCGTTTTACGTACACATAAAAAAACAATGAATTGACCATCAAGCAAAGCCACAGCAATCATTCTAGTGAAACCATGCCATTTTATTCAGGATTTCATCCGTACTTTAATTCAAAGGATAAGAGTTTAATTTATAAAGCGGATGCAAGGGACTATTATGACTACAATGATGGGGAAGTAAAGGCATTTCATGGTGAGGTAGATCTAACAAATAAGAGTGAAGCAGTAGCTCTGAAACATGTTATTCATCAACATATTGAGTTTGATTTAGCGCAAGTGAATCGCCATATAAGCATGTCGTATGGCAGTGAATTTAAGTATGCGGTGTTCTGGACTGAGAAAAATAAAGAGTTCATGTGCATCGAGACATGGATGGCCAAAATGAATGATATTAATAAAAAAGAAGATCTTCAATTCGTCAATCCTGGTGAAGCAATGACTACATTTGTCACGATTGCATCAAAGACAATTCGTGAAAGTAGATAAGCTGGAGGAATATATGTACGAACGTCAACCAATCTTTTTAAAACCGAACTTTAAAGATCGTATCTGGGGTGGAATGAACCTGCGTGAAAAATTTGACTATGACATACCAACAGAAACGACTGGCGAATGCTGGGGGATATCAGCTCATTCAAATGGACCTTCTGAAATCCTGAATGGTCCGCTTAAAGGAAAAACTTTAGATATCATATGGAAAGAAAATCGAGACCTTTTTCGGAATGAAGGTGGAGAACACTTCCCACTATTAATTAAAATTCTTGATGCAAACAATGACCTTTCCGTACAAGTTCACCCCGATGATTCTTATGCAAAAGAAGTAGAGAATGAAGCATATGGAAAAACAGAATGCTGGTATATCCTTGATTGTGAAGATGATTCTGAGATCATTTTTGGTCATCATGCTCAATCACGAGTGGAGTTCCAGAAATTGATTGAAGAAGGTAAATGGGATAGCTTGTTAAGAAGCATTAAGATTCAGCCTGGTGAATTTTACTATGTTCCAAGTGGCACGATACATGCAATCGGAAAAGGCACGATGATTCTTGAAACGCAACAAAGTTCAGATACAACCTATCGGGTATACGATTATGATCGAACCGATGCTAGTGGAAACAAACGTGACCTTCATATTGCGCAGTCAATCGAAGTATCAACTGTTCCTCACGAAGATCCAGAATTTCATCCGAAACGTGAAGTGAAGGAAGGGCTAGTCCAAACAGAACTAGTGACAGAAAAGTACTTTACCGTTTGGAAATGGGAAGTAAATGGACATGTTCAAAATTCAACGAACGATGAATATCTACTCGTTAGCGTACTAAGTGGTGAGGGTAGCATTGGTGTGAAAGATGATGATGCTCTTTCCATTATGAAAGGCGATCATTTCATCATTCCATCCTCGATGAAAGAGTTTGTCGTGGAAGGTAAATTAGAAATGATGGTTTCAAAGAGTAACGGATAAAGAGAATAAAATATGATATCACCCTAATTTTATAGATATAGGTCTGCAGAACTACGTACATAATAAAAACTTAAATGAAGAAAGGAAGATGATTTATGAAAGTAAGAAAGGCAATTATTCCAGCGGCGGGTCTAGGAACAAGGTTCCTTCCTGCTACAAAAGCACAACCAAAAGAAATGCTTCCCATAGTAGATAAGCCAACGATTCAATACATAGTAGAAGAAGCAGTGCGAGCAGGTATTGAAGATATCATTATCGTCAGCGGTCGTGGAAAGCGTGCGATTGAAGATCATTTTGATAAATCTTATGAGCTAGAAGAAACGCTTACGAAGAAACAAAAGCACAAAATGTATGAAGAAGTGCAAAAGATCTCAAATCTAGCAAACATTCATTACATCCGTCAAAAGGAACCAAAAGGTCTTGGTCATGCCATTGGGTGTGCGAAGAGCTTTATTGGTGATGAACCCTTTGCTGTATTGCTTGGGGATGACATCGTTCGTTCAGAGAAGCCATGTATCGGTCAGTTAATGGAGGTATATAACCGCTACAATAGTTCTGTGGTTGGTGTACAGCAAGTTGAGAGGGAAAACGTTTCGAAATATGGAATCATTGCACCGAAAGAAGGCATGCTGGAGGAAGGCGTTATTCCTGTAGAAACGTTTGTTGAAAAGCCTTCGATTGAAGAAGCGCCATCGAACCATGCAATTCTTGGTCGTTACGTACTAACTCCGGAGATCTTTGAGATTCTTGAAACGTTACCTACAGGTGCAGGTGGCGAAGTGCAACTAACTGATGCGATTAAATTGTTGAATGAATCGCAGGCCGTTATTGCACATGAATTCGAAGGAGATCGTTATGATGTAGGCGATAAGTTCGGCTTTATTAAAGCGACGGTTGATTTTGCTTTGGGGAGAGAGGATCTTCAGAGTGAAGTGATGGAGTATTTGAAGAGTGTTGTAGAAAAGGAATTTTCTCATTCATAATATTGTGTGAAAGCGATAATCTTCATAGACAGGTCCTAAACTCATTCTTCATTAACAGTGATGATGTTTTTTATTGTCTATAGGGTTAACATACTATTGATGATAAAGAATCTCAAACTAAAAGGATTTCCAAATAAAGTATTGCTCTAGTTAGGTGAGTATATTAGAGTGTTATAGTGTAGTTAATAGCCCAATAAGGAGCCAATAATGAGAGATATTACTTTTAATAAAAGACTTCCAAGTTCAATAATAACTAATACTCCCAAGATGTTTAACGTTTATTTATATTTAATATTTTTCTTCATAATTTTTTCAAGTGGAGCAATACTTGATCAAAAATATTTTAACTTTTCACAAATGATCGTATTAGGTCTTTGTATGCCGATATTTTTCTTGAGTAAAAATTTTAATTATAAGCAATTATTTTTCTTGACTTTAGTTATTCCATTTTACCTTGTAATTAATTTTATTAATTACGATGATACTATAATAAATTATCTTCTTTTTATTATTAAATTTATATTTATTTTCTTTTTGGTTAGGTACTGTATAATAAAAAAAATCGATATATTAAAAATATTCAACAACCTAATAATAGGAATATGTATTTATTCCATATTTTCATATGTTTTATTAGATATTATGAAAATTTTACCTTATTTTATGGAAGTGATAAATGAAAAACCATATAAAGTTTTCTTGGGATTTCACTTTCATTGGCAAGAAGTTAATTGGTTTTCATGGAGAGTAGTAAGAAACAACTCAATATTTTGGGAACCTGGTGTTTTTCAAATATATATTAGTTTTTCTTTGTTCTATCAGCTTTTTATAAAAGAAAAGTTTAGAAAATCAGTGTTAATTTTATTAGTTCTTAATATGTTTACAACCTTTTCAACCACAGGTTTTTTAATTGTTTTGACGCTACTCACATTTAAATACTTAAAGCAAAAACCTAAGACAAATATAGGCATGATTTTTAAAATATATATCGTTCCAATTATAATAATTACCGCTATTATTATTGGGTTACAAATTTTCAACCAAAAAGTTAACAATGGTACTGTTTCGTACGATTTAAGAACTAATGATTTAAACATTGGTATGGACTTGTTTTTTCAAAAACCGTTTTTTGGTTGGGGATATTTAAATAATAATGAATTTAAAGCTCTAACGGGTACTAGTAATAATAGTAACGGATTAGTATCCATGATGTTTCACCAGGGAATAATGGGATTGTTATTCTATACCTTACCAATTTTCGTGTTGATATTAAGTTTATATAAGAATAAAGGACTTATGGTAGCATTATCTTTTGGTGTTTTTTATTTTGTATCTGCTGCAACTGAACCGTTAATGTATGCAAATTTCTTTAATGTTTTTATTTCCATGGGATTTATTGCGCTTTTTGAACGAAAACTATTTTATTCCTGGACAAAAAAAGAATATGCTCTAATGGACTACTAAATGATTCTTTTTAGAACACTCAATACCCCAAAAAAATTAATTATTAGTATCGTAGTGATTAATCTGATTGTTATACTAATACTTTTTTTGAAATTGGAAAGGGAAATACCAAAAGAACCTCTAAGAACATTCCCTTCTTTTTCAAAAAGTATAGGGGTTAGTATACATCCTGGTATAACAGAACAAGATATTCAACAAATCAATGATGCGGGAATTAATATCGTGAGAATTGATATTTTTTGGTCAAATGTTGAGAAAACAAAAGGCACATATGATTTTAAAAATAGTGGCTATGATGAATTAAATAATTTATTGAAAAAGTATGGTATAAGACCTTACTACATTTTGGCTTATGAAAATCCATTATATGAAAAACAAAGATCTATAATAACAGATGAAGGTAGAACTGGATTTATCAATTTTGTGGCAGCTACTGTTAATAGGTATAAAGGACAAAATATAATTTGGGAAATTTGGAATGAACCTAATTTAGAAACTTTCTGGAAACCACAACCTAGTATTGCGGAGTATAGTACTCTAGTGAAAGAAGTAAGTCCTATTATTCAACAAAAAGATCCTTCGGGAGTAATAGTTGCCCCTGCTTTGGCAGGAATACACGCAAAATCCCTAGAATGGTTAAAGCAGTTGTTTGAAGAAAATATACTAGAATATATTGATGCAATTTCTGTTCATCCGTATAGAAATAATCTCCCAGAATCTGCATTATATGATTATCAATTATTAAGAAAACTCCTCAATGATTATTCCGGTAAGGATATCCCTATCATTTCTGGTGAATGGGGTTATTCCATGCATGAGAAAGATAATATCTCAATTAATGAAATGGAACAAGCATCATATCTTGCAAGAATTTTTCTTATTAATTCTATGGCTGAAATCCCCATTAGCATCTGGTATGACTGGAAAAATGATGGTGTAGATAAGAATAATAAAGAGCATAATTTTGGATTGGTATGGTATGATTCTACTCCGAAATTATCTTTCTTATCAATTCAAACAATATCTAAAAACTTAAATGGTTTTAAATACATCGAAAGAATACATACATCTAATTCAGAAAATTATATATTAAAATTCAAAAATAGTAATGAGGAAAATATTATTGTTTACTGGACCACTAATAAAAGTAAACAAAATATAAAAATTCCTCTGAAATCGGGAACTGGGGAAGTAATTTCAATGCTAGGGGCCACACGTAAACTGAAATGGGGAAAAGAGGTGGATTTGACTCTCAAGACTAGACCTAATTATTTAATAATAGATTGAAGACTTATATGGAACAATTATGAAAGTTTGCGAAAGTGAAAATGTCTGAAGTACTGAGAAACAGACACTTTAGATGTGGACAGTGATAGAAACGCTGGTTGGATTTATTGGGTTTGGTGTTGTGTTTGTGATTAGTTTTTTGTGTAAGTTCGTGATGAATGAAAAGAGTTATTTCTTTACTAGTAGATTAACAGTTAAACCAGGAGGCTAATCAGAATATGATTAGCCTCCTGGTTTTAATAGATAAGAAACAAATGTAAGCAGTTTATAAGGTATAACTAAAGAAAAAGCATGGGCGACTCCCGTGCTTTTCTTTAGTTAACGTATCATTTTTAAATTATAGCTTTATATTTGCTTTTATCATACCGAAATAAATGGAGGTAGAAATACTTTAATAAAGGAGTTTTCTATGAAAAAAATATTGTTTTTAGCATTATTAGGGACGAAATTAGTTGGATGTGATGAAAATCATTGGAATACAAATGGTATGTCAATAACGGTTTAAAATTCCTTTCAACGGAAACAAATTCTCTAATATTAGCGCATCTTAGCTGGCTGTATGACAGCTTTTACTTTTTCTCTTAATCTGTAAGATCTACCTTTTATATTAAATGTAGTAGAGTGGTGAACGATTTGGTCTAACATGGCCGTAGCCAGCACATAGTCGATATTCCTGAACAAATTGCTGGAACGGAGTTAGTTATTACCGCTGTAGATAAAGCTGGCAATCAGAGTGAAGCCGCAATCGTAATAGTAGAAGATCAAATGGCTCCTGCAAAACCAATTGTCTCTCTTACAATCGAGACGAAAGTAACTGGGAAAGCAGAAGTAGGTTCAACCGTTTATGTAAGTGTAGATGATAAAGAACTAGGTAATGGAAAAGTAACCAACTCTGGAGAATTTTCAATTTCTTATTCCAAACAAAAGCCAGGAGTTGAGCTAAGAGTATATGCTGTTGATGAAGCAGGTAATCAAAGTGAATCAACAACGGTAACAGTAGAAGATCATACTGTTCCATCACCTCCTGTTATCTCGATTGCGACTGAAACAAGCGCCAAAGGTAAGGCTGAATCTGGAGCTCAAATCCAGGTGAAAGCTGGAACGAACGTTATTGGTACAACGAAGACGTCGACTAATGGCGATTTCGAAGTTACCTATGAAAAGCAAAAACCAGGGACAGAAATTAGTGTAACGGTGACAGATAGCTCTGGTAACAAGAGTAAGGCGACAACAGCTGTTGTTGTTCAAAAAACAAACCGAATTTCCGGTAAAGATCGCTACAAAACAGCTGTTGAAATTTCAAAAGCAGCTTTCGAAAATGGGTCGGAAAGAGCTCTTCTCGTTCGAGGAGATGACTTTCCAGATGCTTTAGCTGCCGCTCCATACGCTTATCAATTAGATGCACCTATTCTCTCGACACAGAAAGAAAAATTAACGACTGTCACGAAAGAAGAGCTGAAGCGTCTAGGTGTTAAAAAAGTGGTGATTATCGGTGGTAGTGGTGCCGTTTCAGGAGAGGTTGAAGAAGAGCTTAAAGCAATGAACTTAATCGTTGATCGCATTAGTGGAAAAAACCGGTATGAAACGGCTGCGAAAATTGCAGATAAGATCGATAGTGACCAGGTTATCATTGCTTATGGGGGCAATTTTGCAGATGCTCTTGCTATTGCACCATTTGCTGCACGAAATGGTATTCCAATTGTCTTAACAGGAACAAACAAACTTCCATCAGAAACGAAAGCAACTATAAAGAAACAAACAATTGTTGTAGGTGGAACGGGCGTTGTTTCTAATCAGGTAATGGATCAATTACCCGATCCCATACGTTTATCTGGAAAGAGTCGTTATGATACAAACAAAGCCATAGTAGAGCATTTTGATAATGATGCATCCATTTGTAGAATTGGATTAGAGATACTTTGTTATTAAATTGAAAGCTACAAAGTGGGACAGCCCTTTCTAAATCGGAAAGGGCTGTTTTTAGTTCGATATAGTTTTTAAGATTATAAGAAAATGAAGCATTACGCAAGGTCCTATATCTTTTGAATTTGAATGGAAGAGAAATCCCCAGTGTGAAGAATGCACTGTGAATTGTGATATTGAAGCTTCCCATGACTATATCCCTCAGTATTCGGCTTGTGTGGGTCTCGGTCCGAGGGTGGGAGCATAAGAAATATGAGAAACCTGAACTTAGTGAATTAGGGGAGAAATTGCTTGGGGTTAAATCTTGGGAATTAGAGATTTAGCGTGAAATAGTCAAATCATATAAAAGAAGTGGATTACCGTTCTTTCTATGCGGTGATCTTTTTGCATGTGGTTAGGTGGTAAAGCTTCCAGTCCGTATCTCATAGAAAGCTTATCAAAACAGGAAAAGGATGGGGACTAAATGTATAGATAATAAATTAGAAATGGAAATCAGGTACAAAAGAATCACTAAAAAGGTATATTATGTTTTTATTATCCATATTAAAGATATTTTAGTATATAATAGTAATTGATTTTATATATAATCGTGACTTAAGGGGGATTATTAGTGGGGTTAAGCTGCTATATTCATGAAGATCAGTCATCCATTGGGACTTGTGTAGGCTGTGGTAAATTTATTTGTCAGGAATGTAATACAGAAGTAAAGCGTAAGAATTACTGTAAAGCATGTATTGGTGAAATGATGGTAGAAAACCAAAGTAAGATTGAAAGACTAGAAGAAAGTAAAAATAATTCAAATCCAATGGTCTTTATGAATGCAGGAGGTGGAGGAGGAGCTTCGAGTTCTGCAGTTAGTTCAAGTGGGTCAATTGAACGAGATCAACCAATCTTCTCTAAGAGTCGAATTACAGCGGGCGTTTTAGCTATTCTACTTGGTTCCTTTGGCGCACATAAATTTTATCTTGGTAGATGGGGATGGGGAATTATTTATCTATTGTTCTCATGGACCTACATTCCGACAATTGTTGGCCTTATTGAAGGAGTTATCTATCTCTTCTCGAGTAATGAGTCTTTTGCATCAAAGCATGATCGCAACTTTTTTAGGCGAGCGGCTTGAGGTTGAGAAGCATCATATGCCCCCGATTCTTATACCTTTAATGGTGTACTAAATTTACCTAGTAATAGAGACGGTCATAGTTATCAGCACTAGTACCATTATGTAAGTCCAGATTGACCGATCAAATAGTATATCCCAATCATCAAAGAAGAAATAAATGGGGATGAATGGAGCTGTTCTATAATGGCATTATTTATTTTTGCTATTAGTATGTTAGGAATACTTATTGTAGGTGTTATCACTATTATTGGATTAGTGAAGCGAAATGGAAAAGGAAAAAGAAATGGGCTTATTTTATTGGCGTTAGTTATCGTCTTTATCTTTAGTGTAACGGTGCCCGATGGTGGACAAACAGAAACAACTTCATCAGAGCCAGCAAAAGAAGTAGATGCCGAAGAGGCGAAAGGTAAAGAAGAAGAGGAAGCAAAAAAGGTAGAAGAAGCAGCGAAGAAAGCAGAAGAAAAGCTAGCTTCTGATGAAAAGAAGAAAAACGAAGAAGAAGCTAAAGCTGCTGAAGAGAAAGCTAAACAAGAAGAGGAAGAAAAAGCTAAGAAGGAAGCAGAAGAAGCAGCAAAGAAAGATGCCGAAGAAAAGGCTAAAAAAGAGGCAGAAGAAGAAGCAAAAAAGGAAGCTGAACAAGAGGCTAAGAAAAAAGCTGAGAAGAGACGAGAAAAACCAAGTCCTACATTGGCACAACAGAATGCCATTGGGTCAGCAGAATCATACTTATCCGTTATGGCATTTTCGAAAATCGGCTTGATTAAGCAATTAGAATTCGACGGGTACAGCAATGCCGAAGCTGTTTTTGCGGTGGAACACATTACTGTAGATTGGAACGCCCAAGCAGTAGAAGCAGGGCAAACGTATCTTGATGTCATGTCATTTTCAAGAAGCGCCCTGATAGATCAACTTGTGTTCGACGGATTTACCCAAGAGCAGGCAACTCAAGCGGTGGATAAAATCGGGTTTTAAATCTTAGAATCGCGGCGATCTAAGACTACTGAAAAACTAAAGTGAGATTACCATTTGAGAACTTTCCCTATGAAGAAAGATTTTTTGCCAATCAAAATTGGACTCAATAGTCAGGTTAACACCAAGAGGATCGCAGTAATTGCGACCTCTTTTTTCGTACAAATCAGAGGAATCGAGTCAGTATCACCCATTGATATTGAAACGTGGAGACGGATATCATGATTCATTTTCATGTAAAATAAATCTCTTCAACCTCATCAAAAAATCAGATGAATTACCTAAAAGGTACTTTAGAAAGAAACATGGACTAACCTCACAGTTTTTATATTATTATACAAGATTGGAAGTATGTAACTGTTTCTAGTGGAGTCTTTGAAGGAAGATGGAACAAGGTTGAGGTTTCGATTTAAGTAAAACTCTCCCTTTAAATATAAAAACCTTTTAATGAAACCTAATCTTTTCAATTTTTACACTGTACGTTTATAGGTAAGTCAA
This sequence comes from Guptibacillus sedimenti, assembly GCF_028610665.1. Classification (NCBI taxonomy): domain Bacteria; kingdom Bacillati; phylum Bacillota; class Bacilli; order Caryophanales; family Guptibacillaceae; genus Guptibacillus; species Guptibacillus sedimenti. The sequence goes on from NZ_JAQQWV010000001.1 coordinate 321,654, forward strand.
TGTTCTTTTATTACATCATTGAATAAGGTTTTGTAAGAATAAGTATTACTACTCAAAATAAAAGGTCAAATTTTTAAAATAAAACCAATTTATCTATATTTACCCTAAAAGTCCCATACCTTTCTACCGATATACTATAACGAGGGAATTATTGGTAGATATCTAGTTCGAAAGATTCCTTATGAGCTTCTAATTCTTCACGAGGGAAGGAGGGTGTGATCATTACATTTTGCCATTCATTACAGTATGAGAGGAGAACAGTCTATTGAAGTTTTGTACAGAGTGTGGGAAATCACTTTCAGAAGACAGTCCGTTTTGCACTGAATGTGGCTCGCTTCAAGCTCAAGGACAAAAGCACCAAGCTGAACAAGGCGTTAAGCCGGTTGAAGCACAAAAAGTACCCAAAAAACCACTTTCACGTAAGAAGAAAATAGGTTTTATCGCAACTGGTATTATTGTCGCGTGTTTCATCTGTGCTCATTTCATCATCACCTCAATGATTGATCCTATGAACAAAGTTCAAGCGATGGATCGGGCAATGAGCGAAGGAAATACAGATGCATTTCTTAAAGAGATTCATATCGATCAAACAGCACTTATTAATAAAGAAGGTTATTTCCAATATGTTAAAGAAAATGGGTGGGAAGATCTCCGCTACCAACTAGTTGGAATTGCAGACTCTGAGGATAAATTTGATACCACAGTCAGGGATGCAAATGGAAACCAGGTATTTGTAGTTAAAAAGAAGGCTTTCATACCAGGTCTGTATTATACATACGTAATTGATGCCATTCCGAGTGATTTAATTGTAAGCAGCAATCTTCCAAACACAACGCTAACCATTGATAAGCAATCTGCTGAGGTCAAAGAAGCGGAAGAGGAAATCAGTTTTGGTAGAGCGTATCCAGGAGAGTTCGAAATAACTGGAACGGCTAGTAATGCATTTGGAGAATTCATACATGAGGAAAATATTAAGGTGATGAGTCAGGGTGATGACGTGATTTATCTTCCAATTGAGTTGGAGGGCTCTTACCATACGTTCTATACGAATATTCCTGAATCTACCCTTTTCATCAACGGGAAGAGCACAAAGAAAACACTCTCTGAATTCGATACGCTTGGACCTTTTCCAATTGATCAAGACGTAAAGCTTCATGCGGAGTGGAAAGATGAGAAGGGGAAAACTTACAAAACTGAGTCTGTCAACCAAGATGGAGATACATGGGACGCGCTCGATTTCGACTTCGATGTTGATGATTCGGTCGTGGCTTCAACAACAACCAAGTCTAATGATGAAGACTCAATCGATGAAAGTGAAGCAGTTCAAAGTCACGTCCTCGACTTTCGTGTTGCTTATGAAGAGGCGTTGAACTCTCGGGATTATAGCATCGTTGCCCCTTTTTTACTTAAGCAGAGTGCAGCCGATAAAGAGCTGAAGAAATATATCGGTGATTTACAAGATAAAGGCTACTCCTATGAATTTACTGATAATACAGTAACGAACATAGAGGACTTGGGAGATAACACGTTTACTGTATCGACAAATGAAGTATTTATTTTCACCAATCATTTAAATGAACAAACTCATTACGATCGAGAGAAGACGTACACGATTATTAAACATGTAGATGGATTTAAAATTAAGAAGATTAGTATTAAAGACACCGATCGAAATGATATTTAGAAACAATAAAAACAAAATAAAGGGTTGATAGAATGTATTGCTCAAATTGTGGTGCTAGTAACGAAGAAAACTCGAAGTTTTGTGGGGAATGTGGAGGTCAATTAAGTGGAGGTAATTCGACTGAAGCTGCTCCCCAGCAAGTGACACAACAAATGACAGCAGCAACTGTTGCTGCGGAACCTACGAATAATGAATACCTTGAGAAAGGTAAGTTAATCAGCAAGAACTTCTTTTCATTTGCCATTCAAGCATTTAAAGGACCGATGGCTGCCAGTCATAACGTGACGGATTCAGATAAAGTAAACGGAATGATAACCCATCTTCTGTTCGCGTTTTTACTGCCATTCTTTTCATATGTAACTGCAAAAAACGTAGCTCCGGATGGATTATATGAATTTCCAATTACGATTCCATTTGGATCTTTTGTCATTCAACCATTTCTTTATATCCTTATTTTTATGGCTGTTTTTATTGCGGTAAATACTGGAGTAGCAAAATTAATGCGGGTTAATCTTTCCTTTATGAATGTGATGACTCGATTAGGTGTATTAATGGTCATTCCTACAGCAGCTTTCGTGGTAGCTGTGTTGTTTGCTGCCCTTTCGGCAAATTTCATTAGCTTACTATTCTTTGTTATTGGCACGAGTTTGTTTACTGTCTCAAGTACTTCTCTTGTCTTTTCATTGAAACAGAAGTCAACTGGAGGACTAGATGTTTATTACGGTTTAATTATCACAACTGTTCTTATGGGGATTTTCTATGCAATTGTCATAGCAGTTGTTGTGGAGAAATTTGCTGATCAAATGAGCAATTTGATGTTATGGGGGCTTTAGAATTAAGTGGGGAATGCCTCTCTAATCTTTAAAATACAATAACGTGCTTGTGATGAGTGGCCTACTTAATAAATTTGCTATTAAGTAGGCCACTCTCATGTGAGTGGAAATATGAATTGTAGAAGGGGAAGAAGAATCAATGAAATTTTGTACATCTTGCGGTAAAGAAGCAAAAGACAAGGAGTTCTGTCAGCATTGTGGAGCTAAGTTAGGAAGCAATAACTTAGTTAACAAGCCAGAAGTAAAACAATCTCCTGCAAGCTCTAAAAAAAGAAAAATCTTACTGGGTAGTATTCTGGCATTAATCGTTATCGTTTTTGCTGTATTTAAAGTGGGTGAGTCATATACAGATAAGTTCAATCAACTGTCCAGGTTTGAGGAAAATCTCAATCAAGGAAATGTAAAAGAACTCGTATCTTTGCTTGAATCCTCAGATTCTACACTCGATGTATCGGATAGTAATGTAAAAAGCCTTTTAACCTATTTAAAAGAAAATCCTGATGAGAAAGAAACATTGATGAATCATTTACGTGAAACTGCTTCATCGATCGATATGACGCAACAAGTGAGTGCAGAAGTAGATGATGGAAACAATCAGCTTATTAAAATGGAGAAACAGGGGAAGAAATTCTTTGTGTATGATAATTATGACTTTATCTTACAACCATTCCCACTTTTCATAGATACAAATGAAGAGGAAGTGAGTTACCTTGTTGATGGAAAGAAAGTATCTCACGTTGAAACGAAAGATGGACTCATAAATCTCGGATCCTTCTTGCCAGGTGAGTACAAAGTAGAAGGGAAGCTTTCTTCTGAACTTATTGATCTATCAAAAGAAATCAATGTAAAACATTTTGAAAAGAATAACTACTCTGTTCTTGAATTTGATGTTGAAACAATCTCCATTCGATCAAATGTAGAAAAATTTGATGTATTGATTAATGGAAAAAACACTGACGTTTCTTTTACGGATGGTAAACAGGTTGAAGTTGGTCCAGTAATGGTTGATGAATCTATGACTGCCCAGGTGCAACGAGATGCCCCATTTGGCAAACTAAAAAGTTCAGAAATGGCGATAGACGATACATATCTTGAAGTAGAAGCGGTACTTTCGGATAAACAAAAAGAAAAAGTAGCGCAGAGTTTGAAGCAACATTTAACGAATTATTCAAACGCATTAATCAACCGTGAAATTGATTTTTTAGATGACAAATCAACAGTTGCCTCAGACTATACCTATGCAAGTTTCGAAAACGTAATAGCCTATAATACGAACTATGCTGGATATGTAACAGATGCAAAAGTCGATTGGGATACGTTTTACGTTGATGAAACTGATGGTAAGTGGACACTTGAAGTGGGATTAATCGAAAAGTGGAAAGAAAATGATGCTTATGAAGGGAAGCCTTCTTCGTTAACTGAATCACGATACTCTAATCTATATACGCTCACCTACGATGCAAAAGAGAAATGGAACGTAGTCAATTGGACTTCGTATGAAAATGCTAGTAGTAATGTGAAAGATTTAGGTATAGATCCAAAAAAACAGAAAAAAGCCTTTGAAGCTTCTACTGCTTTTAAAACGAACGCTGAAATTGAAGGTGACCAGTCCAGTCAAAGTACTGACGAATCAGATGTCGAATCCTTTGTTCAAGGTTATGTCTCTGCTTATGTAGATGCAATCAACTACGGAGACTTCTCAATCATATCCGGACAAATTGACCCTTCATCTACCGGATATATGGAGGAAGTATCGAGCTATATTGATCGCCTTAATGAAAAAGGAATGACAGAAGAAATTATAAGTGTGGATGTTCAATCGGTGAATGGAAGTGGAGATGGATATACGGTATCGACTGTAGAGGAATACACCATTTATTACAGTGATGGATCAGAGAAAAATAAAGCCTATCGTTCGACTTATCAAGTAAATGAGACGAGTGATGGGATGAAGATGGGTAAGTTGATTGAGACGAAGGAGATTTAGTGAATCGCTGGGAATCGCTGGGACGGTTCTCATGATTCGCAGCATATCGCATCGCCGGGACGGTTATTAGATAGTGAATATAATAAATAAGCGTCAATGAACAAAAGGTGAGTCCTTCGTGTTAATCATGTCACGGGAAGCAAGAAAAAAAAGAAAAACGTTGATTTATCATGTCATTTTTAGAGGAGCCGATCGTCAAGAAAATTTTCAAGATGATCATGGGTGTTCCGCAGATTCCCAAAGATTCAAAAAACCAGGTAAGCTAAAATTAGCTTACCTGGTTTTTTTGTGTTTCAATGGTTAATTAGTCCAATCCATTTTCTATTAAACAAGTGTTCTAACAGAAATTATTATGCTCCAGCTTTAACTACTTGTTGCCACTCACCGTTTTCATCCTGCCATTTAATGATCATGGTGCCGCCCTGGCCTGTCATATAGAATGTTTGGCTAGGATTTGCAACGATTTCTCCTGAAGTTCCTCCACCTGCAAACTGCCACTCAACATATACTTTGAAATCATTATCATTTTTAACTCTCCAAACTCTATCCCCTTCGTTAATGACAAGGTCTGGATGCTCAGCTTGGAATTCTTCAGACTGACCATTTTGGATGTAAGTAAGATTGAGTTTTTGAACAACTAATTCAGCATCAAATACATCTGGTGTTACTTCTGTGCCAATCTCATTAAGTTCTTCCTCAGTCATTGGCTCTTTATCAGATGTCGCTTCTTCAACCTCTGCAGAAGTTTCTCCTAATTCCTCAACCTTGTTATTTGCTTGCTTCACTTCAGCTTCAAGTCTAGAAATTTCTTCTTTATTGCTATTATTCTCTGCTACAAGATTATCGTAATCTACTTGTAATTGAGCAAGTTCCGACTTAGTAGCTTCAAGCTCAGTGCTAATGCTATCAAGTTCAGCTTGCTTAGCTTCAAGTTCAGCTTGCTTTTCTTCTATTGTTTGGTTTGCTGAATCTAAATCCTCTTTTAATTCGGAGTTATCGGACTCTAACTGCTGAATTTCTGTTTTAAGGTTATCCGTTTGCTTAATCAAATACTGCTTCTCTGCTTCTAAATCTTTAATTTTAGTTTTAGCATCAACTATCTTGCCGTTGGCATCCTTTATTTTCTCGGATGCATCAGCTTTAATAATTCCAATCTTACTAAGTAGACTGTTCTCACCTGCTTCATATTGTACGACTTTATTCTTTAATTCCTCTAATTGTAGTTTCACGTCGTCGATTGTGTTCCCACCCGTAAACATCACTCCGCCAGCTACTACTGATGTTGCTAACATTCCTGCTACAACCTTTGTACTTAAGAACCCCATTCTTTCTCCTCCGCTTTCAAATAAATTTTTGTGGTATTTCCCCCAGGACATATGTAACGATTAGCACATCCACAAGTGTATTCTTTATTAAGAACACCTTGCTAGAACATCATATATTCTTTATTAAGAACGATCAAGAGGGTTAAACTCGCAAAAACGTTCGTTTTAAAGGTATTAAGATATGATATCTCTGTTTTTTACATATTCTCTCATTAATTCTATCTTTTTGAATTTTTTGAGGAAGCGCTGGATAAAACAAAAAATCAAATAAGAACATAGGCATTTTGTAAATAAGAATATGAACAAAACAATCAGCGTATTGTATATCGTTTCTTGTTTTATTTTTATGATCAGGAAAGAAGCTATTTGTATTGAGGATTCAATAAAAGAACGCAAATGAGCTAAGAGAAAATAAATAAACGGGGTGGTCATTTGACAGCCGAAAAGAAGAATAAACACTATGCTACTATTGCATTTGTATTAGCCATTTGTTCTTTTGTATTTGGATTAATTCCAATCATAGGTTGGCTTCTTGTGATTACGGCAACAGTTTTCCTGGTATTAAGCTATTCAAATCATGAGAAAGGACCTAAGAATGTAGTTTCTCTCATACTCGTTAGTCTTACATGGGTAGGTAAAATCCTTTTTGCCAGTATCTTCTTCTTTACCGTATTTACACCTTCTAGTGAAGAAGAAAGTGGAATTGAGGTGGAAACCGTTGGGACAATGGAGTCGTCTGATAGCAATAAGGAGGATGAGAAAGATAAGGTTTACAAAGTAGGCGATGTTGTTCAAATGAATGATAAGGAGCTAACGGTTATAAAGGTTGAGAAATCAAACGGGAATGAATACTCGAATCTTAAATCTGGTGATGAATATGTCATTGTTTCTGTCAAAATTACGAATAACTCGAAAGAAGAAATCTCCTATAATCCTTATGATTTTGAGATGAGTAACTCGAAAGGCCAGATTCTCCAACAATCATTTTCCAGTTTACATGAAGATACTGCATTGCATTCTGGTGATCTTGTGCCAGGCGGAAACGTAGAAGGGACCGTCGTATTCGAACAGCCGAAAGATGATGAGAAACTGCAATTGCGATATACCGTTAACTTTTGGAGAGATCGATTGATTCGTGTTGATTTGCAGTAGGGGAATCGCTGGGGCATCGCTGGGACGGTTCTCATGATGAAAATTATTTAAGTGGTGGAATCAACAGAACCGTCCCAGCGATGCCTAATAATAAAAAGTACCTCTTCCTAAAATAAGGAAAAGGTACTTTTATAACGTTATTCCGCTTTCTCAATAACCATATTCAACGTTTCTTTGATTTCCTTCAGCTCTTCCATTGCCTTTTCTTTTTCATCTGCTTTAACCGCTTCAAGATAAGACTGTGCATGGGCAGAAAGGGTGTTGTAGGCTTCTTCCCCTTCCATGCGCTTGATGTCGCTTGAAATCATATCGATGAAGAGGGCGCCTTCTAGTGCGGTAATCGTGGATTTATCTTCTCCCCATTCTTCTTCGCTTTCTTCATATTCATGAAGAGCTACTTTCGAGAATCCGCGAATAAACGCATGGTTAACAGCTTCTGGATCGATTTCAGCTACATCGTTTTCAAGACTAAAATTCTTCTCGATTAGTGCTGCATCTTCTTCAGCGTGGTTTGTAATGTAATTTGAGATTGATTGATAGAATGCCCAACCTTCAGCTTGTTCCACACGAGCATGCTCAGCATCTTCTTTTGCTTCTTTCGCTGCTTTTGTTGCATATCCTTCAGGTAGAGCGCCAGTGGCAAGGTAGAATGTCTTCATCAATGTCTTATCGACCATTTGGGTAGCGAGTACAAATTGAAGGTTATCATCGTTTTCAACTGCAGCTTCCATGTCACTGAAACCACCGTCGATCTGAGAAACCATGGAAGTATCGTATGCCGCATCGCGTTTTTCGACCGTTCCTTTTAACACTTCATAGTATTCCTTCGCTTCTTCAATCTCTTTGTTCACTTCTTCTGTATTGCCCCAGTTTTCTTTCACTTCGTCAAACTCATGCTTAACCGTTAAATAGAAAACCTTTTGCATTAGCTTATCATAAATTTGTTTCACAACTTCGCCATCTAGGTCACCAGATTTTCCAGCTTCAAGAGCAGATGAGATCTGTTGATCCATTTCACCTTCTCTTTGCTCAACAAGAGGTTTTAAATCGCTATTGTAAAGATCAATGACAGCTTGATAGTCAACGTCTTCACCTTCGGAAGCTTTCTCAAGTTCGGCTTTTCCTTCTTCAAAAGAAGAAACGAAATCAGCATCTTCTTCCTTTTCTTCACCATTACCTTCATCCGCTTTTTCCGTGCTATTCTGTTCTGAATTTTCATCAGAAGCACTTCCGTTAGTAGAGTTATCATTCGATTGGCCACAAGCAGCTAGAACAAGTCCTAGTGCAAGAAATAAATATAAGAGTTTATGCTTTAACACGTTTGGTTTCCCCCTATTTTCTATGTAGTAATCGTTATCATTTCATAATTAGCATATAGAGAATGATTCTCATTGTCAACCGGAAAATGAGAATCGGTGGGGAATTGGCGGCATCGGCGGGACGGTTCTTATCGCATCGCTGGGACGGTTCTTATGATTCAATATAAGACGAAAACTAGAAATAAGAATAATAGAACAATTGAGTCCTGCGTATTTAGGCAGCGACTCGACTTTTTTGGGGGGAAGAGAAGCGAAAAAGTTCTTAATAACTTAAAAAGATAGCCAATGCCCAGTTAAACAAACGTTTGATTAACTGGGCATAAACAGATTTATCATAATATCTCCATAAAGATGAAGGGAATTTTACAAGATGAAAGAATAACAAGATGAAAGAATAAGTTAAGGAAATAGAAATAATCAGGAGGTGAGCACCCTCATTGAACTGAATTTTAAGCACATAATAAATCTTATTTAAGTACTATTACTTCGTTTCCTCCAATCTTTACCTCCGTTTTGCAAAAGCTGAACCTACCACTCATTAACTTATTTTCACTCCAAATTTTGATCTCATTTTCATCTACTAGATTGATATCCATGCCGTATCTTCTGACAATCATCTCATCCTCGCGTTACCTAACTCTATCTCAATCGTTCTCGTTAATTTGAGAAGTATACAAATTCAATATGCTCTGACAATCAATTCAGAGATTCCGCCTCGACAAATCGAATAGGGAGAGTAATCATGCCACGAGAAGCAAGAAAAAGAAGCAAAACCTCGATTTATCATGTCATTTTTAGAGGAGCCAATCGTCAGGAAATTTTTCATGATGATCATGATCGGATTCGATTTCTTAACGCGCTTGAAAAGTACGCCCTGTTGTACGAAATGAAATGCTATGCCTGGTGCCTTATGAACAATCATATTCATCTTCTATTAAAGGAAGGAAACGAAGAAATCTCACTTACGTTAAAACGCCTCGCCATAAGTTTTGTCCAAACTTATCATTTTAAATATCGTACATCTGGACATCTTTTCGAAGATCGGTTTAAAAGTGAAAATGTGGAGACAGTCAAATACCTTCTTACCGTGGTGCGCTACATCCACCAAAATCCACTGAAAGCGCGGATGGTTAGGAGTGTAGATGATTGGCCATGGAGCAGTTGTGCGGAATATTATCGGGGTTATTCCAAAACGAAATGGCTAGATTGTGATTATATCCTGAAATTCTATGGTCATGATCGACGTTTAGCTATTGGCCATTTTAGGAAGTTTAATGAACGAGTCACCGATGATTGTTGTTTAGAAGGTGTAAACGATGAGAAAAGAAGATTGACCGATGATGAAGCGAGAAATCTTATAAAAAGCAGTCTTGGTGTAATGGAAATCGCTCAGATAAAGAGTCTTCCTAAAGAGAGAAGAGATCCCTTGATAAGAGAGTTGAAACGGATCAAAGGCGTATCGCAACGGCAGATGGCAAGAATATTGGGTGTTTCACAGTCGTTGATTTTTAGGGCGTGAATCGGGAGAACCGTCCCGAGGATTCTGCCGACGATTCTTAGTGCTTTAGTTGGTGAAGAGACAACCAGAACCTTCTAAGAAATAGGCCTTTCCTCCACTTTTCGCATAAAACTGCAGGGGATAACTGTCATCTCTAGAATCGGATACTTTATGAACGTTATACCAAATCATAAAGGAGCTGAGAAAGCTTGAAGAAGAAAATTTTCACCTTAACACTTTCTGCCGTTATGGCGAGCACAACACTTGCAGCTGTACCTTCATTCGCACAAGGAAATGGTCCAGATGTGAACGGAAAAGAAACGGTTCAAACAGCGATGTTAACGACTTATGAAGAGATGTCTAACTTTCTAGTGAAAGAGAATCAAAAACAAGAGAGCATGGATTTGGAGGTTATCGGAAAGACGACGAAGAATCGCGATATCTATCTCGTCAAATACATAACGAATCCAGAAAATCCTACGATTCTATTTCTCACACAGCAGCATGGGAATGAAGCCCTCACGACAGAAGGGGCGCTAGATTATATTCGTGACCTTGGTTCAAATAGTCAGGGTAATGAGGAACTGCTTGAGAACGTGAATATTTTGATACTCCCGATGTTCAATGCGGATGGTGCAATGGGAGATGTGAATTTTGAGCTTGAAAATTATTTAGCTAGTGGGCGCAGTTTAACGAGGTATAATGCTGATAGACTTGATCTTAATCGCGATCATGTGAATAAAGTAGCGCCTGAAACAAAAGCTTTACACGAGAACGTCATTTCGAAATACGATATTGATTATATGATTGATTTCCATCACCAGGGTACACAAGAAGAGTATAATGGAAAGCCAACTTCAGGATCACTTTTAACGCCGCAAAGTTCTGAGGTCACTCAAGAAGTAAAAGAACAATCAAAACAATTAGCGACTGTTCTCTACCAGGGACTAGAGTCGAAAGGATGGTCTCATGTATTCAAGTATGATGAGCCAACCCAAAATCCGAACGTGGCTTCGAATGCCATGGCCCTCCAATATGACATTCCAGTCATTTTATTTGAAATGAGAGGGATGGCAGACGGAAACTATGAGCCATACGTTCTTGGTCAGAAATCAAATGGGTACCTCACAAAGCAGGCTTTTCTTGCGATGAGCACAACGGCTCAAGCGATTGCAGATCGTTCCATTGAACAGGCAGATCCAGGGGTTTATGATAATTTGCCGGAGCAGATCTATAATTACTAGTTTTTTGGTATCATAAACGTGATACGGATCATTCGAAAGATAAAAATGATGTTAACAATTTAGATTCAAAGAAAAAACCAGGACGCTTCCTTCTATGGATTAGCGTTCTGGTTCTTTTTGTTATGTACAGTAAGTGGGCCAGCAGAACCTTCCTCATTTGTACCAAAGGGTCATAGACTCTCGTATTCACGCTCTTGAAGCCCAGCAAAGTCTTGGGAGTGCCGATGTGATCAAAGGCTTTTTCAGGCTCAACTTGACGTCTTAAGTCTATGGCTTCAGCTCGTTGATCGAAATATTGCTTTTTATAGTGAAATTCCAGAAGGGGCCGCCTCAAAAAATCTTGAAAGCGAAACCGATGAGCTTCTTTTTTTAGAAGGTGAGCTATCGAATAGCGAAAGTAGAGCGAGAGAAATGATTGCTGATCAGCAGGAGGATCTGCAGCGTTTTTTCAATCGCATCAGCGACATTCAACCATTACAAGTTTTTCCGCGTCATGAAGTTGATCAACAACTTGATGAAGCAAAGGTGAAAAGAGAAAAGACGATCGAGAGCGTTGAGCAATTTGATGAAGAACTAACGAGTGGTTACAAGATGTTGGAAAGCCATGAGCAGATACTAACCGCTTTGTTCGGTGAACTAATGAATGCCTCAACTCAGGGGAATCAGGTTTCATCGATCTACTACGATGCGGCATCTTTTCATTCGAGTGATATTTATTCGGCGTTTGCTGCGAGCAAAGCGGAAGCGACTATCGTAAAGAAAGAGCAAACTTCACAGGAAGTTGAATCCACTGTGGAGGAAAATGAAAATCCATTTATTGAATCGGTTAATAGTTTCAAAGAGATTGGTTCTGACTTTTGGTCTGGTTTTCAAGAACGTAACAATAAGAAAATGGATTCTCTTTATGACTTTGGGAATTACCTCACATCTGGATTGGTCGATGGCGTAAGAGGTGCTGTTAGTGCAATGGACGAGCGATCTGATAAAGCTATGGAATCACCTTATGACTTTGTAAACTACTTGACGAGTGGTGGAGCGGACCTGGTGAATGGTGCGTTGAATCCTAAAGATGATTTTTCGAAAGAGCATTGGCTGAGTAGTTTTGGGCTGGCTGCTATGGTAGCTGGTGCGAAGGTCAGTGCTCCTAAAAGTGGCAAAGCAATGAACAGTATCAAGCATACCGTTCATCCAGACGGTACAAGGAAAGTTATGAAAGAGACATACCAAAAAGTGGTGCAGGGTCCACTGATGAATACGCGAATGGATATGAAAGAGGTTGTACGGAAGGTATTAGAATATAAGCTTCCGTTGCGAACGAAGTATTCTTTTGCGGGATTTGGTGATGTTTCTGATTTTGCAGTGAGGGATATGTTGAATAATGCTAATGAAACGTTGCATTTTAGTAATGGGAAAAGGATTGGAAGTACTATGTTGTGGATACTGAACATGTTGGAACATTAAAAGGAAAAGAAGTTTTACTAAAGAATATAATTGAAAAGGAAATAACTTATACTAAACGTAATCGGGAAGAGTTCAAGCAATTAAGAAATAAATTTAATAGTTCTGTCAGAAAAAAATTTTTACAAGATTTAGTACGAGAAGAAAAGAAAATGAAACAACTATCTGAAGCGGGATTAACAAATTTAGATATTAATAAATTGCAAAATGGACTTGTGCCTGATGGGTACCAAGTTCATCATAAACTACCTTTAGACGATGGAGGAAATAATGATTATAGCAATTTAATACTAATTGAAAACGACCCACATCATAAAGTTCTTACAAATTCACAAAAAAATTTAACAAAAGGTTTGAAAGTAGGAGATTCAATTATTATTAAATGGCCATTGCCAGAAGGTATTGTATACCCAAAAACAAAAAAATAGAGGTGAAGATAAGTTGTTAGACTTGCTGGCTGAAATTGAAAAGATTAAAAATCAAGATGGAAAGTCAATAATGTCATCGGCTAACGATGAAAATATCAAAGAAATAAAAAAATGGATTTCAAGCAATTCAAGTAAAAATCCAATGATAAATGATTATGAGGCTTTTTTGAAAAAAATAAACGGTTTAGAGTTTAATGGTTTGGTTATCTATAATGCCAATCAGTACGACAAAAATAATGGTTTTATTGAAGCGAATGAAATTTGGCAAGAAAATGAATGGGAAGGTAATTATTTGTTCTTTGGTGATTCAAATATTTCGTGGTATTGTTTGGATATAGACAATCATACATTTCTGGAACTCGATAAACCAAGTGGAGATATAGTAGAAGAATATAGTAGTTTTGAAGAAATGATAACCGAAGCATTGAAAAGCGTTTTATAAGGAAGTGCTAGTATGTGGAGATACAAAAGGACAGGTTCGACGTCCCACTGGGAATTTTGGTACTAGTAAATGCTTCCGTAATTGTAGAAAGCTGATGATCAGATTATGTCTGTAGTGTTGTTTTATTAAATATTTGCTGGGACAAGATACCTGTCCCTTTGTCCCCCATAAGGAATAACCCCCGATAAACGAAAAGCTTATTCGTTTATCGGGGGTTATTTCGTGTGATTGAACTGTAATAATGATTCTTAAACAAACGTGTGATTTAGTTGAATTGTTGGTTTATTGGTAGTGTTTTTAATTCCACTTTGCCAATCTAGAATCAAGAGAACCGTCCCCCCGAATCCCCTGACTACCTTTAAAAGATAGTCAGAGAGATAATGTGACATGATTGTTGAAGACAATTTTTGTTCATGCAAAAATACTTATAATAATAAATGTCAGATAAATTAACATTTTCAAAAAGTTAATGAATTTCTGGGTTCTGGAAAAAGAAAGGGGAAGTTGGAATGGATTCGGTGTTTCTGATGAATAGTCTCTGGGTGATGGTTTCAGCGGTACTTGTTATTTTGATGTTAGGTGGCTTCATTTTACTTGAAGCAGGATCAACGCGAATGAAAAATGCTGGCCATATTGCTGGTAAGACGATCTTCACGTTTGGGATTGCCTCATTGGTGTTTTGGGCAGTTGGATATGGGTTAATTTTCGGTGAAGGAAATGCGTTCTTTGGGTTAACGGACTTTTTCTATTCCGGTTATGAAATTGAGGGATTAGGGCTTTCAGCACCTGTTTTCTTCTTATTCCAATTAGCATTCGCGGGAATTTCCTTAACGATTGCGTTTGGCGGCTTTGCTGAACGTGCGAAGTTAACAGCGTATATTCTGTTTGCGGTATTATTTTCAGTTCTCGTCTATCCAGTAATTGCTCACTGGATTTGGGGCGGTGGCTGGTTAGCTGAACACGGGAAGCAGGACTTTGCTGGTTCAACGGTTGTTCACTTAACAGGTGCAATGGGCGCTTTCGCCGCAACGATTCTTTTAAAACCACGAATTGGTAAATATAATAAAGATGGTTCTCCAAACAACATTGCCGGACATAACCAGGTATTCACGGCGCTTGGTGTGCTCGTTTTATGGGTCGGTTGGTTCGGATTTAATGCAGGTAGTACGTTATCCGCTGACGCTGCATTCTTTGGTTTTGTTGCCATGAATACGAACTTAGCAGCAGGTGCTGGAGCCGTTGCCGCTTTAATTGTGGCGTGGGCCGTAACTGGGAAAGCGGATGTGCCAACGATGTTAAACGGTGCATTAGCAGGATTAGTTGCGATTACAGCTTCTTGTGCTTTTGTCGACACGTGGGGAGCAGTAGTCATTGGTTTAGTGGCTGGATTCATCGTATTCTACAGTATGAGATTCTTTGAAAAACGGAAAGTGGACGATCCGATCTTTGCTTTATCTGTTCACGGTGTAGCAGGCGTTTGGGGAACGTTATCAACTGGCTTATTCGCGACACCAGATCTTGCGACAGTTGGGCAACCCGGCCTTTTCTACGGTGGCGGTTTCGGTCAGCTAGGCGTTCAGGCGCTTGGTGTTGGTGCAAGTGGTGCTTATGCGTTTGTGGTTTCGTTTATCCTTCTCGTCATTATTAAGAAAGTGCTTAACGGTTTACGTGTTACCGAAGAAGAAGAAATTATCGGTCTTGATCTTAGTGAGCACGGTAGCTATGGCTATCCAGAATTCTTGGAAACACGTCACGATTCTGGCCAGCAAAGCAGCTCTAAATCAGGGTGAACGATTAATTGAGATAAAGGGGCTGTCCGTATGGAAGATGGTTTCGACAAGTATGAAGAACTACGAAACATGAGAGAGCAACAAATCAAGCACGTTGCGACAGACCATATTGAACTGAATCAATTCCATGATCAGCTGATGACTCAAGTCGTTCATCTTGCAATCGAGAAAGTGAAAAAAGAGTGGGGGCCATCTCCCTCTCCTTTTTCATTTTTTTTAATGGGAAGCGGTGGGCGGTTTGAACAAGCGCTATGGAGCGATCAGGATCACGGGATTGTTTATGAGACGACGAGCGATGAGGCGCAGAACTATTTTCTTACCCTTGGAAAAGAAATTTCAGATGGCCTCCATGCGGTTAAATATGAATATTGTGATGGAAATGTGATGGCTTCCAATCCACTGTGGTGTAAATCAGTTGAAGAGTGGAAAGGCCAGCTTGAAAACTGGATGGAAGATGAAAGTTTTGAAGCGATCCGCCATTTATTAATTTTTATTGATGCGCGAGTGTTAGTAGGGCGTGACTCGTTTATTGAAGAGTTAAAAGAAGTGATTCACCAGAAAATCGAAGAGTCGCCATATTTATTAAAAAGAATGTTAAAAAATACGATGCGCCTGCAAAAAGGAATCGGTGTATTTGGCCAAATTCTTGCAGAAACGCACGGTTCGCATACGGGAGAAATCAACTTGAAACAGACGGCTTTATTTCCTTATGTCAATGCAGTAAGGCTTCTTGCGTTGAAGGAGAAAGTAATGAACACGTCTACGTTATCAAGGCTTGGTGCTTTATCAGACCATACGATTGGTCGCTCAAATCGGAAGCATTATGAAGAAGAATTTAGGCAACTTTTGCAGTTCCGGCTTACGTATGGGGGAAAAGAAAATTATGAAGCCGTTCATTATGTGAAGATAGATGCCTTGCCTAAAGAACAGAAGAAAGAGCTAAAGGATATGATGAAACAAGGCATTGATCTTTACAACGACACCACAAAGTACTTCGAAAAGGGTGTTCCTAAATGAAGATGAATCAAATGGTTCAATATTTAAAGCAGCTTTCCGGCAAGGTGAATACGAGCATGTACGCCTCGATTCAAGACCAATCGAACCCTCACCATATTTCCATGCTAAGGCAGATGCAGAAAGAAATTAAAATGAAAAACACGTTGGAAGTGCCTTTAAATGAATTACGCGTGGTCGTGTTTGATCTTGAAACAACCGGCTTTTATCCGAACAAAGGAGATGCGATTCTATCGATTGGAGCAGTAAAAGTGACTGGTGAAACGATTGAACAGGAAACCTTCTACTCCCTGGTTCAATCTAATACAGCCCCTTCCGAAGAGGTGACAGAACTGACCGGAATTAAAGTGGAAGATTTGGAGGATGCCCCACCCCTTTCAGAAGTGCTGGCTCAATTTTATAAATTTATAAAAGGACACACGTTAGTCGCCCATCACGCCAAGCATGAACAGGCCTTTATGCAACATGCCACCTGGAGTTTGATGCGAGCCAATTTCGACCATCGTATTGTGGATACTTCTTTTCTGATCAGAATTGCTGATCCAGAATTAAAAGGGTTTCAATTAGAGGAGTGCTGTACGAATTGTGGTGTTGAGGTAAAAGATCGCCATCATGCATTGGGAGATGCAAAGATGACAGCTGAGCTTTGGTGTCACTACTTGAAGAAAATCCAGGAGATGGGATTTTCGAATTTGCGTGAGGTTTATGAGCGGTTGGCAAGGATGGGGTAGTGGACCATGGTGAAGTTTTCTTTAATAGTATTGAATAAAATTATTTAAAAAGAAAATAAGATGATCAGTTCTACAAATTAAACAAACGTTTGATTAATGAGTTTATTAGGACCCATCACGAAGCTATTGCTTGAAATAGTAGATAGACTACAAAATTTAAAAAGCCAGATAAGCTTTCGTTAGCTTATCTGGCTTTCGGTTTATATGATATTAATTAATTCAGGGAATCGCCTAGCTAGTTACTTCGCATAAGTCTCCCTAATAATCGGCACAGACAACGCCCCAACCACAAGGAACACACCTGAAAGCAGGATCATAAACGGCATAGAAGAGCCGATCAAAGGGAATAGGACGAAACTTAAGCATGATGCGATAATTTGTGGCAAACAAATACTACCGTTAAACAGCCCAAGGTATGTACCCATGTTTTTGCCTTTCAGCGCGTTCGTTAGGATTGTGAATGGGAAGGTCATCATCGCTGCCCATGCAATTCCGATTAATGTAAAGGAAATAACGAGTGCCCATTGATTGTGAACGAAGAAGACCGATCCAAATCCGATTCCCCCTAGCAATAAGCTAATCGAGTAGTAGAATTTGCGTGAGTTATTTGGAATTCGGGATAAGGCGAGAGACCAGAGTACTGCGCCAATCGACTGAACCGCTGTTAAAATCCCAAACCAGTTTCCCGCATCTTGATAAGCGGCACTAGAAGGATCGCTCGTATTCCAAACGTTTAACGCAATGGCGCCTGTTCCGTACGTCCACAAATATTGAAAGCCCATCCAACAAAAGAGTTGAACGAGGGTAACGGTCCAAAATACTTTTGGCGCGCTTCCAAGTAATTTAAAAATGTTTACTTTTTCTTTCGTTGATTCTTTCGTAATGCCGTGATAAACGGCAAATTCATCTGGTGTATACTCTCTTACTTTCAATACGGTAACGAGACTACAAATGATTAAAACACCTGCACCGGCATAAAAAGAAATGACGACGGATTGTGGGATAACCCCTTTTGGCGCACTATTTGATACACCCAGAAGTGTTAACGCAAAAGGAAAAATACTCGCCAATACAGCACCGCTATTTGATAGAAAGCTTTGGATCGAATACGCAAAACCTTTTTGTTCTTTGTTTACCATATCCCCAACCATCATTTTAAATGGCTGCATCGCCATGTTTGATGAGACATCCATAAACAGAATGGCGATCGCGCCAAACGTCATGGCTGTCACGGCCGTAAATCCGAAACTACCTGAGTTCGGCAAGAGACACATCACAATAACAGCAACAACAGCGCCAACGAGTAGATAAGGAATTCGACGACCAAGCCTCGGCATCCAGGTCCGGTCTGAGAAATAACCAACTAAAGGTTGGACGATTAGTCCAGCGAGTGGTGGTAAGATAAAGAACAATCCGAGATTATGAGGATCGGCTCCAAGCGTTTGGAAAATTCGTCCCATGTTTGCACTTTGCAATGAGAAGGCCATCTGAACACCTAAAAAACCGAAACTAATTAACCAAATTGTTGTGAGAGGCAGAGCGGGTAGTTCTTTTTGATATCGTTTTTCACTGGATGTGACGACTTGTTCTTGTAACATCATTTCCTCCTATGTATGGATAGATTTTGTAGTAAATATGCTATGAAAATGTGAAAATAATGCAATCGCTTGCACATTAATAGAAAAATAAATGCTGCACTCGCAGGTAGTTGCGAACAGCTTTTGATCGACTTGTTTCATAATAGGAATGCTTTACTGGCAATGATTTCGCTCTAAAACTGTGAATTTTCAAGTGAAGTACTAAAGGGATACTTCATTAAACTGATAAAGCGTTTTCCTTGAATAGTATATACCAGGTGACAACGTTTACGCAACCGTTTGCATTAAAATGATTGTGACGGTTACGTTAAGACAGATTTTCTGTCTGTTAGTCATTCACTTGTAACTTTTACCTTTTTTAACCGTATATAAAGTTGTCAATGTACTTGAAAGAAGGTGGATCCTATGAAAAAGGTGCTAAGTGTATGTGTCTTACTTCTAATTTTGTTCATTCCAACGCATGTATGGGCTGTTGAGTTTTCGATTGAATCGACCGATATCGAAGCTCAACTACGCAAGGACGGTCAGGTAGATGTAACAGAAAGCCACACTTATGAATTTGAAGGAGATTTTAACGGCATTACAAGGACACTTATACCGAAAGAGAATACGACTATTCACAACTTCGAAGCTTTTGAAGATGGTGAAAAGCTTAAAGTGAAGAAGGAGGGAAATCTGTACAAAGTTTATCGTGGAGGATCAGATGAAACCGTGACGGTAGACATTACTTACACCGTCAGTCAAGGTGTAGAACGGTTTGAAGATGTTGCCCAGTTCTATTATCCTTTTTTCGATGATAGCAATGAAACAATCTATGAAAATATGCGCATCACGGTTGTTCCGCCTAAACCTACTGATGTGAAGGCAGCATATGGATATGATGAAGCCTATGAGACTGTCGAAACAATTGAAGAGGGGACGGTCGTTTTCAATTTAGGAGAAGTAGAGAGTGAGGAGAACGGAGATATTCGTGTTGCATACGACGCCTCTCTTTTTTCAGAGTCCCCTCTGACAGCCGAAAAGCCGATGCTCGATAACATTATTGCGGAGAAAGAAAAAATGGATGCAGAAGTCGCAGCAAAAATGGAAGCGAGAGAGCAATGGGGTAAAGTAGCCCCTGTGATTGTTGGTGGCTTGCTTCTAATTGCAGTTGGATTGATCGTTCAAGCCATCAGAAAAAAGAGGATGATCGGCATTGAAATTGAACGGCAGCTTAGTGGAAATGGACGCTTTCCAGATACGGAAATGAGCCTGCCTGCGACTCTTTTATTTACAGGCGGAAATCTTAAAGCATCAGCGATTATCGCTTCATTGCTTGAACTCGTTCGAAAAGGTAACATCAAGAAGGTTTCAGATGAAGAATTTGAACTTGTAAGTAGGGAGACAGATTTTAGACATGAAACGAGATTAATGGAATGGTTGTTTGATGATATAGCCGATGACACGACTTTTCATGTTGATGATTTGGACAGCTATGTGAAAGAGAAGCAGAACCACGAAAAATTCCAAGGAAGCTTCTCCGCATGGAAGGAAGCGGTAAGGAGAGAAGTGAAACAAAATAATTTAACAGAAAAAGCAGTGAAGACCCGCTGGATTTCAGGGTTATCGGCACTCCTGTCTTTCACCAGTATCTTTTTATTTGCCTATCATCGTCTTTTTCTCTGGATGTTTGCGGTTGTTCTGCTATTTCTCTTCTTCCTCATCTTTGCCGTAGCGTATCGACCGTTAAATGAAAAGGGAAGAAGAATCATGGAAACTCTGACACCACTTAAGTTGAGCGATGAATGGAAATCGTGGGATGAAGATGAGCAAGTTCCAGCATTTCTCTATCAAATCGGAGCAGGAAAGCGAAAAATGTCCGCTAGCTTTGCTACTTCCTCACAAAGTAATGAATGGATGATTTACCTTCTTCTAGCTGAAACCTTTCAATCAGGTTTCGAGAAAGCCGATCAGACCACTGCCGTATCCGCCGCTGGTACCGGAGGAGGCGGTGGATCAGGTGCAGGTGGTGGTGGAGGAGGATCAGGAGCTTTTTAAAAAGAACGTAAAAAAACCAGGTGCTAATCGGCTCATTGATTAGGTTACCTGGTTTTTCCCATTTAAGTTAAATTGTAAAATGACAATAGCATTCATTAATAAACATCGGTATAAAAATCACCTGCATCCCAATATGCGCCATCATATGAGAAAGCACGCTAAACCAAAATCCATACTTCCAATAAAGGTAGCCGAAAAACATGCCTCCGATTCCGTTTAAGAGAATGGCTCTGGTCGTAACTAGGAAGCTTAACTCTCCAAAGATCAATGCATTTGCTGGTAGGTGACCGACCGCAAAGAGGAGGCTTGTGAGAATGATAGCAAACCAGTAGGATTTGTCGGATGGGTTTTTCCCTTTTCGAAGTTTGCTAATGAGAAAAATGATGAGCGTCATGCCGAACAAACGCATCATCACTTCTTCCACAATCCCACCATAAAAAACGCCTCCGAGTAAGCCTGATAGTGAGAAAGAGGGTGGGTTCGTTTCTAACTCCGGAAGAAATTTTGAGAAAAGGGCGGCATCACCCGCGATAATAATAAACCCTGTCAAAAGTCCAAATAACACTGAAAGACCTGCGCCTCTTTGTGCCCTTGTTTTATCGATGAGCTGAAAGGGTGTCTTTTTTAGAAGGAGTAAGCCGACTAGACTGAGGACGAAAGTGATTACTCCTGCTTGAATTGTGAGGGCTAAGCTAAGCACGTTTTCATCTGGCAGCTCGATCGTACCGCTTAAATCCAATCCCTGTGCCACAAAGTATCCGCCGATAGCACCGAGTAAGGCTAATAAAGCACTTACTAATAGCGTTTTCTTCATGTTACACTCACTCTCCTTCGTTCCACTTTTCGCTAGGTTCAGGCAGAAAGATTTGAACCATATAGATGGTGCGCTGGTCCTTGTTCGTTTTTCTAGCATTGTATTTCTTGTAGACGTCGATGAGATCTTTTCGCATGTGATGGAATTCGTCTTCCGTCAAATAAAGTTCGACCTGGTTGAAACCAAAAGGATCTTTTTCAATCGTGTGATCACTTTTAATGTATGCTTCCGTTTTGTTTAGTAAGTCAAAATAGAGTGTGGTTAGTAGCTGTATTTGCTCGTCTTCAGTCATGGTCTTGAAATCACCTGCGTTGATTCTCGGTCCATCCTTATGAAGCGAATACGTCTTTTCGACTGTACCTCGAATTTGCTTTTCATCAATGACAGCTATGATGTTTTCTTTCTTTAAGATATTCAGAAGGCGATAAAGCGTTGCCTGTGGAATTTGAGGTAGACCGGTTACCATTTCATAGCCGGTTGCTTCGCCTTTTGCGAGATATTAAATAATCTTCATTCGGACTGGGTGCAAAATGATGCGCTTCGTTTAGATGAAGATGATAAATGCAAAAGTAAGGTGGTGAGCCTTTAATAGGATCAGTCACCAGACCTCAAGTGAATTCTTTTCATCCCAAACAAAAATCGTAAAGCAGGTACTTGTCTAATCACAAAATGATAGCAGAGCATAATAACAACAAAGGACACGGTAATTAGAAAAATGAGCTTCGTTGGAATTCCCCACTCAAAATTACGGATAAAGTAGCCAATTGTTAAGATGATTGGTTGATGCAGAATATAAAATGGCAGAGAAGCTTCCCTTCCATAAGTAAGAAAACGGTTTGAATCGGTCAAATACTTGTCTGCTAAATAAAAAATGCACAGAAGTAAGCTCCAGCAATTCAGTGTTTTAACGGCAAAAAATAAGATTGCTAACGCAGAGTGATGTGGATAGTCGATCATAAACCAGGTGATATACACGATCGAAGTGATGAGTGCGATTCCTATATGAAGTTTAATGGTGGCTTGTAGTCCTTGTTTGAATGCTGAATTTGATAGAAAAAAATAACCGTAAAGAAAGAGAACAAAATAAAAGATGAGATCCCAGCCACCTAATTGCTGTGTATGGATAAAACCAGTCGCAAACAGGATAAGAGGGAGCAGAACGAAATGGATCCTTTGAACGTTTCTCTTTCCGATCTTGAACAAGGGGAAGGCGAGAAGGCTAAAAATAAGAAGAACGAGTAAATACCATAAATGCAGACCGAAAAAAGCAAAGTTACCAGTTCCTCCAAAATCCAAATATACACCCTCAAAGAAGTGAGGATAGAAGGAGAAATAGGAATCGTGAAATTGGTTATTTGCCAGACGCTCAAGATAAATTTGAGGAGGCGTTAAGATGAAAACACCAAACAAGAGAGGGATGCCTAGTCGTTTTAAGCGTTCTTTTACGTACTGAGTGAACGTTCGTTTTTTTAATGTATACGTGATGTTAATGCCTGAAACGGCAAAAAAGACGGGCATAATCCAGGCTCCGACAAAAAGGGAAAACACTAGCACTGCTCCTGCTTCCGTCACGTTATTTTTCACGTGCCAAGGAAATGGGTTAACAAACATCGAACAATGATAAAGAAAAACGCCAATTGTTGCGATTACGCGAATCCAATCTAAGTCATATTGTCTATGAAATGTTTTTTGCACCGTTATTTCCCCCTGCTTATCCCCTCTATTACTTGTATAAATCTCTTTTTAAATTCGGCGTCATTAGGTCCATTCCTTTTGGCTTAGAGCATGGGAATGAAATTTAGTTTGGTGTGAGAGAAAAATAGATCATGTCCGTCAAATGTCCTCTCTTTTTTATGGGGAGCTAAAAATACCCCGTGTAAATCGACCTATTTTTCCCATTTTCATTAGTCCAAACGTTTCGTTTTCGCGATACGGTAGAGGGAAGGTGACGAAAAGCGAGAATTGGTGAATGGTAGAGTCTATTAAAACCGAGGAGGAATGAAATGAGTCGAAAGAAGAAGTTAACCGTCTTATGTAGCACGCTTTTACTTTCATCCGTCTTTGCTAGCCCTTCGATGGCAGCACCGAACGACAAACCTGTTCAAGCGCAAAGTCAGGAATACGCAATCTCTGGTTTTATTAGTCATGCGGAGCTCAGCAAAAAGCTTCAGCAAATTGATCGGAGCAGCCAGGGACAGGTGAATGTGGAAGTGGCTGGTTATTCGAATCTAGGCCGTGAAATTTATACAGCAACGGTTGGGTCAGGAGACAAAGTGATCCTCGTCCAAAGTGAGATTCATGGAAACGAAAAGACGGGAACGGCAGCACTATTGAATTTGCTGCAGCAGCTTGGCTCGAATTCGCCAGAAGCTAAGAAAATACGTGAGGAAGTGACCATTGTTGCGATGCCAATGGTGAATCCAGATGCGACAGAATTAAATCGTCGTGGGAACGACATGTCGTGGAGTGAGGTCGTAACTGATTTTCCTCAGCTCGCTAGTGCGTCTCCATCATGGAACTACTACACGTATACGAATCAATATTGGGACTACGCATCAAATCCCGGCTTTGATGTGAATCGTGACTTCAATCCGGATCTTGATTATGTGCCGCAACCTGAAGATTTTCCGAGTAACTCTTCGAATCCTGGCTGGTACATTACACCTGAAGCGCAAACCGTTCGCGATGTGTATAAAGGATTGATGAACGAGTTTGGTAAAGTCGATGTGTTTGTTGACTTGCATCATCAAGGAGAATATTTCGTTGAAGGAACGGATGATAAAGTGACGCTTTCAATATCAGGAGATTTTGTTCCAGATCCAGACAGTGAAGATGGTGCGAAATACCGTGAGTATGCTGATACATACGATGGTGATTTCTCAAAGCAGCTTAATGTTTCCGTATATAATGCCCTGCAGGATCGAGGCGATTCGCCATTTGACAATATTACGCTGTATCCACAAGGTTTGGATTTACCAGGAACTGCACTTGGTTCATTCGCCCTTAATGGAAGCGGCGCTGTGCTGTTTGAAGTGACGGGACAAACGCAAAGCTACGGTCAGAAGGAAAAAGGAAGACTTATTAAGGCTGTTGAAATTGGGCTTTATGGAATTATTGATGGTGTGACGAGCGGGAATGTTTATGACATTAATCCTAATGAATATGATGAGATCCCATTAACAGAACGGTAAGAGTTTTTGACGAAATATAAGCAAAAACAAAAATAGCGAATGTGATTTTTAGGAGGATAATGGTGAAAAAACAAATTCTAACGTTAACAGTAGCAGGAACGATGCTGGTGTCTGGATCCTTTTTAACAGGGAATACCGCGCTAGCCGGAGAGAATGGACCGAATGGGCCAAACTATGGCGGCAATGAAACGATCAAGAATGAGCGCCTGCATTCTTATGAAGAAATGGTGAGCTTTTTAGAAAAAATTGAGCAGCGTTCAGATGCCCTGGAGCTCGAGGTGTACGGTCAGTCCGTTAAAGGAAGAGACCTTTACCTTGCGAAGTTTGGTAACATGGATCCAGATAACCCAACAATTCTATTCCTAACGCAGCAGCATGGGAATGAAACGTTAACAACGGAAGGTGCCCTTGAGGTAATTAAGTATTTATCATCGAACGGAAAAGACGTGCAGAACATCCTGGATAACGTGAATGTGCTGATTGCACCACGACTAAATGTCGACGGGGCAGAAGGTGATGTGAATTTTTCATTAGAAGACTATGTTTCTGGCACGCATACGCGCTATAACGCCAACGAAGTGGATCTGAATCGTGACCATGTTGATCGAGAGCAGCCTGAAACGAAGGCGCTTCATGAAAATGTGTTACAAAAATATTCTCCGGATTACATGATTGACCTGCATCATCAAGGAACTCAAACAACATTAGGTGACACGGGTGAATTGGTATCTGGATCAATTTTGTATCCAACAAATGAGACTGTCGATCCGGAAGTCGTGGAACAGTCGAAGGAACTTGGTGCTGTCGTATATAACGCGGTAGAAGCCAAAGGCTATGGACTGCTGTCCAAGTATCCAGGCGGCAGTGCACCGACGATTAGCCGAAACGGGCTAGCGATGGAATATGGCATTGCAACGCTTCTTTTTGAAATGCGCGGCATGGCCGATCATTATCGTGATGATTATGTGCTCGGACAGAAAAGCAATGGTTACTTGATTCAACAGGCCGTAACGGCGATGAAGGCAAGTCTTGATGCGCTTGCAGACGATTCCATTGATTCAGCAGACACGTCTTTCTGGGATACGCTTCCTGATAGTAATTATGATGGGGAGTAAGGGAGAATCGATACTCCATTAAGGATATTAACTGAAAGCAGCTACTCTATTTAATAGAGTAGCTGCTTTTTTAATTATAAAAAGGGAGTTTTAGAAAAGAAGCTAAATTCGCATTTGCAAATGATCATAAAGGAAAATTTTCTTTTAAGTAAATTATTTATTGTATTTTTAGAGAAATTTCTCTAAAAATCCTTGCCTTTTATTTTCTGAAAGATTAGAATAAACGTAGTTAAACCATTCCGAAAGGTGGCAAGGTTGAGGATGAACCCCGAAATAAATGACATTACGGATTTTAATATGAACTTTTTTAGCTTGAAGGGAAAAGTAGCCATTATTACTGGTGGTAATTCAGGAATTGGTCAGGGGTTGGCGCTTGCGCTTGCGAAGGCTGGGGCAAATATTTTTGCCGTTAGTATGACAGAAGACGATGATCGAACAAGGAAGCTCATTGAAGCGGAAGGCGTTCACTATTATTTAATGGTTGGCAATCTGACAGAAGACGGTTTTTGTAAAGCCATTGTCGATCAATGCCTAAGCGTTTTCGGTCAAATCGATATTCTCGTCAATAATGCTGGGATTAACATAAACGAACCAGACGTTACGAAATTCACAAGATTACATTGGGATAAAATGGTGTCAGTTAACTTGAATGCGCCGTTTGAACTGTCTCATGAAGTAGCTAAGTATATGATCCCACAGCGAAGTGGGAAAATTATCAATACGTGCTCCTTATTTTCATATCTCGGAGGACAGTGGTCGCCAGCTTATGCAGCCACAAAGCATGGACTAGCTGGTTTCACGAAAGCCTATTGTGATGAACTTGCGCAATACAACATTCAGGTTAATGGTATTGCACCAGGGTATTTTGCAACGGACGTAACGAGAAGTACGAGAGAAAATCTTGCAAACAATCAGCGCGTTCTCGATCATATTCCCGCAAATCGCTGGGGGAACATTCAGGATTTGATGGGAGCAGTTGTTTTCTTAGCATCTGACGCGTCTAACTATGTGAACGGGACATTATTGAATGTCGACGGCGGCTATCTCGTACGGTAATTTCTATTAAACTATCATAATAAAAAAGGAGAATCATTTATGAAAAACCTATTAGAAGAGTTGAATTCTTTACTTTCTGAGGATCAAATTGTGACAAATGAAGAGGCGCTTTACGATGCATCGGCGGATCGTTACAAGAAGTACGCGAAAACGAAAAATGTACTCGACGTTCCAGCACCACTTGCCATTGTTTTTCCTTATTCAACGGAAGAAGTGAAAACACTTCTTATGTTCTGTAATGAAAATAACATTAACGTGATTCCGAGAAGTGGAAAGACTGGAACTGAGGGTGGTCTTGAGAATTGGAAAGAAACGACCATCGTCATCGACGGATCTAAGATGAATGAAATTATTAAAATGGATACGTATAATATGCAGGCGACGGTTCAATCTGGCGTTAAGCTTCAAACGCTTGAAGATGAGCTTCGTAAGCTAGGTTATACGACTGGACACTCTCCACAGTCGAAGCCAGTAGCGCAATATGGTGGTCTGGTTTCAACAAGAAGTATCGGGCAGCTTTCCACTTTATATGGTGCAATTGAAGATATGGTCGTTGGTCTTGAGTGTGTTTTCCCAGAAGGACAAGTTTCAAAGATTAAGAACGTTCCGAGACGTTCTGGCGGCCCGGATATTCGCCACATTGCGATTGGGAATGAAGGCGCACTTTGTTATATCACAGAAGTAACGGTGAAAATTTTCAAACACAATCCAGAGAATAATGCGTTCCACGGCTACTTGATTAAAGATGTCGAAACAGGAATTAAAGTGCTACGCGAAGTAATGGTGAACGGTTATCGTCCATCTGTTGCACGCGTTTATTCTGAAGAAGATGCAAGACAGCATTTTGGTCATTTCTACAAAGATAAGTGCGTATTGATTTTCATGGCAGAAGGCCCTAAAGGAATCGTAGAAGCAACAAACGCTGGTATTGAAGAAGCGGTTGAAAAGTTTCAGTCCGGTATTGTTGAAAAGGTTGATTCTTCGTTAATTGAATCGTGGTTTAACAACTTGAACTGGGATGAAAGCCGCATCCAGCGTGAAATTCAGGATATGATTGACGACAATACGCATGATGGCTTTACAACAGAAGTGTCGGCTGATTGGGAAACCGTTCCGAAGCTTTATAACAACGTCATCGAACGGATTAAAAATGAGTTTGATCGTGCAGACGAGCTCACAATGCTTGGTGGCCATTCCTCTCACAGCTACTTAAACGGAACAAATATGTATTTCGTTTACAACTATACGATTAACTGTGCACCAGAAGATGAAATGCGCATTTATCACCACCCGATTCATGAGATTATTATTGAAGAAACGTTGAAGCTTGGCGGCTCTATGTGTCACCACCATGGTATTGGGAAGTACCGTTCTGAATGGACGAAGGAAGAGCACGGCTCTGCTTACTATATGTTAGAAAAACTTAAAGAAGCGTTTGATCCAAAAGGAATCATGAACCACGGAACGATTTTCCCTCAACCTAGCGAAGTGAAAAAATACATTAGAAGCTAAGAGGAGGGAAACCATGCCGAATCGATACATCATGGGGATTGATAATGGATCACAAAGTACAAAAGTGGTGATCTTTGATCTGGAAGGGAATGAAGTCGCCTACGGTTCACAGGCGTTAAGGGAAACCTTAACACCTGAACCAGGCGTCGTGATTCATCCAGACGATGACTTATGGGACAGTGTTTATCACGGTGTGAAAAACTGTTTAGCGAATTTCGACGGTGATCCGAAAGAAATCGAAGCGATTGGGTTATGTACGATCCGTTGCTGCCGCGTTTTACTAAATGAAGATGGTAATCTAGCCCATCCGGCCATTAGTTGGATGGATGCTCGCTTATCAAAACCGTATGAGCACGAAGATGATCGCGTGCAGTATGTGACGACCACGTCAGGTTACTTAGGACTTCGGTTAACGGGAGAATACAACGATACAGCTGGGAACTGTGAAGTATTTTGGCCGGTTGATCGAGAGACGTTGGATTGGTCAAACGATGATGACGTGATTCATGAAAATGGTCTACGTAGAGAGATGTTATTTAACCTTGTAAAGCCTGGTGAAAAGCTTGGTTCGATTCGTAGCGAACTTGCGAAGGAGTTTGGATTAACTGAAGGCATTCCAGTTGTCGCAACGTCAAATGATAAAGCAGTGGAAGTGCTCGGCTCTGGGATTCAAAGCGAGAAATCCATTATGATTTCACTTGGAACTTTTATTTCTTCGATGTTATTGAGAGATAAATATTACGAGGATGCGAAAAGCTTTTTCCCCACGTTTGCATCAATTCCATTCAACTATGTTTATGAATCAAATGGAATTCGACGGGGATTGTGGACGGTTAGTTGGTTTAAGAAATTAATTGGCGAAGAACTTGTAACAGAAGCATCTAAATTAGGTATTTCAGAGGAAGAGTTTTTGAATCGTAAGGCGGAAGAAGTGCCCGTTGGTAGTGATGGCTTGATTACGATTTTGGATTGGTTAGCATCACCAGATAAACCATATCGAAAAGGAATGATGATTGGCTTTGATCAGCGCCATTCACGATACCATATTTATCGCTCGATACTAGAAGCGATTGCCTTCAATATTAAAAACAACATTGATGAAATGTTAGAAGAAATCGATGTGGATCTAAATGAAGTTGTCGTTATTGGCGGCGGTTCGAAGAGCGATGTGATCATGCAAATTATGGCCGATTTGTTTGGTTTGCCGGTGCATCGACGGAAGGGGAGCAGTAGTGCCTGTTTAGGTGCTGCGATTAGTGCTGCTCAGTACTTAGGTGTTTACGATGATTTTTCTGAAGCGATTGAACAAATGGTGAAAACAGAAACAACGTTCACACCGGTCTCTGATCATCATGATTTTTATAACAAAGTGAATGAAACTGTTGTGAAAAATGTTAGAAAGCATACGGATGAAATATTGAAGCTTTCTTATCCGATTTTTAAGTAAGCATTCTTTGGGAATCATGTTATGGTAGACCTATTGATCATGGTGACATGATTAGTGTAAGAGAAAAGCAATCGTTATTTTCGAATAGGAAATGGCGGTTGCTTGTTTTCGCTGCGCGAGTCAAGGAGCAAGGTGAAAGGAATGGAAGAGTGATGATTAAATTAGATACGAACCATCTGACAAAATTAGAAGAACAAGTGCACAGCAAGCTAGCGGATGTTGTCGCCACAAATGATAAGTTGAAAATTATCGATGCCGCCGAGCTCTGTGACGTCTCTCCGTCAAAAGTATCGAAGCTCGTTCGGAAATTAGGCTTTGATAACTTTAAGCAGTATAAGCTCTATTTTAGCGGCCAGCAGATTCATATGGAAAAGAAAACGAAATCAAGTGAAATCGAGCGCTTAATGCAGTTTCTAGAAAACTTTGATCCTGCCCTTGTTGATGATTTTGTTTCGGTTTTCCGAAAGTATAAGAAGATTATTATCTACGGTTTGGGCCCGTCTTTTATTAGTGCGGAGTATTTTGGGTATAAGCTAACCATTTCTTCCGATAAAAATGTAACGGTGGCACAAAGCGAGGACTTTGCGAGTCGCCTGGCGGATGAAGATACGCTCCTAATCGTTCTATCTGTGACAGGGAAATTTTCTTCTTTTGAAAAATTGTTTACTGAAGCGAAGAAGAATGGTGCCACGATCATGCTGGTATTAGAGGAGTATGTGAACACGTTAAATTCGATGGCCGATTATATTTTTTATTTATCGAAGTTTAATCAGGATAGCAGCTTACTTCCGTTTGAAAAAACGAGAACGGTGTTTTTTATTTTTATTGAAGAAGTGATTGCGAGGATTAGTGGGGGAGGATCGCGGTGACCTGTTAATGAATCTTTTTATAATCTCAAAAAATACAATCATTAAGAGGAAGCAGGTCACTTAATCAAACGTTTGTTTAAGTGACCTGCTTCTTTTTCTTATGTAATCGATATGCGCTCTGTTTTAAATCCTATACTTTTTAGTTAGATCAATAATCGCCTGACCAAACTCCTCGGCCTTCTTTAAGGCAATGAATATCATCAAAACCATTCCATTGTGATTAGCTAGTACATAGTACATAATAACCATTTACATAAAAATCGGAAATGAAATGAAAAAAATGAAAATATTGTGTTATGGTAAAAGAAGAAAGCGCTTTAACTAAGCCGTCTCTTTTTTAGTCTTTTGTGCAAACGGTTTCACTACTTACCTAGTAGACGATTTTTTAATCCAGAGGAGGAGATTTTTGTTGAATGCAAGTCGATTAATGAAATTGCTCACTGTCATCTTAATGGTATTAGGAGTATTTGCTACGCCGCAGTACTCGAAAGCAGAGACATCTATATCAGATGAGACAGTCATACCAGAAGACCATATTCGTGTGCATTACCAGCGAGCCGATGATAACTATGAGGGATGGGGACTGCATTTATGGAATGCAGATGACGAAAATCCTGCTATTGACTATAAAGTTGATTGGGGAAATCCTGTCCCATTTGAACAGGAAACGAGCTATGGGATGTACGTTGATGTTCCCGTCAATGAAATTACAAATGGCTTGAATTTTATCGTACATAAAGGTGATCAAAAAGATACGTCTGATGATCGTACTTTTCCCACTTCTGGTGAGAGAGAATTTTGGTTAGTTCAAGGACAGGAAGAAGTTTATCTAGAAGAGCCGGAATTGAGCACTCAAATTTCGAGCGCGACGATTACAGCGAAAAACGAGATTACTGGATTGCTAAATCGAAAGCCTGAGAGCCTAACCGCTGACGATGTGAAAGTGATTGACGGAGATGGAGAGCAGGTTGAAGTTGAAAAACTTGAGAGTGAGGGGCAGAAGTTTGTTCTTACTTTGGGCTCTGAACTCGATTTAACGCAAGCTTATAAAGTCGTTTACAACGAAAAAGAACAGCAGGCTCTAGTTGATTGGCGGCTAGTGGATAATGAGTTTGTTTATGATGGAAATGATCTTGGTGTCACGCTTAATGATAACGGGGAGGCGACTCTTAAATTCTGGTCACCACCTGCAAGTTCTGTTTCTGTGCTTCTTTATGACAAAGACGATCAGTCAAAATTAGTCAAGAAAGATCTCGCGATGACGAAGGGCGAGAAAGGTGTTTGGGAGATTACGCTTAATCAATCAAATACTAATATCAACGATTTAACAGGCTACTATTATCAGTTTGAGATCGATGTTTATGGTGAGACAACGATTGGGCTTGATCCTTATGCGAAATCAATGGCTGCATCAACAGACGATGATGAAGATACCGTTGGAAAAGCGGCCATTGTGAATCCTGCAACAATTGGTCCGAAGCTTGATTTTGCTTCGATTCCAGGATTTGAGAAGCGGGAAGATGCGATTATTTGGGAAGCGCACGTGAGAGATTTTACATCAGATCCTGATCTTGAATCTGAACTTGATGCCCAGTTTGGGACATTTAGCTCTTTTGCTGAAAAGCTAGATTACTTGAAAGAGCTTGGTGTTACGCACGTTCAGCTACTTCCAGTGATGAAGTATTACTTTGGAGATGAGCTCGAAAACGACGAGAGAGAGCTTGACTACTCTTCTGAAGGAAACAACTATAACTGGGGTTATGACCCGCATAGTTATTTTTCTCCATCTGGCATGTATTCCGAGCGTCCAAAGGATCCGGAAGCGCGCATTGCTGAGTTAAAAGCGCTTATTGATGAAATTCATAAGCGTGATATGGGTGTTGTGCTTGATGTTGTTTATAACCACACGGCGCTCGTTAGCATTTTTGAAGATTTGATGCCCGGCTATTATCATTTCATGGATGAAGAAGGCAATCCGAAAACCGGCTATGGCGGCGGGAAGCTTGGCACAACACATGAAATGACGAGAAAAATGATGATCGATTCGATCACGTACTGGGTAGATGAATTTAAAGTGGATGGGTTTCGCTTTGATTTAATGGGCGATCTTGATGCGGAAAGTGTTCAAATCGCTTATGATGAAGCGAAAAAATTGAATCCGAATTTAATTATGCTTGGCGAAGGATGGAGAACGTTCGTTGGGGATGGAAACGATGAAAATGAAGTGATGCCAGCTGATCAGGATTGGATGGACCATACAGATAGCGCAAGCGTCTTTTCAGATGAAATTCGTAACGAATTAAAATCAGGTTTCGGAAGTGAAGGCGAACCCCGTTTCTTAACCGGTGGTGCCCGCGATATCGAAACAATTTTTAATAATATTAAAGGACAGCCGGGGAATTTTGTAGCTGATGATCCTGGTGACGTGGTCCAATATATTGCAGCGCACGACAACTTAACGCTTCATGATGTCATTGCGCAGTCGATTAAGAAAGACCCTGCTGATCATGAGGAAGAAATTCAGGAGCGGATCCGTCTTGGGAATGCGATGATCATGACGAGCCAGGGTGTATCTTTCCTACATGCTGGGCAGGAATACGGCCGAACGAAGCAGTGGAAAGGCGAAGGAAAGCCAGAAGCAAAAGAAACGTATATGGTAGATGAGAACGGTGAGCCGTTCGAGCATCCCTATTTTATTCACGATTCTTATGATTCCACTGACGCGATTAACATGTTTGACTGGAGTGCGGTAACGGAAGAAGGTATTCAGAAGGAAACAATGACTTATACGAGTGGGTTAATCGACCTCAGAAAATCAACAGACGCTTTCCGACTTGGAACAAAAGAGTTAGTTGATGCAAATGTTCAACTAGTCGATGCGCCTGAAATGAAAGATACTGACCTTGCGATTGGTTACAAAAACATTTCAACAGATAAAACCGGCACGTACTACGTGTTTGTGAATGCTGATGATGAGAAAAGAACGTTAACGCTTGAAGAAGATTTAACGAAAGGTCAAGTGCTAGTTGACGATGATGAAGCCGGTGTGAAGAAGGTTTCAGAGCCTACTGGATATGAGTTAACAAAGAATAGCATTCAGCTTGATCCATTAACGACTGTGATTGTAAAAGTCGATAGTGAAAAGGTAGTTGATAAGCGCCTTTCCGGTAAGGATCGTTATGAAACTGCCATTGAGATTTCAAAAGAAGGCTGGGAGCAAGCAGATACAGTGGTCATCACACGCGGTGATGGTTTTGCTGATGCGCTTGCAGGTGCACCGCTCGCCTACAAATATGACGCTCCGATTCTACTGACAGAAACTCATTCTATGGACCGAGATATTCAAAAAGAGATTAAGAGACTTGGCGCCTCAAAAGCGATTGTTCTAGGTGGTAATGGAGCTGTCTCCAATTATGTGACCTATCAGTTGAAAGGGTTAGGACTGAAGGTAGAGCGTATCAGTGGGGATGATCGATTTGAAACGGCTGCAAATATCGCGGCTCGTCTCGATGGAGATCCCAAGAAAGCCATTGTGGCCAATGGACTTAGTTTTCCTGACGCACTTGCCATTGCGCCTTATGCAGCGAAAAATGGCTATCCTATTCTTTTAACAGAAAAAGAAGAGTTACCGAAAGATACAAAGCGCGTGGTAGAAGATTTTGATGAAAGCATCGTCGTTGGCGGTAGTGGAGTCGTGGCTGACGAAGTGATGAACCAACTTCCAGATGCTGAACGAATTGGCGGTGCCGATCGTTTTGAAACATCTGCAAATATAGCTTTATTGAATCAATCAGCGAACGCTGCTTTCATTTCAACTGGAATGGACTTTGCAGACGCCCTATCAGGATCCGTTCTTGCTGCGAAACATGATGGCGTATCGTTGCTAGTAGAGACTGACAAACTTCCCGCTTCTGTTGAGGAAGCTTATGATGAACTTGGTATTGAGCAGCTTTATGTTCTTGGTGGAGAGTCAGTGGTGAGTGAGAAAGTAAAGGATCAGTTATTAGAGGAATAGGTTGATGGACAAGCCCGGGGTGCGCGCCCCGGGCTTTTTGATTGCTTGATTGGTTCGGTTGGTGCCTGTCACCACCCGAAGTGTGTAACTATTTGTCGAAGAGTCATTTGGAATCTAGGCGGATTCATGAACGCCTCCTTCACGAAATAGACTAACAGTATAGCTTGCTGCATATTTGGGAGGAGATTCGATGGCGGTTCATACGGTGGTAAGTGGGGATAATCTTTGGCGTATTTCATTGGCCTATGGTGTGCCGATTTCAATAATACAGAAGGTGAACGGACTTGTGTCTGATCGACTTGTTCTAGGATTAAACCTGTATATCCCGGATCAGGATCTACCTGAACGATTTTATCAGCTTCAACAGGGCGACACGTTTTGGAATCTCTCTCAACAGTATAAGACTTCCGTTCAAGCGATTGTGGCTGCTAACCCGACGTTGAATCCGACGGCTCTTCTGGTCGGCGCGAGAATTAGGATTCCAACTATGCAGAAGTATCAAATGGAAACGCTCGTCTTTTTCGATGCGATCGAAGGTTCTCCTTACGTTGAAACGTTGAACAATCTGAGCGGTTCGATTACTTATTTAGCCGTATTTACGTATTCTTTTACGCCAAAAGGAGAGCTAGTTCCAATCAATGATGACGCCATTTTAAAACAAGCAAAAGCGCTGGACATCAAGCCTCTACTAGTTATCAGTAATTATGACGTTCAAATGTTTAGCGCTGAGCTAGCTGATACAGTGCTTCAAAATAAGGAAAGAAGAACAAGGCTCGTTCAAAATCTCGTGACAACAGTAAAGGAAAAAGGATATGCAGGGGTTAGCGTTGATTTTGAATTTGTGCCACCTGAAAGGCGTAAGGAATTTACGTTATTTTTACAGGAACTAAAGAAGGGGCTTGGCAATCTGACGCTCCAACTTAATGCGCACGCGAAAAGCAGCGATATGCCGACAAATCGTCTGGTTGGCTTTCTTGATTATCGAGCCGTCGGTGAGGTCGCGGACATCGTTTCAGTGATGACGATTGACTACGGCTATGCGATTGGTCCACCGGCGCCGATTGCCCCGGTCTGGTGGGTGGAAGAGATGTTAATGTATGCGACGAGTCAGATAAATCATCGCAAAGTGATGATGGCGTTGAGTCTTTACGGCTATGATTGGTCATTGCCTGCACAGGAGAAGCCAGCTGAAATGATTCCGGTGGAAAATGCGCAAAATCGTGCGATTGACGGGTGGCTTACTATTCAATACAACGAAATAGCCCAAGCGCCAACATACAGCTATAACTTGATGGATCAGGAGCACGTGGTTTGGTTCGAGGACATTCAAAGCATCAAAGAGAAATATAAACAAATGCAAGCCTATGATTTGCTTGGGGCTACTTATTGGCGATTGCGGTTTCCGTTTCCGCAGAACTGGGCGTATGTGGAGAAGAACATGCAGGTTTTGAAAGCTTAAACAAACGTTTGATTAATAACCTATAAGTATGATCATACGCGAAGAATCACAAAAAGCGCTCGTGCTTTCTGTGATTCTTTTTTGTGTTATAGTTTTGAAGCTAAACCAGTTTACGGTTAATTTAGTTTTTTATTACTGAATAGTGAACATTTTGAACCGAATGTGGGGAGTCGGTCGTCTATCATACAGGGAAATCCAGGGGGGAGCTCGTTGGGGGAGAAAATTAGAGAGAATGAGTTTGAAAGAAATGAATTAATCAGGGAGTTGATCGATGATTTTGCAGAGCCGATCAAGCGCCTTGCTTTTACATATGTGAAAAATTGGGCGGTAGCCGATGACATTACGCAGGAAGTATTTATTTCTTGTTTTAAAAACATCGAGCATTTCAGGGGAGACAGCAGTTATAAAACGTGGTTATTTAAAATTGCCGTCAATCGCTGCAAAGATTATTTGAAGAGTAAGTGGTTCAGATCGATGATTCCTTTTCGCGGGGACGAAAAGGTGGGGGTGGGCACTGGACTTGATGAGATTCTCGTTCAAAAAAGCGAAGGAGAAGAGATTTCCGAGAAAGTGCTTTCACTATCAGTGAAATATCGTGAAGTGATCATTTTATTTTATTATGAAGATTTAAGTCTTCACGAAATAGAAGAGCTAACAGGGATTAAAACAGAGACGATCAAAACGAGATTAAGGCGTGCTAAATTGCAACTTCGTGAGCTTTATAAGGAGGTTGAGTAGATGGAGGACAAGCTGAAAAATCTTCGTAAGGATATGAATGAGACGGTTTTGAAAAAGGGTGAGGTGAGTGAAGAGGAGAAGGAGCGGATTTATTATAAAGCGATTCACAGTCGTCCTTCCAAGCGGAAAACAAGACGCTTTGTTCCTGCCCTATCTATACTTACCTGTTTCTTTCTGATTCTTATTCTTGGGTCTACTAGTTTTTCTGATTTCTTTGGCACAGAAAAAAGTATGGACATGGAAAATTCGCATCAATCCAATGAAACTGAAGATGACGATGAAAATGAATCAGAGAAAAAATTAGAGAACGAACAAGCTGAATTTGTTAAAAGAAAATTTCCGGATGGGAATTATCAAAAAATTTATGATTATTTAGTGGAGTGGGAGTTGCCTGAAGAAAATCGCATAGCAGTGGAGGAATCAGAAGTAGGTTCTATTGTCACATTTGAAAATGGATATCGTTTTTCAATGAAAACAGGATATTTTATGGGCATAGATATGGACCAGATAGACCCCGACTCCTACTATCGACCAGTTCCTTCGGAAAATCAATATATGGGCGTCGTTATGGGATATATAGATAGGCAGGTTTATTCAATGGAAAGTGATTCTGTATTGCCGATTACGACTGATGACAAAGTGGTGGAGTTTTCAAGTTTGGACATTGATGAGATCTCCATGCTTAACTTTCAAAGCCAAATGATAATGGAACAAATGGAACGAGCAATGAAATATTCTGATGAACTTCCGGCATTACAAAACGAGATAAACGAGATTTACACGAAAGCAAAGACTCTAGTAATCGAATCGGCTCACCTTGAAGACCCTAGTGTTGAAAAAGCGAACGAACTAGAACAACAATATGTCATCATTAAGCGAAGGATCGTTAACCTTGCTGGAATCATAGATCTAGCACGAGAAGATAAATTGAACAAACAATCATATTAAGGAGTTGTCCCAAACATGCCATCCACTAATACAATACTTATTTCAATCATATCCATTGTCCTTTTAACTCTTGGGCTTGGCTATTGGTTTATCTCAGATATGAATACGAGTTTACTAGAAGAAAAAGACGTAAATGAAGCGGCCGGTGAGGGCTCAGCTGAGGCGGCAGAGGGAATTGATCAGGAACGTTATATTGATGAAGGATCAAATTCAACTGCTAATGAGGATATTCCGAGTGAGCAGCATTTTATGAACACGCTTCACGGGATGACGCATCAAAAAGTTTATGCCGAAGAGAAATGGACGCTCGTTGAAATGACCGATGCGCGTATTGCCGACATGCTTGCCATTCTGGATCAAGTCGAAGGTACGGGAGAGTATGAACATTACGATTTATATGAGCAAGCGTTAATGAAATGGAAAAACGGAAATTTTGAAAACGCGGTTTACGTTCATAACGAGCTCTGGAGCTTGAAAAACGGATCAATTGGAAAAGCGAGTCGGTTATTGTCTGCTGATGAAGAGCAGGCATTTGTTCAGGAGCACTACTAAAGAAAGGGATTGAGCGATCATGATGAAATTAGAAGTTTCCGAAACAGAGAAATCCGTGTTTTTAGATGGGTTGCGGTATAACAAACAAAGCGGTGCCATTCACTTGAAAGTACCAGGAGTGAAGGAACTTCATTATGTGAAAAAAGGTTCGGATCTCTATGAGCCATTGCTTCAAGAAGTTAAGCGAGTTTCTGATACAGACCTTTAAGTTGACGTTAAACAAACGTTTGATTAATCGCTTCGTATGTAGGCAGAGTGCCCGCTATCTCTAAGTTAATAGAGGGAAAGAGTAAACCGCTGTAGTCAGCGGTTTATTTCTTTTGTGAAGCCTTACATCAATTATAAAATATGAGATAATAAAAGGAATGAAAGCCAAATTTTGGAGGGTGTGGGCGCTGTGAGTTATGAAAAATATTATGGTAGAATTCCGCTCCCGTTATTCGTAGTAGATTTAGAGGGCGCTGTGATTTACTGTAACGAAGAAGGGAAAAAGATTGTTCCGAAAGATGATGATAAAGAAAGTTATCGTATTGATCAGATATGGATGATTGATCATTCTGCTCAATATTTTATGGAGGAACTCAACTGTTCTTTAACAGAATATCCGATTGAAATTGTCTTCACTTCGGTTTTGGACAAGGAAGCTCATCTTATTGAAATTTCCTTTTTGGAAGAAAATCTTATGCTTTTCGTTTGTATGAAAACGTTAACCTCGAATCATGAAGAAAATATGAAGCAAGAGTTGAGTGAACTACATTTAAAACATGATTTTTTAATTGCTGAGAACCCGGACGGAATTATTTTTGTTGACCAGGATGGACATATTACCGATATTAATCAATCTCTTCAAATTATGATTGGTTATGAAAGATGCGAAATTATAAATACATATGAAAAGAATGTTTCATTTCAAGAATTAAAAAGAATTAAATATTATACGAGTAAGGCATTACGAGGAAAAGCACAAGTCTATGAAACAAGCATTACTCATAAAAATGGGGATTTAATCTATATCGAAGTTAAAACAATTCCAATTAGAATTCATGAGTCGTACATCGGTGCCTATAACATTTTAAAAGATATTACTGCTTACAAATTGGCACAGCAAGAAGCATTTAAACAAGAAGAGCTTCTTCGTTGTCTCATCAACTCTATGCCGGAATTTGTGGTTTTTCAAAACCATAATGGCCAGGTACTAGAGATGAATCACTATGCGAAGAAACTCTTTAACTTAGAAGGACAGGATGTTGTAGGCAAAACGTTTGCTGAAATTGGGAGTTTGAAGTGGGATTCTATCCCTCTTTTAAAAGAGGCGTTTCCTTCTGAGTTGACAAAGGACAATGCATCTAATATTCAATTCGAACATCAGCTTTTACATATTGGAGAAGAACGAACGTTTGATATTGTCAAAGCAACCGGTCCTTTAGGCGAAAGAGAAAGAGGTTATCTAATTTCGATTGGTCGAGATAGCACACATCGGAAGAAGATAGAAGAAGATTTAATTGAAACGAAAGAGCTTTTGGAGTCGATTTTTTCTAATAGTGCTGACGGAATTTCTGTTATTACCTTAGAAGGAGAAGTGTTAAAAACGAACTTGGCATTTCAACGACTTTATGGGTATTCTGAAGAAGAAATGCCCCGTCATATGTTTGAGCTCTATCCTGATGGAAAACGTGATGAAGCAAGGTCCATATGTGATACAGTGACAAGTGGAAAAGAGATCATTGGTTATGAAGCCGTTCGAAAGCATAAAGATGGCAGGTTATTGGAGGTTAGCGTAACGTACTCTCCGCTTAGAGATCAGGAGGGAAATGTGCTCGCGATCTCAGCGTTTACGCGGTATATCGGTGATCGAAAACGAACGGAAGAGTTGTTGATTCGTTCCGAAAAGCTTTCGGTTATTGGACAACTAGCAGCCGCAGTGGCCCATGAGGTTCGGAATCCATTAACGGCAGTAAAAGGATTTATTCAACTATACAAAGGGAAAATTGATGGGAAGATTCACGAGTTGATGCTGTCTGAGATGAATCGAATCGAAAACATCATTTCAGAGTTCTTATCCCTTGCAAAGCCTCAAGCTGTGACCTATCAGCAGGCAAATGTCACAACGCTTATTTGTGATACGTTATCGATTATGAACTCGCAGGCGCGTATAAACAATGTCTGTATTAAGAAAGACCTTCAAGAAGTACAAGATCTTGTGGAATGTGAAGTGAATCAAATCAAACAGGTCTTAATCAATCTGATTAAAAATGGGATTGAGTCGATGCCAGATGGAGGGGAGTTAACGATTCAAACGAGCCAAGAAGGCGAGACATTTCGGATAGCTATCTCCGATAAGGGTGTAGGCATTTCGAAAGAACGGCTAAAGCACCTGGGTGATCCCTTCTTCTCGAATAAGGAAGCGGGCACTGGATTAGGATTAGTGGTTTGCTATAAAATTGTTCACGAGCACGGCGGACGGATTGAATTCGATAGTGAACTAGGAGTGGGAACAACTGTTAGTGTGTTGTTGCCTTTAAAGCCTTCGCAGGTGCCTGTCACCACCAGGGATTTGTGAGAATTTGTCGATAAAAGAGTTTTCATCAGTGAATAACATCTGATGAAAACTCTCAATTCTAAGTCCAGCGATTAAAGTTAAATAAACGCTGGCTTAACAAGTAAATGAAAATCATTCTTTATAATCCTCCACACTAAGTAAATCCTTCATGTCACTGTTATTAATCTTTTGTAAAGATTCCCCATACACCCTCCACAGCGAGCCACTCATCTTTATAATGGAGGTAGAAATCAAGCCAAACCATAACAGGATGTGAGCTCATGCAGAAAACGAGAAATGGTCTAAATGAAATCTATTTTCTTAGTGCGATTACCTGTTTGATATTAGTAGGTGTGCAGGTGTTTGAGATGTTTGCTTTAAAAGAAGCTTTTTCAGAAATAGCGTCTTTTTCTCATACAAGTGGTCGATTTAGCATCGCAGCTTTTGCGGTGATCGTTGGTGCATTTGTATTTCATAAAGTCGGCAATCAACAGTTTGAAAAGAAATCTTTCAGTCGATCCGTTATTTCGAAAATGATTTTGCTTGTTGCATTGTGGGGTTCATTCTACTCCGTCTTGAAGATGATAGAGGGCGAAAGTCTAGTTACTGGATGGGGAGCACTTCCTTTTAATGTAGTAGTGGATGAAGCTTTCTATACATTGTCTTTTGTCATAGCTGTTCTACAATTTCTGCTTCTTTATCCGTTATTGAAACTCGTTGAATCAAAAACAGGGTGGGCGTTGATGCTAGCCGCTTCTGGCTTAATCACTTATTTCGCACTTAATGGCTATTTTTCAGGAACAACGACGGTTCAAGCCGTTCTAGAACATCCAGCCTTTCTTACAAATTGGATCTTTTTCTTTGTATTTGGTAGCTTTCTAGCTCATTACGGAGTGAAGGTTCAAATGCTAGCGAAGAAGTTGGACTGGGTTGGATTTGCTATCATGCTCGTCTTGGTTGGACTCACAGTTGTTTATCTGAACGGTGGCATGACTGAAGGTGGATGGATGATGGTCGCTATCCCTCTTGTGACGATTTCTTTACTAGTGATCTATCCATTTGTGGAGAGGGTTGTTTTGTTAGATATTTTCCTTGCAGCAATCGGTAAAAGTGCTTTTGGTATCTATCTCGCACTTCCTGTAGTCGTTTTCGCATTTTCTACTGTTATGCCAGAATTCATGTTTGGTAGTGAATATAGTGTTCTTGTATACTCAGTTGTTCTAGGAACAACGCTCTTTATTAGTAGAGTAATCGAAATGTTTCCAATGAAAATGGAATTCAAAAGATACCGATTGAGCAAGTCGTATGGTGCGAATAGTTCAAATGGTGCCTGTCACCACCCGGTATATGTCAATAAATGTCGAGAGAAGGCTCTTTCCTAAGTTTGGGAAAGAGCTTTTTACGTTGCTAGTGAATCTTTACAGCGACGTTAATTTTGTGTAAATAATCTTCAGGAACCTCCATTTACTAGTGGAACGGTTATATAATTTGGTGGAATTCAATTTTCAAATGGATGTGAGTAAATGCAGAAAGCAAATCAATATATTAATGAGATTCATTTCCTGAGAGCCATAGCCTGTATATTTGTATTATTTGTCCATGTTTCAGCTAATTACTATGGCAAGCATGGGAATGAATTTAATGAGATAACGCAGTTCTTTAATCAGATTGGCCGATTTGGAACACCGATTTTTGCTGTAATTAGTGGTTTTCTTTTGTTTTTGCAGGTTCGAAATAAGGGGTTTGATGTGAAGCGATTCTATCATTCTCGCATGGTTAAGATTGGTATGCCATTTCTGATCTGGAGTGTTTTTTACCTTGTTTTTATGAAGGTCGTTTTGGGTGCGGAAATCTACACGGATTGGAAGAGCTTTCTTGTTGATTTTGCGATGGGAGAATCTTATTACCATCTTTATTTCATGTCGATTGTTTTTCAATTCTATCTCATTTTCCCTATTCTCCAACTTGTGAAATCAAAAATCGGCTGGTGGATTCTACTTGTTTCAGCTCTATGTCTTAATATTTACTTTGTAAGTTTCTACTCGCCTGAAACAACAAATCTTTTAACGGAGCTTTTAACGCAGAGAGCTATTTTTACGAAGTGGGTGTTCTTCTTTATTTTTGGTGGATTCCTTGCTTATCATTGGGAGTCTATTCAGCGAATAGGTAAGAAAATAGACTGGTTTGGCTATGTTATTTTTGGTGGATTAGTCGTTATAGCCGTCTATGAGTACAAGTTGAAAGGTTCAATTCCGAATAACAGATGGGCCAACATGGTGAATATCCCGGTGATGACCGTGGCCGTTATTGGCATGTATCAATCCCTTCGAAAAGTAGAGTGGCTTGAAAAGTTCTTTGAAATGCTCGGGAATTTATCCATGGGCATCTATCTGGTTCATCCTTTGGTTATCTTCTTTTATTCGCGAACACTTCCAGATGGAGCGTGGACCACGGCAACTTTTCCAATGATCTTTGGCCTAGTCCTGGTGACCAGTATTTTAGTTATTCGCGGAATTCAACTTCTTCCACTGAATCAATACATTGTGACAGTACCAGCTAGGAAAAGGAAGGCTGCAAACAGGGTACCAGAAGTGGTTTTAGAAGGAAAGTGATTGCTTGAATGAAATGATGTCCTTAAAACCTCAATGTTAAGATGCATTGAGGTTTTTTTTACAGCTTTAATCTCCTAACTTTTCGTTATAGTGAACGTTTGCATATGCTATAAAAGGGAATGGTTCATCGAGGTGATGATATGATCGGAACGTATTCTAAAAAAGGTTTGATAATAGGAGTTAGTTTTCTATTTCTAGCTCTGTTATTTCCAAAAGTAGCGAGTGCGATTGAAATGGAGCGTATTTCAGGAAAGGATCGTATTCAAACGGCAGTCGAAGTGGCTAAAAAAGGGTGGCCTAATGGAAGCGATGTTGTGCTTCTAGCCAGAGCGAATGATTTTCCTGATGCATTGGCTGGCACTCCGCTAGCGTATCAAGAAAATGCGCCAATCCTTTTAACTTCTTCTACATACATATCGAGTAAGACAGCGCAGGAGATTGCTAGATTAGGTGCGCGTAAAGTGATTATTCTTGGTGGGAGAGGGGCGATATCAGATTCAGTGGAACGGCATCTAAACGAAGAGATGGATTTAGCGGTTCAGCGGATATCTGGGCAAGATCGCTACGAAACGGCGGCTAAAATTGCTAAGGAATTAGATGCATATGATACCGCTGTTGTCGCGAGCGGTGAAGATTTTCCAGATGCACTCTCCATTTCGGCTTATGCCGCTCGAGAAGGGTACCCGATTTTATTAACAACAAAAGGAAAACTACCTGCTGCTTCACAGAAATTAATAAACGAAACCAGCAGAAATTATCTTATTGGCGGGGAAGGTGTGATGAGTGGGTCCGTAGAAAAAGCAATCTCTTCTTCTAAGCGAGTTTCAGGAAGTGATCGATTTGAAACGTCACGAGCGGTAGCAGATGAATTTGGACGAGAAGACGCTGATCAGCTTTATGTTGCTACAGGGTTTGACTTTGCAGACGCTCTAGCAGGCTCCGTATTAGCAGCGAAAACAAATGATCCGCTAATGCTGATTGAAAAAAACTATGTTCCTAACGCTACGAAACTATTTATTGATGAAAATGGAGTGAAATCGTTTCGTATCCTTGGCGGCACTGGAGCGATCGATCAGTACGTCGGAACAGAACTTTCATTGCCAATTCAGCTTTTACTAGTTAATAAGCAGAGAGGTATTCCGGCAGATTATGTTCCGAACATAAGAGAGCCTGACGTTCCATTTCCTTTTCGAGAAGACCATGAGAAGCGCAACATGAACGCCATTGCAGTTCCTCACTTAGAAGAGCTTTTCCAGGCGGCAGAAAAAGCGGGCCTTGATTTGTATGCACAGTCCGGCTATCGCTCCTACGCACGTCAAAAAGCAATTCACGACCGCCTCGTTGATCAATATGGTGAAGCTTATGCCAATCGAGTCAGCGCAAAGCCCGGACATAGTGAGCATCAAACGGGTTTAGCGATGGATGTTACAAGTCCTGATGTGAATTATGGATTAGTTG
This sequence comes from Guptibacillus sedimenti, assembly GCF_028610665.1. Classification (NCBI taxonomy): domain Bacteria; kingdom Bacillati; phylum Bacillota; class Bacilli; order Caryophanales; family Guptibacillaceae; genus Guptibacillus; species Guptibacillus sedimenti. The sequence goes on from NZ_JAQQWV010000001.1 coordinate 366,519, forward strand.
AAGCATTTGCAAACACGGATGAAGGACGCTGGGTTGCTCAACATGCCCATGAGTACGGTTTTATTATTCGCTATCCGGAAGAGAAAGAAAGGGTAACTGGATATAAATATGAACCATGGCACTTACGGTATGTTGGGGAGAATATTGCGCGTTATATGAAGGATAATGAACGTGTGCTGGAGGAGTACTTGAGGTAGAATGGTCGCGAATGGTGCCTGTTGCTGCGTGGTGCCTGTCACCACCCGGAATATGTCAATAAATGTCGAACAGGCTGGCGATGTTCATCGTCAGCCTGTTCTATTTGGGTTTTTCTAGCTCGTGAAGTTAGAAGGATATAGAAGCTCGAGATCGGTCGTCAACGATGCGCTTTGCTTTTCCTTCAGAACGAGGTATGGATTTTGGCGACTTTAAATTCACGTCTACTGATATAAGCGCTTTCATTTTTATGGTTTTTCTAATTCGATTAGTAAGGTCGGTGGCGAGGGGGTGCGTAAAGTCCTCTTTATACGATAATTTTCCATAGAATTCTTCACATACCTCGACGTGCAACGTCACATGATCCAGGTGTCCTTTTTTCTGCAGGTGAATTTGATAATGAGGTACAAGTTCTTCTAGGTCACAAATATATCGTTCAATCTCAGAAGGGAACACGTTGACACCACGAATAATGAGCATGTCATCAATTCGTCCTTTTACTCGACTCATTCTTGTTGTTGTCCTCCCGCAGAGACACCTTTCTCTTGTAATGGACGCGATGTCACCTGTGCGATAGCGAATGGTTGGCAGGGCTTCTTTCGTAAGACTAGTAAAAACAAGCTCTCCATATTGCCCGTCGTCAACTGGTTCGAGCGTATCCGGGTTGATCACTTCAACGAGAAAGTGATCATCTGCAATGTGGAGACCGTCCTGACATTCCACGCATTCCATCGCAATGCCTGGTCCCATTACCTCACTTAGCCCGTAGATATCAGATGCTTTAAGTTGGAATAATTTTTCGATTTGGAACCTCATTTCTTCTGACCAGGGTTCTGCACCGAGTATGGCATATTTTAAAGAAGTAGTGGCAGGGTCAATCCCCTGCATCATCATCGCTTCTCCAATGTTTAGGAGGTAAGAAGGGGTAGAGCATATGATCTTAGGTTTGAAATCTTGGATGAGGGTGATTTGATTGGCGGTGTTTCCACCTGAAATAGGAACCGTCGCACAGCCGAGCTTTTCAGATCCGGCATGAAGTCCTAGCCCACCTGTAAAGAGGCCATAACCATAGGCGTTATGAAGAATATCTCCTTTTTGGCCACCTGCGAGTGCAATAGACCTTGCGACGATATCTGCCCAATTTTCAATGTCATTCTTTGTGTAAGCGACAACGGTGGGTTTTCCACTCGTTCCAGACGAAGCATGGATTCGAATGATGTCTTTCATTGGACAAGCGAGCATGTTGAAAGGATAGTTCTCTCTTAAGTCTTGTTTTTTGGTGAAAGGAAGGCGGCGCAGGTCGTTTAGAGACTTGATATCGTCCGGGGTCATATGTACTTCTTTAAAAGCTTCCTGATAGAAAGGGACGTTGTGATAGGCGTTATTAACGGTGTGTTTTAAGCTCTCTAATTGGTGGGCATGCATTTGCTTCGTATTCCACGTTTCTCGTTCTGAATAAATTGCCATACGGTTACCTCCTTGTATGATACAAATTAAACGACTGAGAGTAATAGTGTCATATTAAAGGTACCTTTTTATGGAAGGGCGGTCAATGGGATTTAGGGGAATTGTGTCTTTGGTCGGGAGTTTGCGAGTTCGCTAGTGCCTGTCACCACCCGATATAAGGAACTATTTGTCGAATGGTTTGTTTATATCCGAACATTTCGATCAGGGTTCATTTCAAAAGAGGGATTTGCAAATTGGTAGCGAACCTTGTAGAGGATACACCATAACAAAATTCATATTAAAGGAGAGGGTTACCGATGTCGTTTATCGAAGTGAACGAAACACCGCTCTATTATGAAGATTATGGTCCAAAGGATGCACCGGTTTTGGTTTTTAGTCATTCGTTGTTTTTTAATTCGGATATGTTTCAACACCAGGTGGAACACTTTTCAAAAGATTACCGAGTGATTTGTTATGATCACCGCGGACAGGGAAATAGCGGTCGGTCTTCTTTAGAAAACCTTGATATGGATACGCTTACAAATGATGCTATTGCATTAATTGAGGGTCTAGGGATTGAGAAATGTCACTTTATCGGAAATTCGATGGGAGGCTTTATTGCGCTTAGAGTTGCGGCTAGAAGGCCGGATCTTCTCCATTCGTGCGTGGTACTTGGAAGCTCTGGGGAAGCAGAGTATAAGAAAGAAGAGTTCCAACCGCTTGTTACACAGCTTCAGAAGAATGGGGCGGAAGAAGTTGTGGATACGCTGATGTACATCATGTTTGGTGATGCTTCACTTGGGTCAATGGAATTCGAAAGAGAGCGTAATTACTGGAGAGACTACATGAAAAAACTTGAGCCGTCGATCGGAGACGCTGCTCATCATGTTATCCACCGAAATAGCGTACTGGAGGAACTTGAAGGCGTAACCGTACCTGTCCTTGCTGTTGCAGGTGAGCAGGATCATGCGTACACAATTAAACTTTCAGAGAACATTGCGAAGGCGGTCGAGAATGGTCGTTGTGAAGTTGTGGGTAGAGCAGGCCATTCGGTAGCGCTAGAGAAGGCTACAGAAGTAAATAAAGTGTTGGAGAAGCACTTTATAAGGTTGAAGGTGCGGCAGAGTAGTTTATAATAACGAAATCGATTTAAAGTATACTTAATGAGACGTTTTTGACCCAATGTACGGTTTCATAGAAGACATGATAGAGCCTCAGACTCATCGAGGCTCTTTTTCGTGTAGCTATAACCTTTTACTGAGTATCAAAACGTTGTAGGAATAATACATGGAATTTTGTAGAAACTAAGTAAGGAGTAAAACCATTTGTTAGGAGGTTATTAGTGATGTGGAAAAAAAGGAACGGCGTGTGGAGTCTACTAACTGCAGCGATTTTATTGCTCACGTTTTCGACTCGCGCAAGAAAAGGTGCTAGAAAAGCTCTGTTAAAAGGGTCAGATGTGGCGATTGGTTTAAAGGATCAATGGAATGGAATGTCTTCTAAGACCAATAAGAACGGTCGTCGTAAGGAGGAGATCGAAGTGCCGGCGTATCCGTCTTATGTAGGGTACGAAGCAAAGCGAGAAGTTAGCAATCGAAAAGGTGGGGAGAAAGTTCGAAAAGTAAACCCTACCCGTTACAATAATGCTAAGAATGTTATGAACGATGAAAGAATGCCGCATCAAATGGCGGAAATTGCAGAGGAGTTTGATCTGAATTAAGCGCTGTTGCGTGGTGAGTGGTGCCTGTCACAGCCCGAACTGTGTAACTAGTTGTCGAATGGAAAACAGAAAAGGAGCCTGCACACCTCGTGTGCAGGCTCCTTTTCAAGTTGAGATTTCTGGTTTCTTATCTTACTAAGCGAGAGAAGTATTCGACCTCCACCGCAACCGCCCGTACCGGTGATCCATCCAGTCCTTCAAGCTTTAACGGCAGCGCAATAATCAGCGGATTCTCGAAATCAATCTTTTCGAAATTACAGAAGTTCTCACCGATGATGCCGTTTACGGACGTGATGGCTTCATGAACTGGAAAGGCTGATCCATCTGGTGGATCGACGTTTAATGCATCGATGAAAAATGTAGTTACGCCTTTTTCAAGCAAGTCGTTGATGATATCAACAGATAGGTAGGGATGCCTGAAGTATAGCTCTGATTCTGCATACTTTGACCAACCGGTGTGAAATAACACGATGGTGCCTGGAATAACTTGTTCGATTTGGTCCTGCACGTCTGACATTGTAATTTCTTCTCCTGGTTCTTTTCCGGTCACATCAATAACGAGTCCTGGAGCCATAAATTTTGTTAAGCTAGATTGATCAATTCGCTCTCCTTCTTTTTGAAAGTGAAAGGGAGCATCCACATGTGTGCCTGTATGTGAACCGATGTTAAGCTGCGTAACCTGGTAGCCGTCTTTATCTAGTTCCGCAGCAGGATGGATATCTGGCTTTGGATCACCAGGATAAATCGGTGTCGCCGATGTAATTGGAATGGATAAATCGATAATTTGTTTGAAATTCAAAAGATAGCCTCCTTAGCTGTAAATATCGGTTCTTCGTTCTTCTAACATCGAGAAGAATGATTGTTTTATTTCGTTTCGCCAGTCGTAATCAATGGTTGCCGTAATCATATCATACTGTTTCTCTGCTGTTGCGACGACCTGTCCATTCGGCGCAAAGATGGAAGACTTGCCGAAAAAGGTGAGATCTTCTGACTTGCCAGTATGGTTAGAAGCTATCAGATATACTGAGTTGTCGAGCGCGCGGGCTCCGCTAAACTGAAGGAAAGGAGCATCATAGGGTTCTTCCCACGCAGATGGGACAAGTAAGATATCGGCCCCATTTAACGTCAGCATTCGAGCTAGCTCTGGGAAAGCGAGGTCCCAGCAGATCATCAATCCGATCGTCCCGAAATCTGTTTTCACAGTAACTGGCTCTGAACCTGCTGTGAAAACACCTCTCTCCAGCGGAGTGAGGTGTATCTTTCTATAATTTGCGGTGTTTTTTCCGTTTGCATCAATGTATTGGATGGAATTATAGACGTTTCCCTCATTGTCAATCTCAACGTAGCCGTATACGATCGAAACAAGGTTTGATACAGCCATCGTTTTAATAGCTTGAAAAATCGGCCCGTCTACTTTTTCTGCAAGGTCTTTGATGCCTTCAGACAAAAAGTATCCTGTCGTACACAATTCCGGAAAAGTAATAACTTTTGTATCAGGCTTCTTCTCGAGGACGCTTTTAACAATAGTTTCCATTTTTGAGAGATTGGTATCGACTGCCCCACTTTGAAAACTTCCCTGGGCAGCGGAAATGGTATATTTCACTTTTTATGCCTCCAATTTCACATCGATTTCTTCGTTTGAAGCCGTTTTTATCCCGAGTTGTTTTGTTGCTGCCATTAAACCAAAGTAACAGCCACCAGACAAAACAAAGGTAAGGATTGTTGCTCCGATAGACAACGGATGAACGTAAGTGAAGTAATAAGCGAAAAGAGCTCCAGCCACATAAGTTACGACAGCCACAATGTTTACACCACGCTGGTATCGATAGAGTCCTTTATGGTCGAATGCTACATCTTCTGCATCATAGTACGCTTTTTTAACAAGAAAATAGTCGACAAGTACGATCGCAAAAACGGGTATAAATAGCGTTGCGATCAAGAGGATAAAGTTAAAAAAGTTCACCATTAACGCTTCTTTTAACAAGGCTCCTAGAGTACAGACAATTCCTAGAGCTAGTACCGGTTTCCAAAATCCTGACTTTGGGAAAACGTTCATAAATGACATCGTTGCGCTGTATAGTGCCATCACATTCGTGGATAGAACAGAAAAAAAGACGACGATTGAAGCGATGAATCCAAATCCGTAAGCGGAAAGAAGAACCGTTGGGTCGTAAGTTTGTTCCATGTTATTTAGAATACTAAACCCGCTGACAACGGCACCGAGTCCCATTGCGATAAGAGAAGCAACGATATAGCCGAGATAGGTGCCAAGCATTCCACTTTTTTCTGATTTGCTATGGCGATTAAAGTCACAGACACTCGACATCCAGGAGAAGGCCGTCGCAACAACGATATCAAAAGCAATAATACCCGATATCGCAGGATTTTCACTGGCCTTCAATTCAATAAGCGAAGAAACGCTGTAAGTCGTAAATAGTTTATAGAACACAAGGGCAGATAGGATGAGCATGGCAACAGAGACCCATTTCTCAATGCTTTCCACACCGCGGTGACCGTAGATTGTAATCGCCACAACAAGAATTTCGGTAAGAATGACAAATAAATTGATGTTGCTGTAGCCGGTTGTGTAACTGATAGCGTAGTTAAGAGAAAGACCAGCCATATAGGCCTGAATCCAACTCCAACCAATCAGTACAATCGTGTTTACGAGTGCGGGAAGAATGGCGCCTTTTTGACCAAAAGCCGCTCTTGTCATGACCATCGTCGGAAGTCCAGTTCGTGTTCCGATGTTACCTGTTAGAGCGAGTGGAATTGCCCCAATTGCTGAGCCAATTAGAATAGCGAGCATGGCTTTTTCAATTGAAATATCCGGCACGAACATCATTCCTGTCATTACGGACGTAATGACGACATTTGCTGCAAGCCAGAGAGCAAAAGTTGAGAAAAAATTCATACTTCGCTTGTCCTTTGGGGTCGGGCTAATCGTGTCATGACCTAAGCGTTCAGTAAGTTGACTCATGTTATATCCCCCTATTTTGGTTTTCAATATTCAGAAAATTACCAGTGCATTGAGACCCTACCAGGGGGAGATCAATGCGTATACCAGCCTGCTTTTTGGAGTTGTTGAGAGGTGTTCACGTGCTTCACTTCAGTAAAACTGGCAAGACCATGTGGTCCAAGTTCACGACCAATACCGCTTTCTTTATATCCTCCCCATGGTGCCTCTACATAAGGAGTGTGATAGGAGTTGATCCAGATTGTGCCTGCTTTCAGCTGCGACGCCACTTGTACTGCTTGAGATACATTTTTTGAAAGAACACCTGCTGCAAGACCGTATTTTGTACCATTCGCAAGTCGAACGGCTTCGTTTTGATCTCGAAATGATTGAACGGTAATAACGGGTCCAAAGATTTCTTCTTGGACAATACGCATCGACTGATGAACGTTTGTGAAAATGACAGGAGATTGATAAAAGCCTTTATCAGGTTGCTTGCCGCCATAGTGAACGGACGCTCCTTCCTCCTTACCAAGATTGATGTAGCTCTTTACTTTCTGGAGATGATTTCTGCTAACAAGAGGACCCATTCCCGTTTCCATCTGTGTGGGGTCACCGATTTTTATTCGAGATGACTCATGAACGAGTTTGTCTATAAAAGCTTCATAGAGAGACTCATGGACAAGAATACGAGACGAAGCCACACACACTTCCCCCTGGTTAAAGAAACCACCGAAGATCGTCCATTCAACTGCAGACTCAAGGTCCGCATCTTCTAAAATAATGAGTGGTGATTTGCCACCAAGTTCAAGAGAGACGCGCTTCAGATCCTTGGCACACTGCTGGTTAATATGCTTTCCGGTTTCTGAACCGCCTGTGAACGAAACTTTATCTACTTCAGGATGCGCGACAAGTGTTTCGCCAACTGGATCGCCTCCACCTGGGACGAGATTGAAAACACCTGGAGGGAATCCACACTGATGAATTAAGTCTGCTAGCTTGATAGCAGTAACTGGTGTCAGTTCAGAGGGTTTGAACACAACGGTGTTACCAGCAGCGAGTGCCGGAGCGATCTTCCACATGCCGAGAAGAAGAGGGAAGTTCCATGGGACGATAAGGGCACACACGCCGATCGGTTCATCAATGATTCTACTAGTCGTTCCATCTTCCATCTCGATCGTGGCCGTTTCTCGCTCAGCAATCAGATTCGCGTAGTAACGTAGACAGGCGACAGAGTCACCAATGTCGAGCGTTGCTTCTCGAATGGGTTTTCCGGTATTCTCTGTTTCAGCAACTGCGAAAGATTTTTCATCACGTTCTAATAGATCTGCAAGCTTTCGAAGAGAGGTAACCCGTTTCTCTGGATGAGTCGCCCAGTCGCTTTGTTCAAATGCTGATCGTGCAGCATCTACTGCGGTAGCCACTTGCTCCTGAGAAGCTTCTTTTATCTTCATAATCGTTTCTGCTGTTGCTGGGTTAATGAGATCACGCTCATATCCTTCACCTTGCTGCCAGGAACCATTAATGTAGAGGTGCTGATTCGTCATGAAATATGACTCCTTTCTTGAACCGTGTCTGTCATTTCAGCAGCATCATTTTCTGTTATAAGTGATACGCCGATCATTACAACGAAGCTGGTCAATATGCCATACATAATCGGATTCGTTGAGTGAAGGCCTTCGATTGCAAGACCGCCGGTAATGACGAGAATGCTACTGATGATTGAGTAAAACGCCGCTTTTGACGTTGCTTTTTTCCAAAAGAAACCGAGTAGAATCGGTACAAAGATCGCTCCAGATAAAATGGCGTATGCGACATCAAGTGCAACAAGAACGTCTTGAATCCATATAGCGAAAATAATCGTGATTGCACCAATAATTGTTGTAGTCAGACGAGAGATGATGAGACTTTGCTTTTCACTTGCTTCTTTAATGAAATAACGCTTCACAATGTCGTTTGAGAGCAATGTTGATGAAGCCAGCAGTGTCCCTGAAGCCGTTGACATGAGGGCAGCGATGACGCCTGCAAGAACAAGACCAAGTACACCGGTTGGTACCGTTTCGATCGCCATACTGGCGAAGGCATTCTGAGAATCTCCTAAATTCGGGAGCACGATAAATGCGCACATACCGATAATGCTAACAGCCAGTCCATATAGGAGGCTATAGACGCCTGCAATAATTGTGCCGAGACGAGCAGTTTTGTTCGATCTGGCTGTAAAGATCCGCTGCCAAATATCCTGTGCAACGATCATACCGAGGCAGAAAAGAAGAAAATATTGAAATACCTGACTACCGCCAATTCCTGTGAATGAAAAGTAACTGTCTGGGAGCTGTTGCGTTAAGGCACTCCATCCCCCTGCTTTCGATAGGCTTAAAGGAAGCATGATGAAAAACACCCCAATTGTCATGATGACAAACTGGACGATATCCGTCATCGTAACCGACCACATCCCGCCAAGTATCGTATAGAATAGGACAATCCCGCCACCAAGTAGCATGGAGCTTGTGAGATTCCAACCTAGCAGGACGTTCATGACGGTTCCAATCCCGATAACTTGCGTAACGGCAACCATTAAGGCATAGACCGAAGCTACTAAAGCGCTCAGAAGGCGTGCTTCATTTCCAAAACGTTTCCCGAGAAACTCACTAATGGTGAGCACTTTAAAACCAGCGATCTTCTTGAGAAAAAAGATCCCGAGTCCCATAATTCCAAGTCCAAGCATAAAGACGAGCCACATGCCGGATACGCCAAATTCATATCCGAGCTTCGTTGTCCCGATCGTAGATGCGCCCCCAAGAATGACGGCTGATAAGCAGCCAAAATACATAAAGAAACCAAGATTACGACCAGCAAGCGCATAGTCTTCGATCGTTTTCGCTTTACGAGAGCCAATGACGCCTATTCCGATGACGATAACGAAATAGGCGATGATGATGATAATATCTAGAAATAACACGAAACTCCTCCTTACAAGTAGTGACTAGGGCTCTATCGATTAAAAATTCAGATAAATTATCGGGTGCCTCTTTTAATCTAAGACTGACTTGCTGTTTCTTCGCTGGTTGTAAGAAGGGCATGTCTTTTCTTTAGCGCAATCAGCGTAATCATTTCATACATAATCGATGATGCTAAAGCGGCTGTAATTTCATTGTGGTCGTATGTTGGAAGTACTTCGACTAAGTCAAACCCGACAAGATTTAGTCCATCAAGTCCCCGCACGTACTCAAGCGCTTCGTAGCTGTTTGGACCAGCGACTTCCGGAGTTCCCGTTCCTGGTGCGAAGGCTGGATCAACAAAGTCAATGTCATAGGAAACAAATACTGGTCGATCTCCAGTTCGCTGATGGATGCGTGAAATGACTTCATTAAATCCAAGTTTACGAACATCTTTCATTGGAATGACTTCAAATCCAAGATCGCGTGCGTCCTCAATGTCACCTGGACCGTACAACGGACCTCTCATGCCGACCTGGACGGAGTGGTCAGTATCAATTAATCCTTCTTCTACTGCGCGTCGAAACGGTGTGCCGTGCATATATTTCTCGCCGTAATAGTTGTCCCACGTATCGCCGTGTGAATCGAAGTGAACGAGGGCTACTGGACCGTATTTTTTGTGGAAAGCTCGCAGGTTTCCTAATGAAATGGAATGGTCACCGCCCATGATGACAGGTGTAACATCCGCATCGAGAAGCGGAGTCAATCCTTCTACCAAGTTGTCGTATGTACGGTGGATGTTTCCTGGAATGACATCAATGTCTCCATAGTCAACGCCAGAGCAATAATCGAAAATGTTAATCTCCATATCTGGATTGTATGGACGAAGTAGCGTCGAGAAGTTACGAATATGCTGTGGTCCTAGGCGTTGACCAGTCCGATTTGATGCAGCCGTATCGAAAGGAACACCAAGGACGGCAAAGTTAACATTTTCTGTGGTTTGAATTTGTTCTAATCTCATAAACGTTCTCACACCGCAAAATCGTGGGGATTTGGAAGAGTCTTTAGGTTGATACATATTGGAACCTCCTGTGAATGTTAGTCTCACAGATAAATATTGCAAGTTCCATGCCAACTTTAAGGGCTGAGGTGCAACACTTTTGACACTTTTCTCATGCGTTAATGCATCGATGCGTTTTCTTTTGATGCAAAAATGCATAATTAATGCGATTTCGCATTGATTTTGTACTTTTTAAGCTTACGTACGACTGTAGATTGATTCATTCCGAGGTAATCCGCCATTTCATAAGTTGTTTTGTATTGCTTGAAAGCACGCTTCAACCATCTGATTTCCACTGCTTCTAAAGCTTCCTTCAGCGTTGTCCCCGTTTCCTCTTCAGCACCGGGTAAAAAGCTTGTCAGTTTCTGGGCCGCATCTTGTTGAATGTAGGAGGGAAGAGCATCTGGATAAATCGTTCTTGCATCAGCTGTAATCACAAGGCGTTCGACGATATTCTGAAGCTCACGCACATTTCCTGGCCACGTATATTCTGACAAACTTTCAATTGTTGCTGCGTGGAAGAACTTATTCGTTCGGTATTTGTCATTTAATTCTTTGAGAAAATGTGCTGCGAGTGTTGCGATATCTTCCTTTCGTTCGCGAAGGGGTGGGATGGTAATTGGGATGACGTTTAATCGATAGAAAAGGTCTTCTCGAAATGTCCCCTTTTTCACCATGTCCTCAAGGTTCTGATTCGTTGATGCAATCAATCTGAAGTCAATCGTTTTTGGCTTCGTTCCTCCAACTCTCGTAATTGTTTTTTCTTGGATCGCTTTTAGAAGCTTGGCTTGAACAGCGAGTGGTAGCTCCCCAACTTCATCAAGAAAAAGCGTGCCCTGATTAGCGAGTTCAATCATGCCTGCTTTTCCTTTCTTACCTGCGCCTGTAAACGATCCTGGCTCGTAGCCAAACATTTCTGATTCAAAAAGAGTTTCTGGTATAGCCCCGCAATTTACTTCAATAAAACTACCATTTCGACGTTCACTACCTTTATGTAACGCACGTGCGAACACGTTTTTTCCAACACCAGATTCACCAAGAAAAACAACGGATGCATCAGAATTCGCCACGCGCTCAACAAGTTGCCAGATTAGCTGGATCGCTCTGCTTTTAATGACAAACTCCTCTGGAACTTTCTCCTTGTCGCGAAGTTCTTGAATCTCAGTTTCATAGACTTCCATCTGAGTACGCAATTCTTCATAGTCTTCTTTTAAATGCTGAAGCTCTGTTAAGTCATGGGAGAAGCTAATAACACGAATAATCGTGCCATTCTCATCATAAACCGGTAGCCCAGTTGCCATGACGACGCGGCCTGTATGCGTTTTTTGCATAATTTGAAGGTCTTTCTTTTCAGCTAGAACACGCCTTGTAATAGACGGTGAAAAGATCCCATCTGCTTCAAGATCTTTTACTGACTTTCCGACCAGAAAAGAAGCCTTTCTTCCATAGACGGCTTCACAGTTTTGGCTAACCCGTAAAACAATACCGGCACCATCGGCGATAACAATGTTATCTTTCGATGCATGTAAGATAGCATTTAATTCATACTCTAAATAATCGAATGAAGACATACTGAATCCCCCTTTAATATTCGCGCAAATCTGACTATTTTCTAAGGTTATCATATCGCAAAATTAACCTCCAAAACCATTTTTCTGAAAAAGTTGGTATGAAGCTTGCATGTATAGAAAGTGAAAATGACAGAGGGAGGCAGTTACATGAAAACAAAACAGTGTAAAAAAAGTATTGAGTTAAAAACGGCGATACCTGGGCCAAAAGCGTCAGAGTTATTGGAGCTAAAAGAAAAGCACGTGCCGAGAGGTCCTTTTAATACAATGATGACTTTTGCAGAAAAAGGAGAAGGCGCTCTACTGACGGATGTCGATGGTAATACATTTATTGACCTTGCCGGAGCGATTGGTAGTATGAACGCCGGGCACTGTCCTCCGAAAGTTGTTGAAGCGCTTAAAGCACAGGTCGATCAATACCTGCATACGTGTTTTCACGTGATGATGTATGAGCCATATATTCAATTAGCGAAGAAACTAAATGAAATCACACCAGGCAATAGTGAAAAGAAAACTTTTTTCTTAAATAGTGGTGCTGAAGCAGTGGAAAACGCTGTAAAGATCGCACGAAAGTATACAGGAAGGAAATCGATTATTTCGTTTGAGCGTGGCTATCATGGGAGAACCTTGCTAGCGATGTCGTTAACAAGCAAGGTGAAACCGTATAAATATGGTTTCGGGCCTTTTGCCCCTGATACGTATAAAATGGCCTATCCGTATTATTACCGGAAGCATGCGAGTATGACGGAGGAAGAGTTGGATCAGGAAGTGCTTAAGCGTTTGGAGGATTTCTTCCTTGGTGAAGTACCGTCAGATGAAGTAGCGGCGATCATTATGGAACCGGTGCAAGGAGAAGGTGGGTTTGTTGTACCATCAAAAGGATTCGTACAAGGCGTGAAAGCGATCTGTGAAAAGTATGGCATTCTTTTTATAGCAGATGAAGTGCAAACCGGTTTTGGACGAACAGGAAAAATGTTTGCGATTGAGCACTTTGACATTGAACCAGATTTAATGGTGATGTCAAAATCGATCGCAGCAGGGTTGCCAATCAGTGCTGTAACAGGACGCGCTGAGGTTATGGAAGCGCCGAATCCTGGAGAAATTGGCGGAACATACGGTGGGAGTCCACTTGGGTGTGTTGCGGCGCTTGAAGTCATTGAGATGATGGAGGAAGAAGGGCTTGTGGAGCGAGCGAATCACATTGGAGATATCTCCGTGTCAAGGTTTAAGGATATGCAGAAAGTGCACCCTGCTATTGGAGAAGTTCGTGGACTTGGTGCTATGTTAGCGATTGAAATTGTGAAAGATCCCGTTACGAAGGAGCCGGATAAAGAATTAACGGGACAAATTTTAAAAGAATGCCATAACCGCGGTGTGATCGTAATGGGAGCGGGTTTATATGGGAACGTCATTCGTCTTTTATCGCCGCTCGTGATTACGGACGATCAGTTAAATGAAGCGCTTGATGTGATTCAAGACGTAATGTCAGAGTTAGCTCCAGTTCATCAATAAAAGGAAATGAGGTATGGATATGCAGACGACGATTCAGAAGAAGAAATTTTATATTGATGGTGAATGGCTAGAAGGGGTGTCTTATAAGGAGTTAATTTCCCCATATTCAGGTGACGTTCTGGCTGAAATTCCGATAGCGAATGAAGCTGATGTCGATAGCGCAATCGAAGCGGCTTACCGTGCGAAGCGGGTGATGAGGAAACTACCTGCACACGAACGAGCTTCGATACTAGAGCGGTTTGTCCAAAAGTTAAGCGAACGAGCGGATGAGACGGCGGAAATCATTGCGCTAGAAGCAGCCAAACCGATAGCGACGGCAAAAGGCGAAGTGACACGGACGATAGCAACGTATAAATTCGCCGCGGAGGAAGCAAAGCGAATACAAGGGGAGACGATTCCGTTTGACGCAGCCGTTGGTGGTGAAGGAAGGGTAGGCTATACGGTGCGTGAGCCGCTTGGGGTGATAGGAGCGATTACGCCGTTTAATTTTCCAATGAATCTTGTTGCACATAAAGTTGGTCCTGCTATTGCAGCGGGCAATACGATTGTGCTAAAACCGGCAAGTCAGACGCCGCTCTCTGCTTATTTTATCGCAGAGCTATTTGAGGAAGCTGGGCTTCCAAAAGGTGCACTGAATGTGATTACGGGAAGTGGAAAGACGGTTGGCGATCGAATCGTAACGGATGAGCGAGTGAACATGGTTACCTTTACTGGAAGTCCAGCAGTTGGCATTGGTATTCGAAATAAGGCGGGTTTGAAAAAAGTAACGCTAGAACTAGGGTCGAATTCGGCTTTAATTGTGGATGAAGGTGTAGACGTAAGTGGAATTGTTGATCGAGCCGTGATGGGCGCGTTCGCTTACCAGGGGCAGGTGTGTATTTCACTTCAAAGGGTGTATGTTCATGAATCGAACTATGACGCTTTTGTGAAGTCATTTGTAGAGAAGACGAAGACGCTAAGGTGTGGAAATCCTTTGGATGATGAGACGGATGTATCGGCGTTGATTTCTGGATCTGATGTTGAGCGCGCGGTTTCGTGGATTGAGGAAGCGAAGAACGGCGGAGCTACGGTAGCTACAGGTGGGGGTTCTGATGGAAATGTGTTAGAGCCAACTGTCATATTAAATGCCGCTTCTGAAATGAAAGTTTCTTGTCAGGAAGTGTTTGCGCCAATTGTCTTGATTAATAAGTTTCATTCAATTGAAGAAGCGTATGATCTAGTGAATGACTCGGCTTATGGGCTACAGGCAGGTATTTATACGGAGAATGTTCATACTGCTCTTGAAGCCGCAGAACGTCTTCATGTCGGGGGTGTACTGATTAATGATATTCCTACTTTCCGGGTAGATAACATGCCGTATGGTGGAGTGAAGGAAAGTGGGACTGGAAGAGAAGGCATCAAGTACGCTGTAGAGGAAATGACGGAGATGAAGCTGGTGGTGTTTAAGAGGTAGGAAGTGGTTGGGCGGGTGGTGCCTGTCACCACCCGGTTTAACGCGAATCATGTCGCTTAAATTCACCGATATTTTTAGCCAATTGATCCTTACAAGGGGATGAATTGGCTTTTGTTCTGCATTATTCGAATTTGATGTTGTTAAGTTTACTAGTAATCATGAAAATTATGGTTGATTTGTATAACCAATATGTTCCTTTTGACAAAAAAACCACGAATTTTCCTCCTCTTTTACATGAATCTACAAAAATAGAAAAAGATAAACCATAAATTTCGAGAAATTTCTGAAAATTAATTGATAAAATAAATAATAGGTGCAACCTGTCATTTACATAAAGTTTATGCAGATAGGTTGCAAATAAAAGAGAAAGGAGTAGGAATAAGGGACTATATCAAGACTTAAAAACTGAAAGGGGAGACGTGTGTGAAAAACTTGAACAAGAAAATATTATCGGTTATTTCAGCAACAGCTTTGTCGGTGTCATTGTTGGTTCCAACAGTTTGGGGGGGAAAAGTAGAAGCAACTTCAACCAAGTGGAATACTGAAAGATATGGAGATGTCGTAGATATTGGAGCGCAATTGAGAGCTCAATCAGAAGATGAAGATTTTATGAACAGAGCGGAAGATACGATCAAAGCACAGGCCTCTGAGATTAGCGAGGATGGAGAAGAAGCAGATGGTGGAGGCGAGTCTGATAGTAACTTTACTTACGATGGGGGAACAAAGGTATTTCTGAATCGTAATTTGGCTTTAAAAGAATTTACATTGCGTAGTGTCGGTGAGAATGTAGAAGTTTGGGTTGCTAAAGATCTTTCTTTTCCTGAAGGAGATTCAAGACCTGCTCATGTTGTAACACAGGAACAGGTAGATACGTTAAGAGATGAGTTTGATGACAATATTTATCCGATTGATACAGAATTTTTCGGCCAAGAGGATAAACTCACTGGGGAAAACTCTCCTCTTCCCGATTGGTTAGGTTTTGATGAAGACTATTATGTGTCTGAAGAAGGAAAGAGCATTATGTTAGTTGATAACATTATAGATGAAAATTATGAGGATCCTTCTTATCCATTTTTCGTAGCTGGATTCTATTGGTCTACATTTGAAACCTATATCGATCGAAACATCATAACCATTGATACAAACAACTGGGAGGAGCGCCTTCAGAGTACGTTTTTAGGGACAGTTGCTCACGAATACCAGCATCTCATTCATGATGATAATGATAGCGATGAAGAAACATGGATTAATGAAGGAATGTCTGATTTTGCAGAGTATCTTTGTGGATACGGACATCCTATGGGGCACGTCAACTATTTCTTAGACCATCCAGAGAACTCACTTGTGAGCTGGGATGAATATTATAGTTCTGAAACAGGTCCGGAAACCCTAGCGGATTATGGACAGGCATATCTTCTTCAGCTCTATCTCAGTGAGCAATTTGGGAAAGAGTTTATTCAGGAACTAGCAAAAGATGAAACGAATGGTATTGAAAGCGTGAATGGTATGTTGGATAAGTATAAGACTGGATTAGATTTCTCTGAGCTATTTAGAAACTTCAGTACGGCTCTTGCCATAGACAGTCCTAAACCAGGTGGAGGCATCTATAATTTTGAAAGCATCGATTTGAAAGTGAACTTTGAGGCTGCTTTAGAAAATGCAAAAGATGGCGTCCCTGCATGGGGTGGAGATTACAAAGTGATTGATCTAGAGGATAAAATCCGATCGATTGAATTTGACGGAATCGACTTCATGCCTACACCTTGGAAAGTTGTTCAGGATCCACTTGGTTCAGATAATCAAGTGTTATGGGGAAACCAAGGGGATGAAGCTGATAACGCTGTAGTCATTGAAGCTGATTTATCAGGTGTTGATCAAGCAACGCTTCAGTTTGATAACTTCATTGATATTGAAGAAAGTTGGGACTTTGGGGTTGTACAAGTGTCAACAGATGGAGGAGAAAGCTGGACGAGTTTAGCGAATGAACATACCCGTTCTGATGTAGTAGAGGAAGGATATCCAACTATTAAAGAAAATCTACCAGGATTTACAGGATACTATGAAGATTGGAAGAAAGAGTCTTTTGATCTATCAGAATACGCTGGTCAAGATGTATTAGTTTCATTCCGTTATCTAACAGATTGGGGATACAATGATAAGGGCTGGTTTATTGATAACATATCCATTCCTGAAATTAGCTTCTCCAATGATGGAAGCTCCCTTAACGGATTGTATTCTGTTCAGGAAGTGACTGAGCAGTATGTAGATTACGCAGTTACATTCATTAATGAAAAAACTGTTGGGAAAAACGGCAAAAACACAAAATATAAAGTCGTGGATGTGGATCCATTTAATGTTACCGAGGAAGACGCATTAGATTTACGTCAATTATTTAAAGACGGTACAAATTATATGGTGATCTGGTATGCTCCTCCAATAGGAGATAAAGGTGTAGCTGACTTCACCTATGAAATCCAAACTAAAGGTGAGACTAAGAAGAAATAGTAGTGATAGTAGTGCCTGTCACCACCCGATTGTTGAAGGAATTTGTCGATTGATAATAATGCATTAGAGTATAAAGAAGGCGACTGCTCAGAAATGAGCGGTTACCTTCTTTATTTCTTATTTTATTTACTGGAAATTTATTCAACCTCCACCGCAATTGCCCTCACTGGTGAGGCATCCAGTCCCTCAAGCTTTAGCGGCAGTGCAATGATTAGTGGATTCTCGAAATCGATCTGATCGAAGTTAGAGAAGCACTCTCCAATAATGCCGTTCTTTGATGTGATCGCTTCGTGTGCTGGAAAAGATGTGGCACCAGGAGCATCAATGCTAAAAGTATCAATGAAGAAGGTTGTGATTCCTTTTTCTAGAAGGTAATTTACAATCTCGACAGACAAATAAGGGAAGTTGAAGTAGGTCTCGGTTCCAATATACTTGGACCACCCCGTATGAAAAAGTGCAATTGTTCCTGGAGCGATGCTTTTGATTGCCTGCGATATTTCTTCTAAAGTGATCACCTCACCTGGATTTTTTCTCGTTACATGGATTACGTGTCCTGGTGCCATCACTTTGGTTAATTTCGACTCATCGACGCACTCGCCTTCCTTTTGAAAGTGGAAGGGAGCGTCAAGGTGCGTGCCAGTATGGGTCCCCATATTAACTTGTGTAACTTGATAGCCATCTTTTTCGTGCATGGCAATTGGATAGATGTTTGGTTTCGGATCACCCGGGTAAACAGGCGTTTGGTTGTTAACCGGAATAGAGAGGTCAATCACTTTTTTAAAATTCATAAGGTGGTTCTCCTTTTTAAACAAACGTTTGATTAAACTCGCTAATGGTGGGATACATCCTCAGTCTATCCAAATTTCAATTAGTCATGAACTTTGTTTGCTCATAACCTAACCTACAATTGAGTCTCCCCTCACATTCCTGTAAAATACCTAATCAGACAAACGACGAAAAGGTGTAAGATATGAAATCAATGATTGTAATCGGATCAGGTATTTTAGGAGCGTCGACAGCTTACCATCTCGCGAAGCAAGGAGCGGATGTGTTGCTTGTCGATCGGAACGACGCGGGTCAGGCGACAGAAGCGGCGGCTGGGATTGTGTGTCCGTGGCTAACGAATCGACGGGGAGGGGCTTTTTATCGACTCGTGGAAGCTGGAGCACGGTATTATCCGCAGTTAATTGAAGAGCTGAAAAAGGACGGAGAGACGGAGACGGGCTATGCGCGCGTTGGTGCGATTAACATTTACTCTAGTGAAACGAAGCTTGAGCGAAAGCTTGCGCTTGCGATGGAGCGGCGGAAGGATACACCAGAGATGGGGGAGGTTTCGCAACTTTCTGCTGCAGAAACGAATGCGCTGTTTCCTCCGCTGTCCGATCATTATGCAGCGGTTCATGTGAGCGGCGCGGCGCGTGTGAATGGAGACGCGTTACGAAATGCGCTCATTCGAGGAGCGGAAAAGCATGGTGCGAAGGTGATTCGTGGCGATGCCTCTTTATTATGGAGTGGTTCAAACGTGAGTGGCGTCGCCGTGAATCATGAAAGTTTTTATGCGAATGAAGTGATTGTGACCGGAGGCGCCTGGGCGCGAGAATTACTTCAGCCATTAGGGATGAAGTTCCTCGTTTCACCTCAAAAAGCGCAAATTGTTCATCTCGATCTACCTGACTCTGATACCGGAAAATGGCCAATTGTGATGCCGCCTTTCGTTCAATATTTCCTTCCATTTGAAAACGGTCGAATTGTCGTTGGTGCAACGCAGGAAGATCAGGCTGGCTTTGATCTGCGCGTGACGATGGGGGGCGTTCACCATATTATTGACCGAGCTCTAAAAGTTGCGCCAGGATTTTCGGATAGTACGTATGTCCAGACGAAGGTTGGGTTTAGGCCATTTACGCCAGGGAATGTCCCGGTTGCTGGAGCAGTTCCTCGCGTGAAAGGACTTTTTGTGGCAAATGGGCTTGGGGCTTCAGGCTTAACGAGTGGGCCGTTTCTTGGAGCTGAACTTGCTCGGTTGGTGCTTGGAGAGCGGAATGAGCTTGATCTTTGGGAGTATGATCCTGGGAGTGCGTTTGGGTAAGTCGATCGAGATAAGATTTTAACTAATGATCGAAAAATGAAAATATTCTAAAGAAAACCTTTTCATTCAAGAAGGCTTCCTATATAATGGGAAAATCTCTGAGGTGTAAAAGGTTTCTTTTTATGGCGTTTTAGGTTCAGAATACGGCGCTTTATTTATTCGACACTACATAAATTGAAAGGAGTTTTATGTCCATGACGACGGATTACTTACATTATCCCTATGCTTCTCAACGGATGACAACGGTAGCGAACAAAGGAATGGTTGCAACATCCCAGCCGTTAGCGGCACAGGCAGGACTAGATCTTTTGAAAAATGGAGGGAATGCGATCGACGCGGCGATCGCCACGGCGGCAGTGCTCACTGTTGTCGAGCCGACTTCAAACGGGATTGGAGGAGATGCGTTTGCTCTTGTTTGGACGAAAGGTGAATTGCACGGCTTGAATGGAAGTGGGCCATCACCGAAGTCGATCTCCATTGATTCAGTCAACGAACGTGGGTATAATGAAATTCCGAAATACGGTTGGATTCCTGTTACAGTGCCTGGTATTCCTGCATCTTGGGCGGCATTGTCGAAACGATTTGGAAAGCTTTCGTTAAAAGAAGCGCTGGCGCCTGCGATTCATTATGCGGAGGAAGGGTTCCCGGTGTCGCCGACTTTAAGTAAGTTTTGGAAAGATGCTTACGCTAAATTTGAAGAAGAGTTAAGGGACGAGGAGTTTCAGCACTGGTTTGAAACGTTTGCGCCGGACGGTCGTGCGCCTGAAGTGGGTGAGGTTTGGAAGTCGAAAGGACACGCGGAAACGTTACGAAAAATAGCTGAAACCGACGCTGCAGCTTTTTATCAAGGAGAAATCGCCGATCAAATTGATGCTTTTTCAAAAAGGTATAATGGGTATTTGACGAAGGAAGATCTTTCGGCATTTAAGCCAGAGTGGGTTGATCCGATTTCGGTTCAGTATCGCGGGTATGACGTATGGGAGATTCCGCCGAATGGACAGGGGCTCATTGCGTTGTCTGCGCTGAATATTTTAAATGGATTTAACTTTGATCATAAGGATTCTGTTGATACCTATCATAAGCAAATTGAAGCGATGAAGCTCGCTTTTGTAGATGGACAGAAGTACATTACCGATGAGCAAGAAATGTCAGTTGCTGTTCGGGATCTCCTCTCGCCTACCTATGGGGAAAGTCGCCGGCAGTTAATTGGTGATGAAGCGCTAGTGCCGTCACCAGGACAACCTCCTAAAGGGGGCACCGTTTATTTAGCGACGGCGGATGACGAAGGAAATATGGTTTCGTTTATTCAGAGTAATTATATGGGCTTTGGTTCAGGACTTGTGGTGCCAGGCACCGGGATTGCGCTACAAAATCGAGGTCATAACTTTTCGATGGATCCTGAGCATGATAATGCGTTAAAAGGTGGTAAGCGAACGTATCATACGATCATTCCTGGTTTTCTTAGTAAAGACGGTAACGCGGTTGGACCATTTGGTGTGATGGGAGGCTTTATGCAGCCGCAGGGACATTTGCAGGTAATTACGAATATGATTGATTTTCATTTAAATCCGCAATCGGCACTTGATGCGCCGAGGTGGCAGTGGGTTGATGGGAAGCGAGTGTGGGTTGAATCGAAGTTCCCTCCTTATCTTGCTGAGGCGCTTAGTCGAAAGGGACATGAGATTGAAGTTCAACTGGAAAAAGGGGCGTTCGGCCGTGGACAAATTATTTGGCGCGATCAGCAGTCAGGCACTTTTTTCGGAGGGACAGAATCAAGAACAGACGGAACGATCGCCGCTTATTAAGAAGTGGCGTAGGGTTTCAAAAGGTGGTGGGTCATGCAACAGTGGCATCTTTTTCTCGCTTTTTTTAGAGTGGGAATGCTTGGATACGGAGGAGGGCCTTCTTCTATCCCGTTAGTACATAAAGAAGTTGTCGAGAAATACAAATGGATGAACGATGATGAATTTGCAGATGTTTTGGCATTGGGGAATTCACTTCCAGGACCAATTGCGACGAAAATGGCTGGGTATATTGGCCATCGGGTGGCAGGAATTACGGGGATGCTGAATGCTGTGCTGGCAACGATTGTGCCGACGATCGCAATTATGATTTTCTTACTAACGTTTCTTTCCACGTTTCGAGAAAAAGCATGGGTACAGGGGATGACGCAGGCGGTCGTTCCTGTGGTTGGGGTTATGCTAGCCGTGTTGACGTATGATTTTTTTAGAAAAGCACAGGGGAATTTAGGTTGGGTTTTGACGATCGTATTGACGGTTGCTTCTTTTGTATTTATTGAAATGGCTGGTGTTCATCCGGGGATTGTTATTGGATGTTTGCTGCTTTACGCTCTGCTTAAACCGACTGGTAAAGATGGAAAGCATAAAGAGGCAGAGGCGAGAAAGGAGCCGTCCTCATGATTTATTGGGATATTTTTGTCGCTTTTTTCATACCTGGTATTGTCGGTTACGGCGGTGGACCTGCTTCCATTCCACTTGTCGAAAATGAAGTGGTCGGTCGGTTCGGCTGGATGAGTGTGAACGAATTTAGTGAAATGTTAGCAATGGCAAATGCGCTACCCGGGCCTATCGCGACGAAAATGGCCGGATACATCGGATTTCAGCAAGGTGGCGTTCTTGGGGCGTTTGTTGGTGTGTTTGCGACAGTGGCGCCTTCGCTCGTGCTGATGATCGTGTTGCTGAGTCTTTTAAATCGATTTAAAAACTCACCGAAAGTGAAGAAAATGACGGCCCTTATTCGCCCGACGATTGCGATCTTGCTTGGCGTGATGGCGTTTCAGTTCTTTGCCAGTTCGTATGAAGGAGCAGGGCTCGTTCAAACAATCTTTCTGATTGTGGTCAGTTTTGTGTTGATGGAGAAGATGAAGGTGCATCCTGCGTTTGTGATTGTTGGGGCGCTGGCGTATGGTGCAGTGTTTTTGGGGTAATGGATGGGCGAGTTGTTGGCGAGTGGTTGTATCGCGGGTGCCTGGCACCGCCCGGAATAGCTCAAATATTGTCGATTAAACAGCTCTTAACTCCTAGGAGGAAAGGGCTGTTTTTATTTTGTTTCTAAAGGATAAGAGCACTCTGTCGCCTCTTTGAAAGGATGTCATACCTAGATCAAAAGGTTTATTTTGTCAGAATATATTGAAAAAATAACCAACTTAATCTAAAATGTCAGATAAATCAATAAATTGTATACAATCTTTGGACACAATAGGTGGTTTAAGATGACAGATAAAAAACGGAATGAAGAGTTAGCTTATGAAAAGGTGAAGCGTGCGATTATGCTGAGAAGGATTTTACCAGGACAACGAGTGACGGAGGAATGGGTGAGTGAAGAGATAAAGATGAGCCGCACTCCTATCCGCGCAGCTTTTAAAAGATTGGGGAATGAAGGGTTATTAGAAATTGTGCCTCATCGAGGTGCGTTTGTTTATAACCCCTCGGATAAGGAGATCGCTGACGTGTTTCACTTGCGCGTTGTGCTTGAGAATTATGCTGCTCGACTAGCGGTTCCAATTGTTACCCAAGAGAACATTCTTGAAATGGAAGAGCTGTTAGCGGAAGAGAAGCAGGCATATAAAGCAAAGGATTTTGAAGAATTTATGAGAGTGAATGCTCTTATTCACTCTTATCCCGCACGATTGTCGGAAAATAAATTCTTACTTCAACAAGTTGAAACGCTTAATCAATGGTCGGATTGCTATCTGATTTTGAAGGATGAATTTTATACCGTTCCGATTGAAGAGGTGAAGTCGATTCCCGAGCATCAACGTATGATGAATGCTTTTCGTAATGGTGATTTAGAAAAAGTGGCGGAGGCCATTGAAGCTCATCTTCTTTCTACATTGAGCGATTTATCTGGGAAACGATCAGTTTTCAACTAATAGTAAGGAGTGATAGATCATGACAAAGAATGTTTCGATTCAAACAAGTTTACCGGGACCTGTTGCTAGTCAATTGTTAGAACGACGAGAGAATATTGTACCTAACGCTGTAAGCTGTGGCATCCCGACTTTTGCTGAGAAAGCTTCTGGGGCAAGAGTGACAGATGTTGACGGGAATACATTCATTGATTTTGCTGGTGCGATCGGGACGATTAACGTTGGACATTGCCATCCACGAGTGAAGGAAGCTTTGCATGATCAAGTCGATAAATACATTCACACTGGGTTTAATGTGATGATGTATGAGCCTTATATAGAATTAGCTGAAAAGTTAGCAGCCTTAGCTCCCGGAAATCATCCGAAGAAAGTGCTACTACAGAATAGCGGTGCTGAAGCAGTTGAAAATGCGGTGAAAATAGCAAGAAAATACACAGGGCGTCAGGCAATTGTGACATTCCAGAATGCATTTCATGGACGAACGTTAATGACGATGTCGATGACAAGTAAAGTGAAGCCGTATAAATATGGATTTGGTCCGTTTGCACCTGAAGTGTACAAGGCACCTTTTCCGTATGCTTATCGGAAGCCTGAGCAAATGAGTGACGGGGAGTATACGGACTTCATGATCCAACAGTTTAACGATTTTCTGCTTAAAGAAGTAGCTCCCGAAACAATTGCAGCCGTTGTAATGGAACCTGTTCAAGGCGAAGGCGGTTTTATTGTGCCGGATAAATCGTTTGTTCAGGCTGTGAAATCAATTTGCGAACAGCATGGCATTCTGTTCGTCGCAGATGAAATTCAAACAGGATTTGCACGAACGGGGCGTTATTTTGCATCCGAGCACTTTGGTGTTGTGCCAGATCTTATAACAGTTTCAAAGTCGTTAGGTGCTGGAACACCGATTAGTGGTGTAATTGGTAGGAGAGAAGTCATGGATGCGGCTGATCAAGGAGAACTTGGTGGAACGTATAGTGGAAGTCCACTTGGTTGCCGTGCGGCACTTGCTGTTCTTGACGTGATTGAAGAGGAAGGGCTTAATCAGCGAGCGCTTCAAATCGGTGAGAAAATAAGAGAGCGATTTACTTATATTGCGAAAGAGTTTTCTTTTATTGGAGACGTTCGTGGATTAGGTGCTATGAATGCGATTGAGATTGTAGGTGAAAGAAAAGTACCAGACAAGGAATTAACGAAAAAGATTTTAGCAGAAGCCCAGCAGAAAGGACTCCTTTTACTTGGTGCCGGCGTCTATGGAAACGTCATTCGATTCTTAATGCCTCTTATTATTACAGATGATGAATTAGAAGAAGGATTGTTTATCATTGAAGAAGCCATGCGGAAAGTTTCAGCGAATTCGTTGCATAAAGGAGTTTTGTAATGGAGGGGGAAAAGAAGAAGCTCAAGAAGGTTCTGTCGAAATTTGATCTTCTGTTCCTTGCACTTGGCGCCATGCTTGGCTGGGGCTGGGTAGTTCTATCTGGAACGTGGTTAACTTCTGCTGGATCTTACGGAGCGGTTCTTGCTTTTGCGATCGGTGGGTTTCTCGTTATCTGTGTTGGACTAAACTATGCTGAACTAGCCTCCGCGATGCCGCGAGTAGGAGGGGAGCATGAGTACGTCCATCGCGCTCTCGGTGAGAATGCGTCATTTATCGCATCTTGGGCTATTACATTAGGGTATGTATCCGTTGCAACATTTGAAGCCGTGGCATTGCCTACGGTTATTGACTATTTATTACCAGACTACCAAGCTGGTTATCTTTGGACAATTGCCGGCTGGGATGTTCATCTAAACTGGGTATTGATCGGTTCTGCCGGAGCTGTCATTATCACGCTCCTTAATTATATCGGGCTTAAACAAGCGGCCGTGTTACAGACCGTTTTCACTCTTGTGATTGTGGCAGCTGGATTGCTATTAATTTTTGGAGCGGGTGTAAATGGAGAACCAGCTCATTTAACACCACATTTCATAGGTGGAATGGGCGGCATCATGACAGTGCTTGTGATGGTTCCATTTTTGTTTGTAGGCTTTGACGTCATTCCACAGGTTGCTGAAGAGGCAAATCTTCCACATGCTCAAATCGGAAAATTTCTTGTTGTTTCTGTTATTGGGGCGATTATCTTCTACATAGCGATCGCTATTGGGGTGTCACTAGGGTTGAGTCAGGAACAATTGGGTTCAACGGAGCTGGCGACAGCTGATGCTATGGGCAATTTATTTGGATCTGCTTTATTCGCTAAGCTATTAATTCTTGGGGGAGTTGCAGGAATTATTACAAGCTGGAATTCATTTGTAATAGGTGGCAGTCGTGTACTTTACGCTATGGCCGAATCTGGTATGCTACCCGCCTGGTTTGGACGACTGCATCCTAAATTTCACACACCTTCGAACGCGATCCTGTTTATTGGGATTCTATCGATGTTAGCTCCACTTCTTGGAAGATCAGCTCTTGTGTGGATCGTTGATGCCGGGGGACTTGGAATTGTGGTAGCTTACTTTTTGGTAGCCTGGTCATTTATTAAGCTTAGAAAAACAGAGCCAGAGATGAAGCGACCGTTCCGAGCGGCTAAATCGCCTGTTTATGGTTATCTTGCACTTATTATGAGCTTTGGATTTATCGCACTCTACTTACCGGGAATGCCTGCCGCATTGATCTGGCCTTATGAATGGATCATGATTGGAGCCTGGTCCTTTATCGGATTGTACTTCTTTATGAGAATGAGAAAAGGTGTCTATAAAGATAGTGGTGTAGGGATGTAGTGCGCGGTCTATGGTTCAGTCTGCGAGTTTCCGCGGGTGCCTGTCACCGCCCGAACTAGCGCACATATTGTCGAAAGTGAAAGGCCCGCGCTCATATGAGCGCGGGCCTTTCACTTGTTTTGTTTATTCGACTGGCATTAACTTCACCGGCCCCAGTGATTCAATCATATCCCCATCAGAGGTAAAGAAAACGAAATCTCCTGTACCAACAATACTGTCGCCTAGTATCGTATTTACTGTTGGTAGTCCGCTTGGATCATAGACGAAGAAGTTTGTGCCTTCACCAATGTTTGTTACCTGGTACCGTCCTTCAGGGATATCACTACCGACGATGTATTGACCTGCGGTAAGTTTAATCGGTTCTTCGTTCTTCTTTACGATCGTATCTTCAAGCTGATCAATTTCCTTTTTCTTCGCTTTGATCGTATCATCGAGTTTGCTCACTTCATCTTTTTTCGCCTTTACGTCGTCTTTCAGTTTGCTCATTTCTTTTTTCGTGCTTTCACGTTCTTTTTTAATCTTATCAATGTCAGCTGAAACACTATCTTTCTCATCAATCAATTTCTTTACTTCCTCAGCTTTCGCTTCCGCTTCTTCCAACTTTTCAGCTTCAGTCTCAAGTTGTTCTTTTACCATACTGATTTCTTCTTGAATGGATAAAAGCTTCTCTCCTTCGTTTTTTGCTTCCTTCTCAGCAGAAGTGATTTCTGCTTTAATTTTCTTCAAATCTTCGGTGTAGTTTTCTTCAAGGTCTGCATTACCTATCAACACGCCGATTAAGACGCTAACAAGAATTGTTGCGATTGCCCCTACAATCCAAAGGGTGAGGACTAGGCCTTTTTTCATCATACATTCCTCCGAACCTGTGTTAGTACGTTACCATCTTATGTATATTGTGAGAATAGGTCGTTTATGTAAAATTCGAGCGGTGACAGGCAATGCCCGATGTTTGTCCTTATTTGTCGAATGGCTCTCAGTTGTAGAGAGTAACTAGGTGCTGCATCAAAAGAATTCCCTGGCTATTAAGAATGTTACTATCCTTTTAAAGCTTGCTTCTTTTTCGCTATAATAAGAGTATGAACTGAGCCAAACGCCAAACAGTTGGCGGCTCAAGAGGAGAGGCTTATATGTCATCAGATAAACTGAACCATAATAAAGGGGAAGCGCTGTACCTTCAAATAAAAGATGTTTTAATTAAACGAATTCAAACGGGTGCCTGGAAACCGAATACGCTTATTCCTACTGAACAGGACTTGATTAAAGAGTTTGATGTGAGTCGAACGACGATCAGGCAGGCGATCTCGATTCTCGTGCAGAATGGCTTATTAGAGAAAAAGCAGGGACGGGGAACGGTCGTCAAACCTCAGAATTTGATCGGGAACCTCGGTAAGCTCAAAGGTTTCGCAGAAGAAGTGCTCGAGCGTGGGCAAAAGCCGCATTCGAAGGTGTTACGAGCGGAATTTCGTGATGACCTTTATCATGAGAACGATATGCTGAAGGTTACGGAAGGGGAACCAATCTTACTTGTCGAGCGGATTCGCTTTGCAGATGAGGTGCCGATTGCCCTTGAGCGCACGTGCTGGCCAAAAGAAATTGGTGAGATTTTGATTAAGTATGATCTCAATCAGGCGATGTATTATGAAGTACTTGAGCAGCATCAATTTTATCTTAAAAAAGCGAATGAACGGATTACGGCGATTAACGCGACGATCAATGAAGCGGATGCGCTTGGCATACGCCCGGGTGAAGCCCTCCTTGAGATGACGCGCCTTAGTCTTGGCATTAATGATCATCCGATCGAGTATACGAAAACGAAGTATCGTAGCGATCAGTATCATTATAATATTGAGCTTGAGCGGTAGAGTGAGGGAGTGCGGGATTAATAAAAAAAGGTTTGCGCTTCAATTGAAGCGCAAACCTTTTTTGTGTGTATATTTTTTTGATTAGTTCATCTGCTTCGCAACATGGTCCTCATCAAACTCTTCAAGATGCATAAGTTTTTGTAGCTTCTTAGAAAGGAGAAGTAAGATGATACCTAGACTTAGAGCAGCTATACCTAAATAGATGAAGATTTCAAGATATCCTGCTGATGTTGTGAGTGAAGCAATATAACCTGCAAGGTAGTTTGCGGCAGCGTTACTTAGGAACCAAACACCCATCAATAAAGAAGCGATTTTCACTGGTGACATTTTACTCACGAGAGAAAGTCCAATTGGAGATAAGGATAGCTCGCCAAGTGTATGGAAGAAGTACGTAACAACCATAAATAGCATGCTTGCTTTCACCGCAATATTTCCTTCATCACTTCCTGTCATCATGACGGCAGGAACCATAACCATAAATCCGACACCAAGTAAGATTAAACCAAATGCCATTTTTGTAGGGATGGCAAAGTCACCGCGTTTTGATTTCGCTAATTTCAACCAGATAGCTGAAACAATCGGTGCTAGCAATAGTACAAACATTGGGTTTAATGACTGGAAGAAGGAAACGGGTACTTCATAACCAAAGACCGTTCTATCTAAGAAATCTCTCGTGTAGAGCGTAAAGGAAGCACCTGCTTGTTCGAATCCAGCCCAGAATGTCACTGTGAACACGGCTAGAATTAAAATGACTGCAGTACGCTGCTTTTCGATTTTAGTAAGCGGCTTTGCTTTCCCTTCTGCTGTTGGAATCACACGGTTTGAAGATGGTGTTCTTCCGATATCACCAAGATATTTTTTAGAAAGAAGATTAAAGGTAACCTGTCCAATAATCATTCCGATTGATGAAGCTAGGAACGCATATTTGAAGCCAAACGTCTCGACGCCACCTGTATTTGAATAGAAAATATTGGCGTATAAAAGACCTGCGATCAATGGTGAAATTAAGCCACCAAGGTTAATTCCCATATAGAAAATCGTAAACGCTGAATCTTTACGCTTATCGTTCTTACTGTATAGCTCTCCAACAAGAGTGGAGATGTTCGGTTTGAAAAATCCGTTACCGACAATTAATAACAATAACCCGAGATAAAGGCCCCATTGTTCTTGGACAGCAAACAGCGTAAAATCACCGATGGCCATTGTAATACCGCCGATTGTGATGGCTGTGCGTAAACCGATGAATTTATCGGTTAAATAACCACCAATTAATGGCGTGAAATAAACAAGACCAGTGTACATACCGTAAAGCAGTAATGCTTTATCTTGCTCCATACCCAGTCCACCGCTAATTAACTCAGCAGTTAAATAAAGAATGAGTATTGAACGCATACCATAAAAGCTATAGCGTTCCCACATTTCTGTGATAAACAAAAGATACAAGCCGGGCGGGTGTTTTAACTTCCCTTTTTTCGTCGGCTTTTCGTCTATGGTGGTATCCATAATCAAACCTCCAATTTTTAATAACTTCCCCATTTTAGCAAATTATTTGTCAATTTAAAGCGTAATAGAAAAAGTACGGCTTTTTAAAATGTTTGTAAATTTGTAAAAATTACAGAGAGGTATCAAACAGATTGTGTCGATTTTTGTTGGTTTTACTCATCATAATCCCTTGCAAAGCAATAGTTTGAGGACAGTTTAGAAGCCGAGAAGGCGTGTAGAAAAATAGACGAAGCATTCTAACGATTAAGATTGGATTAATAAAAATAAGGAGAACGGCCTAGTCGTTTAGTTTCGCTTAGTTTCGCTTAGTTTCGCTTAGTGCCTGTCACCACCCGAAATCACCCGAATAAATGCAGGTTTTGTCGATTGGGCTGTAATGTCTTTAGCTCCTTGTGGACAATTATTTTCATACAGTGATAAAATTAATAAGATGTGGATAAGTATGGTGGGGAAAGGGGAGAATGCGATGAGATTTTTACTGTTAGTGGTTTTGTTCGGCTTTCTTGTGTTTATTTATCCAGCACAGGAGTTAAATCAATATGATTATCATTCGGCTGATAAACCGACAATCTCGGAATTCGCTTATCTTCCAGATGCAAAAATGATTTCCTATCCTTCCTCAGTATCTCTTCAGAAGCAGAAGATGTTTGGCACTTTTGTTCCATTGACGAGTGAGCATGATGTACAGTCGCATCTTATTTATCCTCAGAAAAATTTAATGAAAATCGAGATTTTTCCGGATGCCAGAGGCTTTCTGAATGTCTTTGCTGTCCACTCTAATTACCTCATCACATTCCTAGAAAAACTAAAATAATTAGCAACAGCTATGTCGTTTTCTTGATTACGTTCGTACGATTTTGATTCGTGCTTGGATCAAATTTTACTCATAGTTGAGGTGAAAATAGTGATAGAAAAAACATCATGGTGGAAAAATGCGCTCGAAAGTTTTGGATGGGGTGTTCTTTTACTGCTCCCATTTTGGGGAATGATCCTACTCTCATCGGAACTCTCAGGCAACCATGTGGTGGATCTCATTTTGTCTTATTTTAAATAAGAACAAATTGATGGAAAATAGAGGAGGCACTATTTTGAGTGAAAGTAAGCCGTTAGAAGATTTAATAAATGAAACAAAAATTCATAAAAAAACACCGCTTCAAGAAAAAGCGAAACGAACATTTATGATTACATTAGGTGCCATTATTATGGCTGTTGGGCTTGAAGTTTTTCTTGTACCGAACCAAGTTATTGATGGAGGAATTGTTGGTATTTCCATTATGCTCTCCCATTTAAGCGGCATTGGTCTAGGAATTTTCTTATTCGTTCTAAACCTTCCATTCATTTATATAGGCTACAAACAAATTGGAAAAACCTTTGCTTTTTCAACGCTTTACGGCATTGTAATTTTATCGATTTCGACTGCTTTGTTGCATCCCGTTCCTGCTTTTACAGATGACATCCTTTTAGCCACTTTATTTGGCGGGGTTGTTCTCGGAATTGGGGTCGGGATTGTGATTCGCTTTGGTGGTTCTCTTGATGGAACGGAAATACTTGCGATACTTGCGAGTAAAAAGCTTCCGTTTTCTGTAGGGGAAATCATCATGTTTGCGAACCTCTTTATTCTTGGCAGCGCAGGGTTTGTATTTAGCTTTGATCGTGCGATGTATTCCCTTCTCGCATACTATGTTGCTTATAAAATGATTGATATTACAATCAAAGGCCTCGACGAATCGAAGTCGGTATGGATTATTAGTGACAACCATAAAGAACTTGGGGATGCGATTTTGAGTCGTCTAGGCAGAGGCGTAACGTATTTGCACGGGGAAGGTGCTTTTTCGGGTGATGACAAGAAAGTAATTTTCTGCGTGATCACTCGACTAGAAGAAGCGAAATTGAAAGATATTGTAGCTGACCACGACGATTCCGCGTTTCTTGCGATGGCAGATATCGCAGAAGTTCGAGGCGGGCGTTTCAAGAAAAAAGATATTCATTAATGGAAGAAAAATAGATTAAGAGTCGCGGAATTCCCTCTAGCGGCTCTTTTTTGCGTATTTTGATCGAAATACACAATAGTAGCAATTCTTTTTGATTCATAGATCCTATTACTGGTAAAATAATAGAAATACCTGTTGGAGGGCGGTTGTCGTATGGTGGTTGTCGTTGTAAAACTATGTATATCAGCTTGTCTGGGATTGATGATCGGGATTGAAAGAGAATTAAAACATAAACCCCTCGGTTTAAAGACGTGTATGGTCATCGCGGTTAGCAGCTGTTTATTAACGATTGTTTCGATTGAATCTGCGGAAACTTTTTCTGAAATATCTCCAAACATCCGAACCGATCCAATGCGGCTAGCAGCCCAGGTTGTTTCAGGCATTGGTTTTATTGGAGCTGGCGTTATTTTAAGACGAAATAACGATGCCATTTCTGGACTAACAACAGCGGCCATTATATGGGGCGCGTCTGGGCTTGGGATTGCAGCGGGTGCTGGCTTTTACTTTGAAGCGTTCGTTGGGGCGAGCTTAATCCTATTTAGCGTGAATATCCTGCCGTGGGTCATAAAAAAAATCGGTCCAAGTCAATTAAGGCAACGTGAGATGAGGGCCAAAATTACGCTTCAAAAAGGGACAGACATTACCGCGTTTATGCAAACAATCCAGGCGAAAGATTTTGAAATCAAGCATGTTCGGGTGCGCGATACGAAGGAAAAAGACCATCAAGTGGATCTTCGATTGCTTACCTTCGAAGCGAACCATACAACAAGTATTTATCAGCAGTTAAGAGACCTCGATGGAGCTATGGTTGTTGAGGTAGAGGGGTAGGACATAGTGGTGCCTGTCACCGCCCGGTTTTGCTCATAATTTGTCGAATACCACACATGGTCTTTCGCCTCATTCTAATATTTCCTTCAAGTGAATAGGGTAATAGAGAGATGAGGTCCTTCTCTATTCCAACGGTGGAGATGACGAACGATGGTGATTGTTCTAATTAAATTATGTGTTTCTGCTTTACTTGGATTATTGATTGGGATTGAGCGAGAATTAAAGCATAAGCCCCTTGGATTAAAGACGTGCATTGTGATTGCAGTCAGCAGCTGTTTGTTAACGATTGTCTCAATTGAGTCAGCGGAAACATTCGCTGAGCTTTCTCCGAATATCCGAACTGATCCGATGCGGTTAGCGGCTCAAATTGTTTCTGGGATTGGTTTTATCGGTGCTGGGGTCATCTTAAGACGAAACAATGACGCTATTTCAGGGTTAACGACAGCTGCTATTATTTGGGGAGCCTCTGGATTAGGCATCGCGGCCGGTGCCGGTTTTTACTACGAAGCGTTCGTTGGGGCTGGCCTTATTCTGTTCAGCGTCAACATCCTCCCCTGGATCATTAAGCGCATCGGTCCAAAAGCCCTAAGGCAGCGTGAAATGCGGGCAAAGTTAACGCTGAAAAAAAGCGTAAACGTGAGTCATTTTATGAAAGCCATTGTTGCGAAAGACTTTGAAATTCGTCACGTACGTGTTCGTGATACGAAAGAAAAAAATCCACAGATTGAGCTTAAACTAATGACGTTTGAGAAGAATCATACGACAGACATTTATGAACAGCTTCGAAAAGTGGACGGTGTGAATGAAGTTGAGGTGGAGGGGTAAATAGGACGTTTTGAATACTAGGGAAAAGAGGAGGTGGCTATAAAAATTAGCCACCTCCTCTTTTTCTACGAAAGTATGGTAAATCCATAGCCCTCTGAACGTATTCGTTCAATAAGCTCGGGCAATATTTGAACCGTTTGCTTCAGTTCGTGCAGAAGAATAATCGCTCCATCTTCAAGGTTTAGAATGACATTACTCAATATTTCTTCCGGATGACAAGCGAGTTCCCAATCCATTGAGCTGATGCGCCACATGACCGTCTTTAATCCAAGATCTCTAGCCGCTTTTGTCGTGGCAAGGTCGTAGCGCCCGAATGGCGGTCTGAAATAAGTCAAAGGGGTACCGGTGATTGCCTCGATTTTTCGTTTGCTTCTTTCGAGATCCTCAAATTGTTCGGCATAACTGAGATTGCTTAAATTAAGGTGTTTACACGAATGAGTGCCAATGACATGGCCTTCATCTAGCACTCTTTTCCAGGGCCTAGCTTGATAAAGTAGCCGTGACTGCCAGAAGAACATAGCTGGTACCTTCTCTGTTTTTAGAATATCAAGTAGCTCTGGGAGAACGCGGCTTGGACCGTCATCAAACGTTAAAATCACTTTCTTCTCAGCTGAGTTTTTATGGGTTATCACATCATGATTAGGAGAGTCGTACACGACCCTTGTGTGATCCACTACTCAAGGACTTTTAATCATTCGAGTTATCCCCTTTCTTTAAAAGGTTTAAGCTGAACGCGTACATGTTAAGTATGGCGGTTATTTCTTGTGTAGCAGAGTGATGTTTTTCTACGTACTCCGCAGCTTTTTGGCCGAGTGCGTGGCGTAGAGATTCCTGCTCAACGAGGCGAAGTGCACAAGTAATAAATTGCTCAATGCCTTCATAAACAAGTCCTGTTTTGCTATGCGTAACAAGGCTCAAATTCCCTTTGTTTTTTGACACAAGAACCGGTAGTCCGTAGCTCATCGCTTCAAGTATAGCGGAGGATTGACCTTCACTATGGGAGGTGTTCAGCACGACATCGGCATGACTGTACAACCCTTCCATTTCACTATGAGGAATAGCGCCTTCATAATTCACCCACTCGCTATCGAGTACTAATTTCTTAACGAGTTCTCCCTCCTTCTTTTCAATAACCGGTCCGACAATTGTTAACCTAACCTCGGGGTGAGTTTGGCGCAATTTCTGCAAACTCTTGATCGCGAAAGGAATGTTTTTAACTTCTCGAATGCCTGCTGGAAGGAGAAAATGGAATAAATCAGAAGTCTTTTTAGGTGAGCGTTTACTACTTGAGGAACTCGTTCCTTGTGCAATTACAAACAACTTTCTTTCTAGATCTGGTAAAACCTCTAGGATACGACGCTTCGCTTTTTCGTCAAAAACGTGTACCGCAAGCGCATCTTTCAAGCAAGCGATCACATCATGCTGTCTGTGTGGATTCGTTAGATCATGATTAAGATCCGTTCCTGTGAGCGTAATCGTGTATTTGGTGATCGGAATGCTTAAGGTTTTCATAAACTGATAAAAACGATAAGCGTTAAAGCCATGAATTAAATCAGCTTCTTTGAGAGCGGTGGTCGAATTTGTTTGTTCTGTTATAGAAATGACTTCCGTCTCAACATCAGCCTTGTTTAAACCCCTGGCAATACGCTGGACGGTAATGGTATTACCACGAAGCTGATGATAGAAAGGCGTAGCAAGAATCACTTTCATGTATAGGCTCATCCTTTTGGTAGACGGGCGGGACGTGTGGCGTGGTACAGTAAGTAGTGCCTGTCACCACCCGGTATTTGTCGTATGTTGTCTTATTAGTTTAACAGGATTTATGGTGATGCGCGGGTATTGTGTTTCATCTTGCTTTCATTTAGTTTATTAAAGGTAAGGAGGGTGACAGAAATGAAGGGTTTTTTCGGAAGATTGATGGGGTTAGAGAAGTGCATGATTTGTAAGAAGAAGCCTGTACGTCCACAGTATTATTTAGATGATGAGGGCAATCGGAAGCCGGTTTGTTATAAATGTGTTTCTTATGCTGAGAGAAGGGCTTATCGGAAGGCGTAGCTGTGCTTAAATAAACGTTTGTTTAAACAGGAAATAAACCAAAGCGCCGGTTCATGATCGGCGTTTTTTTAATGTTTTACCAACTGATCAATCACGATAAAATCTTATCACTATGGTTGAAGCTTTCTTCTGGTTATAATAGAACGAGGTTTGTCTTAAAGGAGGAAAAGCATGGAGCAACACGATAAGATGCCAAAAGATGATCCACGCTATCGAATCGCCAATCGTGAAGCGCTCATCGGCGTCGTTCTTGTTATCATTAATTTTATTTTATGGTATGGGTTTGCTTACGGTTTTGGATCAAAACCAGTAGATGACTATCAATATATATGGGGGCTACCAGCGTGGTTTTTCTACAGCTGTGTGCTCGGAACGGGGATTGTGATCGTCCTCGTGATTTTAGCGGTTGTCTTCTTGTTTAAAGAAGTTCCTTTTGATAAGGAGGAGGGCGAATGAACTGGGACGTTGTGATTCCACTTCTTATCTTTCTTGTTATCATTTTTTTGATCGGGTTCTATGCTTCTACCCATTTGAAATCAACATCGAACTTTTTACAGGAGTATTTTCTTGGAAGTCGTGAACTTGGTGGATTTATTCTTGCGATGACGATGGTTTCTACATATGGAAGTGCAAGTAGCTTCATTGGTGGCCCTGGTGTTGCTTATACAATGGGACTTGGCTGGGTCCTCTTATCGATGACTCAGCTCGCCACTGGTTATTTTGTATTATCCGTGCTCGGGAAAAAGTTTGCCATTATGGCTCGGAAAATTCGAGCGGTTACGTTAATTGATTTCCTAAAGGAGCGTTATCAGAGTAAAGGCGTGGTTATTTTATCTGCGCTTAGTATTATCATTTTCTTGTTTTCTGCGATGGCCGCTCAGTGGATTGGTGGTGCGCGGCTCATTGAATCGTTAACTGGCCTACCTTATACGGGAGCGCTGTTTCTTTTTGCCGCCTCGGTTCTTGTCTACGTTATTATCGGTGGATTTAGGGCGGTAGCGATTACGGATACAGTTCAGGGCGTTGTGATGTTCGGTGGAACACTAGTCATTCTTATCGGAACAGTCGTTGCTGGTGGGGGTGTTGAAAACATTATCACGACGCTAGGGGCTGAAAATCCTGATTTGATCTCTCCATTTGGCGCTGATCAATCTTTGACGCCGCTCTACGTCTCATCTTTCTGGATTTTGGTAGGTGTAGGTGTTGTTGGGTTACCACAAGTGGCTGTCCGAGCCATGTCTTATAAAAGTTCAAAAGGGATGCACCGCGCTCTCATTATCGGAACAATCGTCGTAGGTGTGATTATGCTTGGAATGCACCTGACCGGCGTATTTGCACGTGCCGTTTTACCTGGAATTGAAGTTGGCGATACGGTAATGCCGAGAATTGCACTAGAGGTGCTACCATCCTGGCTTGCTGGGATTGTACTAGCAGCTCCGATGGCTGCGATCATGTCGACAGTCGACTCACTGTTACTTCTTGTTAGTTCTGCGATCGTGAAAGACATTTACTTGAATTATGTGAAGCCTGAAGCCAGCGATCAAACGATCAAGCGATTTAGCGTAGGAGTAACCGCAGTATTAGGCGTATTGGTATTTGCGATGGCCGTAAATCCGCCTGAACTTCTTATCTGGTTAAATCTGTTTGCGTTTGGTGGACTTGAGGCGGCCTTTATTTGGCCAGTCGTTATGGGACTCTACTGGAAACGAGGGAATGCGAGTGGAGCAATGGCCTCCATTCTTGTTGGTGTTGGCAGTTATATTGGCTTTCATACGTTTATGCCAAATGCGTTCGGCATGCATTCGGTTGTGTTGCCGGTGTTGCTTTCGCTTCTTGGTTACGTGAGCGTGAGTTTGCTAACGACGAAGAAGCATGCGACGGTGCAGGAGGAAGTGCTCATAAGATTGTGGAGAGCGTGATAACGGTGCCTGTCACCGCCCGCTTTTTGAGAGGATTTGTCGAATGAAAGCTAAGGAATTATCATTCAAGAGCTCTTCATATTTGAAGGGCTCTTTATTGATTTGTTTAAATGATGATTTCTTAAGTAGTCAAAACGATCAAAAAATAAATACGACTGAAAAATGACCGAGAATGCTCATTTTCTCTACACATATATCTTAATTTCGACTGAACTAGAGTAAATTAGTGCAATTTCTTATAGGTTAAAAGTCCAGTTTTTACTACCCTACCTCTTTTTAGACTAGATTCCTTAATTTACTAAACATTGAATTAATGGAATAATTATGCTGAAACCTTAACCTTAAGGAGGAATTTTGTTTGAAGAAGAAAGCGGTTACAGTAGCTCTTGCCACGGGTTTAGTCCTAAGTCCTATGTCTTTCACTGTTGATGCGGCAAAACCGGTACCAAATGAACAAGCTGACCATGCGTTTGACAACAAAGTAATAAAGAAAATCAGTAGTGAAAACATGTATAGCAACATTGCCCTCTTATCAAAGCAACCTCGTGAAGCTGGTACGGAAGGGGAGTACCAAGCCGTTCAGTACATAAAAAGCGAGTTTGAGCGCTATGGGTATGAGACTGAATTGCAGCCGTTTACTATTCAAGAGTGGGATGGTGGATCTTCATCCCTTGCCATTAATGATCAAGTCTTTGCTGGCGATGTTCATACGTTTGAAGGCTCTATCAACGATCGCGTCACAGGATCGCTCGTCTATGTTGGCCTTGGGTCTAAGGATGAAGTGGGTGATGACGTTGCGGGGAAGATTGCATTAATTGAGCGCGGTTCTTATAGTTTTTATGAAAAAATCCAGAACGTCTACGATAAAGGAGCGATTGGCGTTATTATGTTTAATGGCGAAGGACGCTCTGGAAATTCATTTGGCTATGCTTATGAAGGACAAGATATTCCAGCTGTAGGAATTACAAGAGAAGCGGGTCTTCAACTTGTGGAACAGCTAAATAAGGAAGACGTTAAAGCCACTGTAAGTGTAGAAAACGCTGGGACTGTCGATAAAACTTCTTACAACGTCATTGCGAAAAAAGAGCCTCATCCGAATAAAGACACCGGGCAAATTGTGACCGTTGGCGCGCATCACGATTCTGTTCCAAATGGACCAGGGGCTAACGATGATGCTTCAGGAGTAGCTGCTACGCTTGAGCTAGCGAGAATTATGGCCAAAACCCCTACGGATACGGAACTTCGATTTGTCACTTTTGGTGCGGAAGAAAAAGGATTGGTCGGCTCTTATTACTATGCGGACTCTTTAACTGATGAGGAGATCGAAAACTCAGTCGCTCATTTCCAATTGGATATGGTTGGGAGTCGCGATGCAGGAGAACTAATCATGTTCACTCCTGATGGAGAGAAAAATCTCGTCACTGATCTTGGTGCCTCAGCTGGAGCGAGGATTTCAGGCGCAGTTGATTATGGTGAACTCGGTCGAAGCGATCACGTGCCTTTCTTTCTAAAAGGAATTCCAGCGGCTCTCTTTATTCACGCTCCGCTTGAGCCGTGGTACCATTCTCCTGAAGATACAATTGATAAAATTAGCAAAGAGAAGCTTCAAAATGTAGCGGAGATTGTTGGAGCCGCTGTCTATCAAGTGGCACGACCAGATACGCCAGCTCTTGAAAAAGCGCGCGTGGCACCAAATCCAGCAGACTATGATTTTGATGACAGGCCATTGTAAGAGAAAAGAGGCGGGGATTCCCCACCTCTTTTTGCTTTATTTAGGATGTTAGCAGATGAAGTTTTGCGACCAACATAGGTAAATGGTCTATCCAATTAAGGTAGCGGTCTATGATAAGATAATAAGTATCAGTTGCAAAGCAGGGTGGGCGGCGGTACCCCGTTGAAGAAAGGGGGTGCTGCCTATAATGATGAGCACATTTGAGGCGCTTGTTTTAATGATTAGTTTTGCTTCTCTCGTGGTCACAATTATTACGGTTTCTAGTAATAAAAAGAAGTAACCCACCCTGCCCCGGCCAAGGATTAAGGTGAGTTACTTTTTGCCTTTTGAGCCGCCGCTCGTCATGCGGAGCAGCTGTATGGACGCTGGTGCGAAAGCACCAGCGTTCTTTTTTATACCTTATGTTCTCTAGCTTTATTATATGCAATTAGGGTGAGTGTGACAAGAGGGATCGTTCGGGAAGTGGTTTTTCGAGCAGTTCGAGCGGTGCCTGTCACCACCCGGTTTTTGGGTGAATTTGTCGAACGAATGGCAGGTCATTTGCGTCATGCTGCAGATTAAATAGACGAAATATATATAATATTCAATCATTAAATGACATTGTGTACAATGATCAATCAAAACGGCTTTGCTATAGTGAATAAAACGGTGAAAAGGATGAGTGTGAATGGGAATTAACCGCGATCGTTTACAGAGTCATCTTGAAGAATTAGCTAAGATCGGAAAGATTGGGGATACAGGTGTATGTCGTCTAGCGCATTCGAAGGAAGATCGAAAAGCAGTTGAGGTTGTGAAGGGTTGGATGGAAGCGGCTGGTTTGGAAGCTCGTATCGATGGTTTTGGGAATTTAATAGGAAGGATAGATGGTTCCGAGAAGGACAAGCCAATTCTTATGCTCGGATCTCACATTGACTCTCAGCCGTATGGCGGGCGCTTTGACGGAACAGCCGGCGCACTTGGCGCAATTGAGGTTGTACATACGATGAAAGATAACAACATCATACCGAAGCGAACGATTGAGGTGATTTGTTTTTCAGATGAAGAAGGTTCCCGTTTTAACAAAGGTGTCTTCGGTGTGAGAGCACTTGCTGGCCTGCTAGAGGAAGGTGAGCTTGAGCGGAAAGATAAGAATGGGATGACGCGAAAAGAAGCACTAAAAGAATTCGGTGTCGAACCTGATCTCACAGAAAGTCCCGTCTACAAAAATGGAGACATTGAGGCATTCTTAGAGCTTCATATTGAGCAAGGACCAGTCTTAGAATCTAAAAATAAACCTGTTGGAATTGTTTCAGGAATTTCAGGACCAATCTGGCTAACCGTCACGCTTGAAGGATTCGCTGGCCATGCTGGCTCCGTTCCGATGCCATTACGGCAAGATGCCATGGTTGGAGCGAGTGAGATTATTATGAAATTTGATCATCTGATTAAAGAAGAAGGACAAGAAACAACGGTAGGTACCGTTGGAAGTGTGCAGGTATTTCCGAACTCTCGTAACATTATTCCGGAGAAAGTTGAATTTACGATGGATTTACGTGATATCGATCTTGAGCATCGCACCATG
Organism: Guptibacillus sedimenti; assembly: GCF_028610665.1. Classification (NCBI taxonomy): domain Bacteria; kingdom Bacillati; phylum Bacillota; class Bacilli; order Caryophanales; family Guptibacillaceae; genus Guptibacillus; species Guptibacillus sedimenti. Next base: position 406,881 of record NZ_JAQQWV010000001.1, read on the forward strand.
CTCGAAAAAAAGCTCTACACGATTATTGAAGAAGCTGCATCCACTTACAAGCTTACGTACACGATTACGGAAGACACCAGGAGTGAACCCCGCTATTGTGCAGATTGGATTAAAGCAATCATGAGCGAAGAAGATAAAAAACTCGGTTATGAATCGCCCGTTTTAATGAGCGGTCCATTTCACGATGCTCTTTTTATGTCGTATATCAGTGACTACGGAATGATTTTCGTTCGATGTGAAAAAGGCATCAGTCATAATCCGCTTGAATTTGCGGAAATGGATGATATTGAGAAGGGGGTTCAGTTGCTTTATCAGACAGCAGTGCGGATTGCGATGGATGAGGAGGGGTGATTCACGAATGTAAACCTTTGATGAGTAGCATTTTTCTCATGATTTCAAGCATCACTCAACCAAAAAGTATGCGATGGCAGGTGAATATCGAAAAATTGAATAACAAAAAGGTGGCATGCTGGTAGTAGATGCCGCCTTTTTGTTATTCGTAACCCTAAAATGAAGAGAGATCGAACTTTTCAAAGTGACTCAGTGCATCTTTAATTTGCTGAGGAATCACCTGCGCTTTACCACTTTTCATATCATAATTCACTTGTATGACTTCAGCTTTCACAAGAAGCTCATCATTTCGCATAATTTCATGACTTAGTTCAAAACTAGATTTCCCAAGCTTCGTAACGCGACAAAACACGTCAAGAACGTCATCTAACTTCGCCGGTTTAATGAACTCAAGGGTGATCTTTCTTAATACTGGATCAAATGAGTGATCGTCAGCAAGCTGTTGTAACCGGTCACCGAGTACATGTCGGAAATACTCGGTCGTAGCAATGTCGATGTAAGTGGAATAATGGGCATTAAAAACTATTTTTTGACCGTCAATCTCAGAATAGCGAACGCGGATGGGATAAGAAAAATGCTCTTTTTGAGACATGATTCACCTCAAGTTCCTTTTTTCTTCATATTAACACAAGATTCAGTATATAAAGGGGGCATTATTACGAAATTTCCCGGGTAATGTCTCTATGTGGAAAAGGGATTTGGACTTTATTCGTGAAAAGTGTAGCATGGGGTAAAATAACAGCTGGGAGTGGAGAAAAGTGTTGAAACCTAAAGTCTATCTGACGCGAAAATTACCAAATGAAATTGTTAATAGTCTACGTAAAAATTGTGAGTTGAGGATGTGGGAGTCAGAGGAAGAACCTGTACCTCATGATGTTCTTGAACAAGAAATCCAAGAGGTGGACGGACTTTTCTGTATGTTAACCGAAGAAATTGATCGCTCGCTTTTAGAAAAGGCATCTAAATTAAAAGTAGTAGCGAACATGGCAGTAGGTTATAACAATATCGACATTAAAGCAGCTAAAGAAAAGGGAGTTGTTGTGACGAATACACCGGGTGTGCTGACGGAAACGACAGCTGACTTAACCTTTGCTTTGCTAATGGCAACAGCTCGAAGAATTCCTGAAGCTTCCACCTATTTGCGCGAAGGAAAATGGGAAGCCTGGACGCCGATGCAGCTAACAGGTCAAGACATACACGGAGCAACGCTCGGAATTATTGGTATGGGAAGAATCGGAGAATCCGTGGCAAAGAGAGCGAAAGGATTCAATATGAACGTTCTCTATCATAACCGTCGTAGAAATCAAGAAGCTGAAAATAAGATGGATCTTCAATTTGCAGAACTCGAGCATCTCTTAAAGGAATCTGATTTTGTCTGTGTCTTAACACCGTTAACCGCTGAGACGGAGAACTTAATTGGAGTGAAAGAACTTAGGATGATGAAAGAAACCGCTATTTTAATCAACACAGCAAGAGGGGGAATTGTTAACGAGGAAGCTCTTTATCATGCGCTTAAGGACGGCGATATTTGGGCTGCTGGTTTAGATGTTTTCGTAGAAGAGCCAGTATCACTCAATCATCCTCTTTTAAGTTTATCAAACGTAGTTACCCTGCCACATATCGGAAGTGCGAGTAGGAAAACAAGGCTTAAGATGGCAGAAGTGGCTATGATGAATCTATTGAAAGTGTTGAACGGAGAAAAGCCCCCTCATCAGGTTGAATGAGGGGCTGAGTGCTGGGCGGCGGGGTGAGTAGATGGTGCCTGTCACCGCCCGGTATTTGTCGAAGAGATTCCATTGACGGGTAAGCAAAGGAAGATTATTCTTGGAGAAAGAGTAGAAAAAAAGCAGAGGAGGAAGAACTTTGACGAAGCTTCTATGGGGCAAGTGGCCAGTCCATGCTCACCCAGCAACATACATGAGATGGTGAGAAAACCGAGGGTCTGGCTCCCGAACCATTTTTATCACATCGTAAGTCGAGGAAACCGAAAAGATCTTCTTTTTAAAGATGAGAGAGATTACCGCACGTTTTTGTATATCCTTCAGCAAGTCTTCGAAACACATCCATTTGAGTTAGCTTCTTATTGTTTAATGAATAATCACTATCATCTTCAACTTCGATCAAAAGAACAGCCGATTTCAAAAATTATGTCTCTTGTGAACAAGCGTTACGCAACCTATTTTAATGGAAGGTATGAGTTGACTGGTCACGTTTTTGAGAAACGTTATTTTGATGAGCCGCTTAACACCCCGGCTAATATGTTAGAAGTTAGTCGCTATATTCACCTCAATCCATTGAAAGCAAACCTCGTATTACAACCAGCAGATTATCCATGGTCCAGTTATCGCTATTATGGTCTGAAAGTTCCTATGAAAAAACCTTATCTTAACGTACATCCACTAATAGAGAGTTACCCAGGTACACTTCAACAAAAGAAAAAACAATACTGTGATTATGTGTCCTGTCCGCACGAGAGGAACTCATCATGGCATCTCCCTTATCCAAATAAAGCAAAATCAAAAAAAGATGCTTCGTCCAGCACCTTTTTCTTAAACAAACGTTTATTTAGTTAAATTCCTCGTTATTTATAGTCCCACAAAACTTTAAACTCTCCTTCTTCTTTAACGACGAACACTTCCTGAACGAGATCAAAATTTCCGAACTGATTTTGAAAATGCTGGGTTACTTTTATCGTATATACTTTTTTCATAATGACGCCGTTTACTCCGGATCGCCAGTTCTTTTTTGTCTTCACTTTGCCAACATCAAAAGTAAATGACGTGGCCCCAATATCCTGCGTGATCAGTTGGGAGCGTAATTGGCTGTATTGTTCATCTGAAAAACGGTTCTTGATTTCAGAGTGAAACAGGGACCAAGATTTCTTGAAATCACCACTTTGTTCATATAAATAAAACTCTTTTACAGTTGCTACAGCTTGTGATTTTGGTTGTTGCCAGATCCAAACACCGATGCTGCCACCGAGAAGCAGCAAGACGATTAAGCTAAAAATAATTTTCCCTGAACCTCCGCTCTTCCTCCTCGTTTTAAAATATGACAACGTCTCGTCCTCCCTGAAGCTTGACTATTAAAGTGTATGACAGGCGTAAGTTGTCCCATTCGAAGACATATTTCACTAAATTTTAATCTTTCCTCACAATGTTTCACGATATAATGGTTTAGGAATTGACTTTTTAGACAGTTGGAGGGAAATAATGAAGCGAAAGTTACTTTGGATGCTCATGCTGATCGTGGTAGCGGCATGTTCTGAATTAAATCGAGATAAAACGACGTCTGAATCACATAAAGAAGCTAGTGCAGAAAACCAAGGAACAGACACCGACGTTCTTACGGAAGAAGACCAATTGTGGCAACTTCTCTATCAGAATCGTTCAGATGAAACGACATTAAAGGAGATGGAGGATCTTTTTCATGAGGGCGTTTCACCGGATACAGTAAATAATGATGGCGTATCACCAATCACTTACGCGGTCATGGAAGGAGACAGCAAGCTCGTCGAGTTCCTGCTTCTGAACGGGGTGAAAGTACATGATCATGAAGAATCGGACCACGATGGGGATGCTGAAGTAAATCATGAGAAAAATGAGAACCTTCTAGAAGTAGCAGTCGAACAAGAAAATAACGAAATTATTGACTTGCTATTAAAAATGGGTGCTCATTTTGAAATCGGAAATGAGGAAATGTTAGTCAAAGCTGTAAAGGAAGAAAACATCGAGCTCATCAAAATTTTATTACACAATGGTTATAATCCTAACCTAGAAATAGAAGTGGAAGGCGAGCATTATACTTTATTAACTTATTCCATCATTCAAGGAAATGAAGAAATAATTACGCTACTTCTTGATTCTGGAGCAAATCCAAACTTTACGGTTGAAAAAAATGAGGAAAGTGCGCTAGCTATTGCAGTTACTGAAGAAAAGTCTACTGAACTAGTTTCCTTGCTATTAGGTAGAGGCGGCGATGCGAATACTCGTTATGAAGGGAAACCATTGCTGTTTGAAGCAATCAAACAAGACAACACTTCTCTTGTTGAAGCATTCCTCGTAGCTGGAGCGCTTCCTTCTTCCATTGAGGAAAGTGAAGAGGCATTTGCGATAGCGGAAGAGAGCGATCACACTGCGGTGGCAGAGCTCCTTCAGCAATATGGATGGTGAATTTAAAAAGGGTCCTTGTTGCCAATGAGCAACGAGGACCCTCTTTTATTGAAAACCTTATTTACCATGTAGTACATCATTCAAAACATCCGGATAGTTCGTAAACATTCCTGTAACGCCCCAGTCCAATAAACGCGTCATTTCTTCTTTGTCATTCACCGTATAAGGGTGGATGAGAAATCCTGCATTTCTCACTTTTTGGACGTAGGTTTCGTCAATTTTTGAAGCAGACATTCCGACACCGACAGCGTATTTAGAGAGCTCTTGTAATTCATTCTCTGAAATCGTAGCAGGCTCTTTATATGAAATGAGCTGAATGAGGGGCAAGTTCGGATTCAGGTTATGCATTTTCATTAAACTCTCTTGACTGAATGATTGGATAAGCACTTTGCTAGATCGTTCATTAACACCTGTTAAATTATATTTGTTTAGAACGCGAAGTAATTCTTCTTCCATGCCAGGATAAACTTCGGGTGATTTTGTTTCAATATAATAGCGAGCGCCTGTCCCAAAAGTTTGAATCACTTCTTCAAGAGTAGGTACTTGAATGCCTTCGTAAGTTGGATCAGCTTTCTCAGGATATTTTTCATTAAACCAGCTACCAGCATCTAACTCTTTTATCTGCTCCAGTGTATAGTCTTTCACAAGGCCTGTCCCGTTTGTGGTTCGATCAACTGACTCATCATGCATCGCGATAAGCGTTCCATCCTTTGTCATTTGAAGGTCTACTTCAATGTAGTCACCTTTCATTTCTTCACCAAGTTCATAAGATGGAATTGTGTGTTCAGGTGCATGTCCTGAAGCCCCTCTATGGGCAACGTTTAGTAGTTTGCTAGTGTTCATACTTGGTGTTTTTTCATTTCCACTCGCTGAGGCAGCCCCTGTCGAAAGTAAACTTCCAACTAAGGCGATACTCATCGTTAAGGCTGCTATTTTCTTTCTCCGCTTCATTATCATCATCCTTTCAAAATTCACTACAACTGAAAGTATATTCGCTTCATGTAAACGCTGATTTACATAAAGCGGATGTAGACGAGAAACGCGCTGTCAAAAATAGGGACTAATGAGGAGGAAAGAACTTAGAAATAAGAGAGAGGCCTCTTGAAAGCTTCGAATAACGCAGTCGTTTAGTAAATTATACCGATAGAGTACGGCAATACGAATCAGGACCTTTCTCATAAGAAAGTTCATCATTTCTAAATATAGAGTGCCTGGCACCACCCGCTATTTGTCAGTTGATGTCGAGAGGAAAATAGTCTTATAGAGTAGAAGAACTATGATAGGATTATGATATAAATACTTACTATTATTTGGAAGGAGCAAAAGGATGAAATTTGATTACCATACGCATCATGAACGGTGCGGGCATGCGGAGGCTACGATTGAAGAGTACATAAAAGCAGCGATTCAAAATGATCTACAGATGATTGGCATATCGGATCATTCGCCGTTTTTTGCGAGTGAAAAAGATCGAGCGTTGCCACGCATTGCAATGGCCAAAAGCGAGTTTGCTTCTTATGTCGAGGAGGTACTCACCTTAAAAGAAAAGTATCGAGGTAAGATTGACGTCTTACTCGGGGTAGAATCCGATTTCTTTCAAGAGCATTATCCGCTATATAAAAGCATTTATGACCAGTATCCATTCGATTACATTATCGGCTCCGTTCATTTTAGTAATGGAAACAACATCTTTGATAAAAGCCGCTGGGAGAATTTAACCGAAGAAGACATTCGTTACGAGAAAGAACATTATTATAAGTTAATTGTGGAATCAGCTGAAAGTGGTGTTTTTGACATTTTGGCTCATATTGATGCGATGAAAGGCTTTTATCCTGATTTCACAAATGTGGAAACGCCTGAGGTAGAGAAAGCGATCAAGCGACTCGGTGAGCTCGAATCAACGATTGAAATTAACACATCTGGTAAGCATAAAGACTGCGGTGGCTGGTATCCTGCGAATGATATGCTTGAAATGGCGTGTCATTACGGTGTAGGTGTAACGTTTGGTTCAGACGCTCATTGGCCAGCGCGAGTGGGAGAAGAGTTTGAAGAAGTTCGCGCAAAGCTCAAGGAGATTGGATTTAAGAACTGGACGGTGTTTCGTGAGCGTAAGAAAGAGTTTGTTGGGTTGTAGGGGGAGGAAGAGTATCTCCCTCTTTTGTCAGAATATTCATTGAAAATTTATCAATTCTAAGTTATTCTATATAGTGAGAATACGAAAAATTGTATATTGAGGTGAGGATATGGAAAGCAAATGGGAGAAATTATACAGCAAGAATGGGCTCGCAGCTAGGAGAATTGCAGCTAAACTACTAGCGATCGAGCCGGGAAGCCGTATTCCTCGCGTAAGTGATTTTGTTACAGAAACATCTCTTGGAAGGGGGACAATTCAGGGAGCGTTACGTCTACTTGAAGAAATAGGAGCCATTGTTCTTGAAGCGAGGGGACACCTTGGTACGTTTCTTGTTAGAACTGATCGACAGTTACTTTGGGATATTGCAGGACTTGGATCTGTTATGGGTGCCATGCCTTTGCCGTATTCGAGAAAATATGAAGGCCTTGCTACTGGTTTAGTTCAAGTGCTTGATAGATTGAAAATTCCTTTTAATCTTGCATTTATGAGAGGATCATCAAATCGAATTGAAGCGTTAAAAGCTGGAAGGTATGATTTTGTGATTGTTTCAAGGCTTGCAGCTGAACTTGCTATTGAGAATGATGGTAGTATCGAGATGGTGAAAAATTTTGGAAATAACTCCTACGTTTCAGGACATGAAATTGTTTTTTCAAACCCCAAAACCAAATCTATTCAAAGCGGTATGCGTGTCGGAATTGACTATTCTTCAGCTGACCAGCATCTTCTTACGGAGTATGAAACAGAAGGTATTGAAGTGCAATTAATTGAAGTGAACTACATGCAGTTGATGGAGATGCTCAAGAACAATGAAATTGATGCGGCAGTTTGGAATAAAGATGAGATCATTCATTCAGAAGAAATGGGAAAAGGATCTTTCCGCTCGATTAAAGCTCAGGAACTAAGTAAGAAAGTAAATGAGGCTACTATGCTCTTACATAAGGAGAGAGTAGAACTCAGAGAGGCCTTACTTGAGCTATCTGTCATTGACGTTCAAGAGTTGCAAATTCAAGTTGAAAAAGGAGAAATTTATCCACATTATTAAATAGGATTTCCTATGAAATTAATATACTAAATACTGTATATTGGAGGATTGATTTTATGACGACGATTAAAGAACGATTAGATATTCTGAAAGCAGGTGATGTGATTAGTTCAGAAGCTTCAACTATCGCCGAGCAAGCCGTTCAAAGATTAAGCAGTCAGACGCAAAAGCCGCTTCCTCAAAATAAAGTAGAAATGCTTGTCACTCATCTTGCATCCGCCTTAACGCGTATCTCTCGTGGAGATTCAATCGATGCGCCCCCGGATGAGCTCATTTTGGAAATAGAGAAATCCGATCTCATAGGAGTAGCAAAAAGGGAGATTAGCTGGATTCAATCCAATTGGGCTGAGGAAATTCCACAATCTGAAATGGCCTTTTTGAAAATACACTATGTATCTATTTTTCAAGAAATCAAATAGGAGGAGATTTAAATGAAAATTGTTGTAGGTGGTCAGGTAGATAAGAAGGAAGTTGAAGCCCTTGTGAAGGAACATGGACCAGATGGCGTGGAAACCTCAGTTAAATCAGATGTAGAAGCCGCAATGGCAGTGAAAACTGGTCAGGCAGATTACTATGTTGGCGCGTGTCACACTGGGGGTGGCGGTGCGCTAGCAATGGCGATTGCTATAATTGGAAAGCCCAGCTGTGAAACGGTTTCCATGCCAGGAAGGAAACCGAATGAAGAGAAAATTATACAGGCTGTTAAGGACGGAAAAAAAGCATTTGGTTTTACTGCAGATCATATGGAAACTGCCGTGCCGATGATCATGAGGGCAATTAAAGCACAATAATTTGGAAGGGGGTTCATTACATGGAAATGGTTCTCGTAATTTTAATAGGGGCTATGGCAGCTGTTCTTGCGAATTTGAATTTGGCTGTCTTTAACGATGGCTTACGACCAATTGTACCTGAAAATACGGAAGGGCGAATGGGGCGTAAAGAACTTGGTTTAACTGCTTTTGCTATGAGTTTTGGACTAGTTGTTGGTTTCGGGATTCCGTTTACCATTACAGCAAGCATTATCCTTATCCATAGCATTTTGCTAGGAACAGATATTATTGGATTGATCACCCCACGAAATAAATGGGGTACGCCTGTTGCAGCAATTGTAGGTGGAGCATATGGAGCAGGTTTATTAGTTGGACTAGAAGGATTTGTCACTTTATTTGAAAAACTGCCATTAAATTTTTTAGATGCAATGGGCCAAGTCGGGTCGCCTGTCGTGGTAACCTTCATGGCATTTCCAGCTCTAGCTGTGGCATTGCAATTCAGTGTTAAAAAAGGTGTTCTGACGTTTATCACTTCAGCCATTATCCGGCAGTTAGCTGTATGGTTAAATGAAAGCGGTGCCATGACTTTTGGTGATACGACGGTTACGTTAAATCAAGAAGGAATGGCTCTCATTACTGGAATGATTTTCTTAATTACATATGCTGTACGTCAAAAACCTGAAGGGGACGGAAGCGGCATTGATCTTGCTTCGGTTTTCAGTGAGAGAGTCGATCGCATTAAAAAGCATGTCGTTTATTTCATGATTATGGGTGGGCTTATTGCTGCGGCTACTAACCTTTTGATTATGGCTGGAGATCCAATATCTTTAAATTTAATTGCAGACGGAAAAATAACAGATGCTGCTATTGCTGCTGGAGCTCGTGCACTTGGATTTATCCCTCTAGTTGCTAGTACGGCGATTGCAACAGGTGTTTATAGTCCAGTTGGATTTACGATCATTTTCGTCGTTGGATTACTTGTTCCAAATGTATGGGTTGCAGCTATTATTGGAACTATTACTGTTTTTCTAGAGGTAATGCTACTAAGCCAGATTGCTCGTTTTCTTGATAAATATCCTGGTGTACGTCAATCAGGAGAAAATATTCGTACCGCAATGAGTCGAATTTTAGAAGTTGCTCTTTTGATTGGTGGTGCAAACGCAGCTAATGCTATTGCTCCTGGCCTCGGGTTCTTTATCATTGCAGGATTTTATTTGTTAAATGAGATTGCGGGCCGACCAATTGTGAGAATGGCTGTAGGACCGATTGGCGCGATCGCAGTTGGGATTTTGGCGAACATTCTTGTCGTTCTTGGACTTATGCAACTACCACAGTAGAAGGAGGAGCTAAGATGATTCAAACGGTTAGAGGGCAAATTGATCCTACAGAGCTCGGGGTGTGTTCAGCTCATGAACACCTTTGTATTGACCTATCACGAATTAAAAAAGATCCCGACACTATTCTTGATGATATAGGTGGAATGGAAGAAGAACTTCGCTACTTTAAAGCTTCAGGTGGGCAGGCGATGGTTGAAGTTACGAACGACGGAATGGGACGTAATGCCACTCTCCTTAGGAAGTTAAGCGAAGCAACCGGTGTGCATCTTATCGCAAGTACAGGGTTTTATAAAGACCCATTCCTCCCAGATCAAGCAACAAAATGGAATCGTGATCAGTTTGCACAACACATGATCGATGAAATAAAGAATGGGATTGATGGAACAGACGTATACCCTGGTGTTATTGGAGAAATTGGGAGCAGTCATTATGAGATCAAGCCTATTGAACAAGAACTCTTAACTGGGGCAGGAATCGCAGCAATGGAAACGGGGCTTCCGCTCACCACACATACAACGCTCGGAACGATGGGAGTCGAGCAAGTTGAACTTTATTCTGCTCTTGGATTGCCAATGAACCAATTGATTGTGGGGCATCAAGACCTTAATCAAGATGATGAACGAGTACTTGCTGTTGTGGAAGCGGGGGCGTTTGTAGGATTTGATACCATTGGCAAAATTAATTATAGACCTGATGAAGAGCGAATTAAAACGATTTGTCTTCTAATTGAAAGAGGATATGGTGAGCAGATTTTATTATCTGCTGATTTAACAAGAAAGTCACATTGGCATAAGCACGGTGGTATTGGATATGACTATGTTCTCAATGAATTTGTTCCTCGCTTAAAAGAAGTTGGTTTGTCTGAAGAGGATATCCGGATGATGTTAATTGACAACCCAGCGCATGCTTTCAGTCGAAAGGGGAGCGCATAACATTGAGATATCAGGAATCTGTCATACCTCAGATGTCGGTTGAAGAAGCAACAAAAAAGCAGTTTGAAATTGTCGATTTTATTACGAAAGAATTTAAGGATAATGAAATGTTCCAGGATGGTGATCGCGGTGTGCATCCGATCTATAAGCGTCCTAGAACAACTGCGAAAGTTGAAAAAGTGATGGCGAATGTATTTGGAGCTAATCAAGCGGTACTTGTGCGAGGATCGGGTACTGGTGCCATTCGCTCTCTCTTAAGTGCTCTCTTAGAACCGGGAGAATCGATGATCATTCACTCGGCACCTATTTATATGACAACGAAAGAAACGATTCGAATGCTTGGATTACGAACTGAAGAAGTTGATTTTAATGATTTCGATGCTCTTAAACAGAATGTTACATTTTCAGAAGCAAAGGTTTTCTATATCCAACACGCAAGACAGCAACCGAGTGACACTTATCATCTTAGAGAAGTGATTAAGTTAGTTAAAACGATCAAACCTGAAATGGTTGTAGTGGTTGATGACAATTATTGTGCCTTGAAAATGCCTTACATTGGGGTCCAAGTCGGTGCGGATTACTCTACTTTTTCCGGATTTAAGCTACTAGGTCCTGAAGGGATTGGAGTGGTGGTAGGAGAGAGTGCAATCGATACCATTCAGCAGCGTAATTATTCTGGAGGTAGCCAGGTTCAAGGGCCAGAAGCGATGGAGTTGCTTAGGGCATTACCTTTTGCCCCGGTCTCGTTAGCGATTCAGAGTCAGCAAGTTGAAATTTTGTGTGAGTTGTTAAACAAAGGTGAAGTGTATGGAGTGAAAGAGGCTTATATTACAAATTCTCAATCAAAGAATGTCATTGTTGAATTAAAGGAGCCGGTTGCTCAAGAAGTAATTGAGCGCAGTAAGACATTTGGAGCAGCAACCTATCCAGTTGGTGCCGAATCACGGTTTGAACTCGTTCCAATGATTTATCGAGTATCTGGTAGTTTCCTTGAGAGTACACCAGAATTATTTGAATACGGTTTACGTATTAACCCAATGAAAGCTGGAGCAGAGACTGTTATCCGTATTCTTCAAGAAGCTTTGCGAGAAGAGTAATGAAACAGTTAACAAAAGATTTATACGCTGTCGTTTAGGAGGCTACTACATTGTTTCTTTCACTAACAAAGAAGAGAAATCCAGAGCTCATAAAAGCGGGAGTACGCCTTCACCAATCTGGGCTTATTCCCCCTAATACGTATGTTCTCGATCTTGACACAATAGCCAAAAATGTTAGGAGCATGGCAAAGGCTGCTAAGGAAAACGATTTTGTTTTGTATTTTATGAGTAAGCAGCTTGGCCGTATTGGTGAACTTGGAAATTGGATTGCAGAACATGGAATCGAAAAAGCTGTTGCCGTTGAATTTGAAGAAGCTTTCCGCTTACATCAGTCAGGTGTCAAAATTGGTAATGTGGGTCACCTCGTTCAACCTGGCAAACATCAGTGGGATGAAATTCTTAGCTTCGAACCAGAGGTTGTTACAGTCTTTTCGATTGAGCGAGCAAGACAGGTGTCAGAGGCAGCTATGAAACTAGGAAAAAAACAGGATGTTATTCTAAGAGTTATTCATTCATCCGATACTATTTACCCTGGGCAATGGGGAGGCTTTCAGTTAGAAGAACTTCAATCAGCTATTCCAGAGCTTAAGAAACTAGATGGCATTGAAGTGATGGGCGTTACTTCTTTTCCTTTGTTGCTAATGGATAAAGAGGAGGAAGAGTTACGATTTACAGAAAATCTGAAAACCATTCTCTCTGCAAAAGAAACACTTGAAGCATCAGGATTCCATATTCGACAGGTCAATGGGCCGAGTGCAACAAGTACAGCAACCATTCCAATGCTTCAAAAAGCCGGTATTACGCATGGGGAACCGGGTCATGCTCTGACAGGTACTACACCACTTCACGCGGTTCGAAAGCTTCCTGAGGATCCTGCTATTATTTATGTCTCTGAAATCTCTCATGTGGACAAGGAATACGTCTATGTGATTGGAGGAGGGTTTTATGAACGAGGAAATATGACCGGTGCCTATGTCGGAAGCTCCCCTGAACATATTTTTGATACTTTTTTGAAAGGAAAGTCTCTTAATTCTCAGTACATTGATTACTATGGAAGACTCGAACAAGGATCGCCCGTATCAATCGGTGATACAGCAATCTATGCTTTTCGGACACAAGTGTTTGTGACTAGGGCGAACGTCGCTCTTGTGCGTGGGTTACATGATGGTGTTCCAGAAATCGTTCATTTCGAAAGGAGAGGATAGGATGGGACGTATGGTAGTGCTCATTCTTGATAGTTTTGGGATTGGCGCAATGGATGATTGTGATGACTATGAACCAGGGGACTGTGTAGCAAATACGTACGAGCATATTCGAAATAAAGTTGCGATTTCCATTCCAACCATGTACTCATTAGGTCTTAATCAGCTAGTCGATGGAACAGGGATACCAAAAGGAGCTTATGGAAAATCAAGACTAGCTCATCACGGTGCAGATACTTACATGGGACATCAGGAGATCGTAGGAAGTCTTCCAAAACGTCCCGCCAAACGTTTGATGAAAGATGTTCATGAGTCTATAGTTACGAGTCTTCTAAGGAAAAATTTCAAAGTAACTTATCCTTTTGAAGATTTGCCAATATTGTTAGTTGACGATGCAATCATTGTTGCAGATAACATTGAATCCACACCTGGGAATATTATTAATGTTACGGCAGACCTTACAAAAGTTTCTTTTGAGTATGCGCTTAAAGTAGGAAGTGTTGTAAGAGAAGTCGTTGATACAAGCCGAGTGATTACATTAGGTAGTCCTCATACTTCGATCGCGCAACTTCTATCAGTAGTGAAAAATGGGGTAGCTGGACAGTGGGGAATTGATAGCCCTAAAGCAGGCGTGTATGGGGAAGACTATCACGTTCGTCACATGGGATATGGTGTGAATGTACAAAAACAATTCCAAACCCTAGCTGAATCTAAAATTCCAGTTTATCGAATTGGAAAAACAGCAGATGTGCTCGAAGGAAAGCACCTAGCCTATTCTATTGTGAATACAACGGAGGTGCTTCAACAACTAAAAGAAGCATTTAGTAAAGAAAAGCATGGGGCTTTTTTAGTGAATGTACAAGAAACGGACCTTGCTGGTCATGCAGAAGATACGAATTGGTACGCATCACTTCTTGAAGAAGTAGATAATTGGCTGGAAGAGTTTATTCCTTTGCTTAACGAGGATGATATTTTAATCGTAACGGCTGATCATGGAAATGACCCTACGATCGGACACTCCAAACATACAAGAGAGTATACTCCTCTTATGATTACTGGCCCTAAAGTGAAAGCGGTATCAATTGGGACAAGAAATACTATGGCAGATATAGGCGCAACCTTGAGTGATTATTTTCATATTGAATCCACTGAAGCAGGTACGAGCTTTCTTAATCAAATTCTTAATAACTAAGGAGGAGCATGTATGAAAAAACGAATTGTTATTATGCTGATCATGGTTCTTCTGTTGAATCTCTCTCTTTTTTCCACAGCGTCAGCTACTTCTAAAGGAGAGAAGCTGAGTCATGGTAATCCGAAGAGTGTAGGGATGGATGCTACTACACTTGAGGAAATTGATGATGTAGTGCAAGAAGCTATCATTGCTGATATAACTCCTGGAGCCGTGGTCCTTGTGGCGAAGAGTGGTAAGGTTGTAAAAGAGTCTGCCTATGGAGATGCCCAAAAATATGACATGGGTATGCTCTTAGAAAATCCAAGGAAAATGAAAAGGAAAACAATGTTTGACCTTGCCTCTTTAACTAAGGTTATGGGGACAACGCAAGGGATTATGAAGCTTGTCAGTGATGGAGAATTATCGGTAAATGATCGTGTAGCCAACTATATTCCCAATTTCGCCTCTAATGGAAAAGATGATATTACAATCGCAGACCTACTAACACACACGTCTGGTTTAACTCCATGGCAGCCGACTTATTTTCATGCTAAGAATTCAAAAGAAGTTCTAAACTATATCAATGCCCTCCCACTCGAATACGAAACCGGAACCGATCGTCGCTATAGTGATTTTAGCTTTATGATGCTCGGTTTTATCATTGAGGAAATAAGCGGAGAGCGACTTAATGATTACCTGCAAGAAAATGTTTATGAGCCATTGAAAATGAAAGATACGATGTTTACTCCTTCAGATCACCTTGATCGTAAAATAGCAGCTACCTCATGGGGAAACCCTTTTGAATATAAAATGGTCGATGATCCAAATTTCGGCTACAACGTTCCAGAGCGGGCTGAGGATTTCGAAAGGTGGAGAAATCATACACTTATTGGAGAAGTTAATGACGGAAATAGTTTTTATGCAAACGGAGGTATTGCTGGACACGCTGGCTTATTCTCCACGGCACGAGATCTTGCCGTGCTTGGACAGGTAATGTTGAATGGTGGGAGTTACGGAAAAGTAAATCTTTATGATAACCAAGTAATTGACTCTTTTACACAGCCACAACGTTATGGACAGGGGTATGGTTGGGAGCTCGATAAAAGCTGGTACATGGGCGATATGCATTCAGAAAAGGCTTTCGGGCATACAGGTTTTACAGGAACACAAGTGATTTTTGATCCTGTTTATGATCTTCAAATTATTGTTTTAACAAATAAGCAAAACAATGGCCCTCTTGAGACTGGTTCTTATCCAAGTACTGGAGGACTTTCAAAGCAAATCGCGAATATCGTATATGATTCAATCCAATAACAAACGAACCCTGACTCCCCTCCAAAATTGGAGCCAATCAGGGTTCTTCCATTTTACCTAAAAGGAGCAATGCTGCATGAGCGAAAAAAGAAAAGTGATTTTAGACTGTGATCCTGGTCACGATGACGCAATATCGATTATCCTCGCAGCTTCAAGTGACCGAATCCAGATTGAAGGCATTACAACGGTAGCTGGAAATGTGGAAGTTGAGAAAACGACGCTGAATGCGCTGAAAGTGTGTGATTTGTTAGGACTGGATGTACCTGTTGCACGAGGGGCCGAGCAACCGCTTGTAAAAGTGCGTGAATTTGCGCCCGATATTCACGGTGACTCGGGACTAGATGGACCACAGTTACCTAAAGTCCCGCAAAAAAAGGCGATTGATCAGCATGCGGTCGATTTTATCATCGAGCGTTTGTTGGCTTCGGATGGTGAGATTACGCTTGTTCCGACAGGTCCGCTCACAAATATCGCATTAGCTCTTCAAAAAGAACCGGCGATCGTTGAAAAAATTCAAGAAATCGTTCTGATGGGCGGAGGCACGTTTGGTAATTGGACGCCTACGGCTGAGTTTAATATTTACGTTGATGCAGAGGCGGCGGAACTGGTCTTTAACAGCGGCGTTCCCGTTACCATGTTTGGTCTTGATGTGACGCACCAGGCAATCACAACTCCAGCTATACTTGAGCAAATCGCTTCAATTGGCAGTCCCATTTCTGAATTTGTTGGAGAACTTCTTGCTTATTTCACCAAAACCTATAAAGATGTTTTTGGTTTTGAAGGAGCCCCGATTCATGATGCGTGCACGATTGCGTATTTAGTCGATGAATCGATTTTTGAATTCGAGACGGTTCGTGTGGATATTGAGACGAAGGGAGAATTTACATACGGCACCACCTGTGTGGATCGTCTTCATGTAACGGGAAGAGAGCCAAACGTGAAGTTTGCGCGTGGTATTGATCAGGAGAAGTTCTGGGGGTTGTTGCTTAGTGCGTTGAGGGAGTGACAGGCACCACCCGGAATTGCTCAAATATTGTCGAATGAAAGGAGGAAGGGGATGCGATTCCCTTCCTTTTGTATTAGCTAGTACAATCTCTTACTCTTGTGCTCTTCAATGGTCATCGTTAGAATAATAGTAAGACAATTCAGTCAGGAAGTGTAAGCGAATACATGAGCGGGATGAAATCAATTTCTCTTCAGACGAAACTATCGTTAATGATATTGGCATTATTACTTACAGTATTGTTTATTCTTGGTTTGATTTTTACGCATTTATATTCGACAAGTGTTGAGGAACAAATGGGGGAGCGGGCTCTAAATGTCGCTCAATCTGTAGCAGTGATGCCGGCAGTAGTCAATGCGATGAAGTCGGAAAATCCTTCTGAAACCATTCAGCCAATTGTCGAGGATCTTCGTTCCAAGACTGGAGCTGAATTTATTGTGGTTGGCGATAAGAAAGGGATCCGTGTAGCTCATCCGATACTTGATCGCATTGGAAAGCATATGGTAGGTGGGGATAGCCAACAGGCACTGCTAAGAGGGGAATCGTATGTTTCAAAAGCAGAAGGATCTCTCGGGTCCTCCCTTAGAGGAAAAACACCTATCTTCGAAAATGGAAATATTATCGGTATCGTTTCGGTTGGTTTTCTCACGGAAGATATTGAACAAAAAGTTGATCAATTTGAGTTAAAGGTTATGAGTTTAATAGGTACGATTTTATTGCTGGGCATAGCAGGTGGTTTTTTTATTGCGAAGAATGTGAAAAGGTCTATTTTTGGTCTCGAACCATCAGAAATTGGAGCTATGTTTCTAGAGCGAAATACGATTCTTCAAACGATCAGAGAAGGCATTATTGCGGTTGATGAGAACGGCGGTATTACCCTTGCTAACCAAGAAGCTCATCGTATGTTAAATCGAAGTGAAGATGAAAGTTTGGAAGGAGAAGATATCGTCACCGTTCTTCCAAATACAAGAATGCCAGAAGTATTACGTTCTGGAAAGGCAGAGTATGATCAAGAAATCACTATTGGTCATAATCATGTGATTGTGAATCGGATTCCAATCATTCAGAACGGTGAAATTACAGGCGCTGTTTCTAGCTTTAGAAGGAAAACAGAAATTGAGGCGTTATCACGAGAACTTTCACAAGTTCAAAGCTATGCGAATGTTCTTCGCTCTCAAACGCATGAATACGCCAATAAGCTGTATACCATTTTAGGGTTAATCCAGTTAGGTGCTTATGATGAAGCAATTGACTTAATACATAAAGAAGCGATTGGGTATCAAGAGGTTGTCCAGCTTTTGGTGAAGGCTGTGCCTAATCCGATTCTATCAGCCTTGCTTTTAGGTAAATATAACCGGGCTCATGAGTTACATATTCAATTTTTAATTGATGAGGAAAGTAGTATGAGTAATTTCCCTGAGTGGCTAGAACAAGAAAAACTCGTTACGATTGTCGGTAATTTACTTGATAATGCGATGGATGCTGCCCTTGAGAAGCGGGGTGGAGAGAAGGTTGTCCATTTGTTTATGACGGATCTAGGAAAAGATTTGATTTTTGAAATAGAAGATTCAGGAAATGGTGTTAAGGAAGAGGAGATAGAACGAATTTTTGAAAGAGGGATCAGTAGTAAAAGGGGAGAAGATCGTGGAATTGGACTTTCACTTGTAAAAAATGCTCTGAATTATTTAGGTGGATATCTCACCATCTCAACAGGTCGTTACGGAGGAGCAGCGTTTACTGTTGTGATTCCTAAGGAGGAAGAAAGAAATGTCTGATATCGAAGTATTGATTGTAGAGGATGATCATCGCATCGCTAGAATCAATCAAAAGTTTACTGAAAATGTACCAGGTTATGTTGTTATAGGCGTTGCTTCAAGCATTTCAGAAGGGAAGGAACTTCTTGAAATAATAGAACCAGACCTTGTCTTACTCGACATCTTTTTTCCTGAAGAAAGCGGACTTAGCTTGCTCTGGCACATTCGTGAAAATTACAAGGAAACGGACGTCATGATGATTACTGCTGCAAAAGAAATTGAGGCGGTTCAGGAAGCACTTCGCGGCGGGGCTATTGATTACATTATTAAACCGGTAATCTTTGATCGTTTCAAACAAACTCTTGAAAAATTTAAAAAGACAAGTGGACAAGTAAATCATCAAAAAGTAGTCAGTCAAGAAGATGTGGATCACTTATTTACAAGGCAGGGGACACGTGCTGAAGTTTCGACTCAAGTTGTTCCAAAAGGAATTGATCCTTTAACCTTATCAAAGCTAACGGAAGTGCTTGTGAAGCATAGGCCTCAAGGCATGACAGCTGAAGAAGTGGGAAGTGAAATGGGCTGCAGTAGAACGACAGCGAGAAGGTATTTGGAATACATGGTTTCGCTTGGAAGGGTGGACGCTGATTTGTCTTATGGAACAGTAGGGCGTCCTGAACGACGCTATCATTCCATCGAAGAATAGAAAAAAAGAACCGCTTCTGAATTCATTTCTCCTAAGAAGATGTGAATTCAGAAGCGGCTTTGTG
Organism: Guptibacillus sedimenti; assembly: GCF_028610665.1. Classification (NCBI taxonomy): domain Bacteria; kingdom Bacillati; phylum Bacillota; class Bacilli; order Caryophanales; family Guptibacillaceae; genus Guptibacillus; species Guptibacillus sedimenti. Next base: position 425,930 of record NZ_JAQQWV010000001.1, read on the forward strand.
TTCTAAGATGCTAAATGTTCTTCCTCATCTTCCGCTGCACTTTTACTAAGTTTGCTTTTTATAAAAGGAAGCGTAAGAGATAGGAGTGAGAGAGTAAGGAGTACAATCGTAACTGTACTATCGAAAAACGTCAGATAACTTCCGTTCGAGATCGTTAGGGCCTGTCTAAATGATTGCTCCATCATTCCTCCTAAAATAAAGGCGAGGATGAGCGGTGCTGCTGGAAAGTTTAGAAGTCTCATAATAAATCCAATGACCCCAAATGCTAGTAAAAGATACAGATCAAAGGTGCTGAAGCTAACTCCGTAAACCCCGATCATACAGAAGATAATAACAAGCGAGATTAAGAGCGCTTTTGGAATGTAAAGAATCCGAGCGATAAACGGAATAAGCGGTAGGTTCAATACTAGCAAGAAAAGGTTGCCAAGATACATACTTGCGATAACTCCCCAGAAAACGTCGGGATGATCGGTCAGCATCAATGGACCAGGTTGCACACCGACAACAAGGAGGGCACCAAGCAGAACAGCAGTTGTTCCAGAGCCTGGAATACCAAGTGTTAAAAGAGGAACAAAAGCCCCGCTCGTTGCAGCATTATTAGATGTTTCTGGTGCCGCAAGTCCTTTAATATTTCCTTTTCCGAAAGATGAAGGGTCCTTTGAAATCTTCTTCTCTGTGATATAAGACATGAAAGAAGCGATCGTAGCGCCTGCGCCAGGAAGAACGCCAAGAATAAATCCGAGCACAGAATGACGCGCAATCGGTCCGGAGATTTCTTTTGCTTCTTTTTTCGTGATTTTTAAAGAGCCAACATTGGAGTTTCCATCCATCATTTTTGATTTCCTCGAGAGGATTAATGAGCAAACTTCTGCAAGTGCGAAAAGTCCGAGAGCAATAATCAAAAAGTCGATTCCTTCAAGCAGGTTTGGGTTCCCAAAAGTAAAACGCTGCGTTCCTGTCTGTTGGTCAACGCCGATTGTAGCGATGATTAAACCAATTGTTGCTGAAATTAACGCCTTAACCGTTGAGCCTTCAGACAAGCTCGCGATCGCTGTTAAACCGAGTAACATGAGGGCAAAATATTCAGTCGGTCCGAATGAGACGGCAAAGCTGGCCATAAGAGGTGCAACTAACATAAGAGCCACAACACTTACGGTACCTCCGGCGAAGGATGAAATAGCAGCAATGGCAAGTGCTTTACCAGCTTTACCTTGTTTGGCGAGCGGATAACCGTCAAATGATGTGGCGACAGTTCCTGATATTCCTGGTGCATTTAATAAAATGGACGAGGTTGATCCACCGAATACCGCTCCATAGTAAACCCCTGCCATAAGAATAAGAGCGGAAGCGGGATCCATGCCATAGCTTAGCGGAATCATAATAGCGATTGCTGAAATAGGACCTAGGCCAGGAAGCATTCCAATTAAAGTTCCGGCTAGCACCCCAATGAAAACAAACATGATGTTTTGGAAGGTTAAAACGACTTGAAAGCCGTATAGCATATTTGAGATCGTATCCACGATATTGCCTCCTTTCTAAAAGGGAAGGATCCCCTGTGGTAAATAAATTTGAAGTAAGTAGTTAAATGAAAAATAGAGCACGAGCGTAAATCCGATTGAAACTGCGATCAGCGTTTTCCACTTTGTATAACCAAGTAAACGAGATGTAACGAGCAGGAATAGAATCGTAATAACGACAAATCCTAGGAGCTCAAATAAGAGTATATAGACGAAGATAAGACCTGCAACCGCAAGCAACATCCATACTTCATCTTTTTTAATGTCACTTTTCTTTCGATCTTCAACAGGGTTCTGGACAAATAGTAAAATCGAAAGGGCTATGAGTAAAAATCCCAGTCCTTTCGGAAGAGCGTCAGCATCTACGATGGCGTATGGGAAAGCTGGTAGCTGAAAACTAGAGAAGAGATATAAAATCGATAATACGAATAAAACAATGGCTACTTTCCGTTCAACACTAGCTAGCATAACGAGTCACCTGCCTTTTATAGATACGAAAGGTTAGCAACGGCTAACCTTTCGTTCACCTCTTATTTTGCTAAACCGACTTCCTTTAGAAGTGATTCCATTGTTTTGTATTCTTGATCAAGGAATTCTTTAAATTCGTCACCAGACATAAATTTATCATTCCATCCAAAGTTATCGCGTTGCGTTTTCCATTCATCTGTTTCCATCATGTCTTTGACAGCCTGCTCATAAAATTTTGCTGCTTTAGGGTCCATATCTTTTGGCCCCATAATGCCTCGCCAAACAATGAATTCGTCATCGATTCCTTGTTCTTTAAGCGTTGGAAACTCGGATACTGTTTCACCTTCAAGTGGCTCAGGAGAAGTAATCGCAAGGACTTTCACCTTACCAGCACGTGCCTGTTCCGTTGCTTCAGCGAGTCCAGTTGAATAAACGTCGACTTTATTTCCAAGGAGCATGCTCATTCCACTGCCGTCCTGAGCAGAAACATATTTTAGTTGTTTAATATCTACACCAGCAGCTTTTACCGCTTTTACAAAGGCCATATGATCCATACTTCCAGGAGAAGAGTCCCCGACAACTGAAATCGAAGTTGGATCTTCTTTTAGAGCATCGACAAGGTCATTCATGCTGTCGTATGGTGAATTAGCTGGTACAACAAACGCGGAGTAATCTGCAATTACGCCTGCTATTGGGGTAAAATCATTGTGTCCAAGTTCAGATTGGCCATTTAATGGAACAAACAAAATTGGTGGGGATGTGACGAAAAGCGTATGGTTACCTCCTTTCTTATTTACATAGGACCAACCAACTGCACCTCCGCCTCCAGGTTTATTGGCAACAGCCATCCGTTTATCGATAATCTTTTCTTTCTCCATTACTTTTGAGATTGTTCGTGCTGTTGTATCCCATCCACCGCCTGCTCCTGCTGGCGCAATCATTTCAATTGGCTTATCAGGACTCCATTCACCATTCGATGCAGAGCTTCCTGAACTTTCATTACTTCCGCAAGCACTTAATAGAAGTGCACTCCCCAACAAAAGAGACATGAACAAATTCTTTCTTTGTCTCAACTCTAAAACCCCTTCCCGTTTATGTAATCGCTTTCAAATTAACTAAACTAAATATACCTGATCATTCCATCCGTTTTAAGAAAACGGAAATAAGTTAGTTTTATTTCATTTTGGGCATTTTGATCATAAAGTTTACGAAAAAACCGCAAGTGCCTGTCACCACCCGAATTCTCACAAGTTTTGAAATAAAGCTACAAATTAATCTTGAATTGATTGTTACAATACTTCAAATTCATTCCAATGACCTATGCGGAATGGTCTATAAATGACGCTGTTTTTTGGTAATCCATGACTTAAGTGGTATAGACGACTATAAAGGAAGAGGTTACGATTTGAATAGAATATTCTGAATGTTGGTTCATTTGAAAAGGGAGGAGTCATTCATTTAGCTGTATTCAATTAAAAAGAGGAGGGCACTATGAGAAGAAAAACGCTGTCGCTGCTTCTAACTACGGCACTTGGAACGTCACTTTTAGCCCCTGGATCAGGATTAGCTGCACCCGGTCCGACAATCGAAAAAGAGGGAAAGGTTAACATGCATCAATCGAGAAAAGCTCACCCCGCTTTTTCTTGGGACAACCCGGGACCAACCTCTCCTGTTCTTCACCCTGGCTCATACAAAGGAGCAGGAATGCGTGAAGAACCGCTTCAAGAGATTGACGGTTTACTCCAAAATGCTATTGATGACCAAGTAATGCCTGGCGCTGTTGCTTTTGTTGCAAGAAGAGGACATATCGTGAAGGAAGAAGCATACGGTTATTCGGCTCAATACACAGATGGTGACTTTACTGAAATGGACATTCCGATTCCGATGAGCGAGGATACCATTTTTGATCTTGCTTCTATTAGTAAGCTGTTCACGACGACGGCGGCGATGACGCTTTATGAGGATGGGGCTTTTCAGTTAGATGATCCCGTTGCGAAGTACATTCCTGAATTTGCGGCAAATGGAAAAGAAAACGTTACGATCGAACAGCTCATGACCCACACCTCAGGATTTAAACCGTGGATTCCCCTCTACACAATCGGAGAAGATCGAGAGGATCGCTTAGAGTATGTCTTTCAATACCCACTTCAATCAGCGCCAGGAACAGACTATACATACAGCGACCTGAACATGATTACGCTTGGTGCTTTGATTGAGAGACTCTCAGGTATGCGTCTCGATGAGTATGTAAAGCAGGAAATCACAGAGCCGCTTGGCATGGACGATACGATGTATAACCCGCCTGCTGAATTAAAAGAACGAATCGCCGCAACCGAATACCAGCCGTGGACGAACCGAGGACTCGTTTGGGGCGAGGTACACGATGAGAGCGCCTGGTCACTTGACGGAGTAGCTGGTCATGCCGGTGTATTTTCAACGGCATCGGACCTCGCGACATTTGCGCATATGTATTTGATGGAAGGACGCTACGGCGGAACGCGGATTCTTGAGCCGGCAACTGTCAAACTTTTAACGGAGAACCGGATTCCAGAGTTCCCTGGAGACGATCATGGACTTGGCTGGGAGCTTCAGCAGGGCTGGTTTATGGATGCTTTATCTGAAAGCACTACGCTCGGGCATACCGGGTATACTGGAACGTCGATCGTTGTGAGCCCAACAAATCAAACGATTGCGATTCTGTTAACGAACCGCGTGCATCCTACTCGCGAAACAGTTTCAACGTCACCAACGAGACGAGCATTTGCGAGACAAGTAGCGGATGCGATTCCAGTTGCGATGGATAAAAAGGCAGATCCGTGGTTTGCAGGCTATGGTAATAACGAGTCAAAACATTTAACGGCTGAAGTTGATGTGAAAGAAGAAACCACGCTCGCGTTTGATACATGGTATCAAATGGAGGAAGGCTATGATACAGGAACAGTTGAGGTTTCTGAGGATGGCGAGAAATGGACAGAGGTAGCGTCGCTAACTGGCGCGAGCGAAAGTTGGGAAAGAGAAGAAGTTACGATTCCAGCGAATACGACACAAATTCGCTTTACTTATCATACAGACGGATCAACGAATAAGCGCGGATGGTACGTTGATGATGCCAAACTCGATCAACAGAAAATCTCGTTCACAAGCAATGACTGGGTGAAGCGAGCTTATTAATTTTCAACAAACAGGAGGGGTAAAATGAAAGCACGAAGTAAACGGATCGTTGTCGGGATATTGGCGTTTGTGATGATGTTTTCACAAATGTGGCTGCCAAAGGCTGGTGCAGAAGGTGCGCCACACTTAATTTTAATGGAAAACGTTCCTGAAGTAAGTGCGGCATTTGATGGAGAAACAATGACGCTTCATCCGCTCCACATTTATGAAGACGGTCATTTTATGAAAACAGAGCAGAACCTTACATGGAAGTCATCGAATAAGAATGTTGCGAAAGTGGATGATGATGGTCAAGTAACCCTAACAGGTCAGCGTGGCCGCACATTCATTAGTGTTTCTGATGGCGAAAGCAGCGACCGCATTGCGATTGATTACAAAGTGAATAAATCAGATAAAAAAGCGTCAGCTCCAGCGATTGTTAAGCAAAAAGGAAAGCAATACAACCTGATTGAAAACGCGATTGCGGGCATGACGATGGAAGAAAAAGTGGGTCAAATGCTGATGCCTGATTACCGAAACTGGGATGGTCAAAATGTCACTGAGATGCTTCCAGAAATCGAAGCACAGATCAAACAGTATCACCTCGGCGGTGTGATTTTATTCCGAGAGAATGTCGTAACAACGGAACAAACAACGAAGCTAGTCGCTGATTATCAGGAGGCTTCTGAAAAATACGGCATGCTGATGACAATTGACCAGGAAGGCGGAATCGTTACGCGTCTTCAGTCTGGAACCGACATGCCTGGGAACATGGCGCTTGGCGCAACGCGTTCACCGGAGCTTTCGGAAAAAGTCGGTCATGCGATTGGAGAAGAGCTAGCTTCTCTTGGAATCAATATGAACTTTGCACCTGATATGGATGTGAACAACAATCCAGATAACCCTGTTATTGGCGTTCGTTCATTTGGAGAAGATCCGGAGCTTGTTGCTGATCTCGGGATTGCTTATACAAAAGGACTTCAAGAAACTGGCGTAGCGGCAACGGCAAAGCATTTCCCTGGTCACGGTGATACAGCTGTAGATTCTCACCTCGGCCTGCCTGAAGTTCCTTATGACAAAGATCGCCTTATGGAAGTAGAGCTTTATCCGTTCCAAAAGGCGATGGAAGCTGGGATCGACGCGATCATGACCGCTCACGTGACGTTCCCGAAAATTGATGATACGAAAGTGATCTCGAAAAAAGATGGAACGGAAATTTCGCTTCCTGCCACGCTTTCTCACAAAGTGTTAACCGAATTAATGCGCGATGAGATGGGATATGAAGGCGTCATTACGACAGATGCGATGAACATGGGCGCGATTCAAGATCATTTCGGATCTGTCGATGCAGCGATTCGCGCAGTAAAAGCAGGAACGGATATCGTCTTGATGCCTGTTGGTCTTCAGGAAGTTGCGGAAGGACTATATGCAGCGGTGGAATCTGGTGACATTTCTGAAGAGCGCATTGAAGCGTCTGTTGAACGCATTTTAACGTTAAAAGTGAACAGAGGAATTATCAAGTCTGAGCATCCTATTGATGTAGAAGACCAAATTCAAGAAGCGCTTCAAACAGTTGGATCAGCCGAGCATAAAGCGGTTGAGAAAGAAGCTGCTGACAAGTCGATCACACTTGTGAAAAATGAGGATGTTTTACCGCTTAATGCAAATGATGATGATCACGTTGTCGTGGTTGGGAGAAGTTTTGTGTCTACGCTAGGTGACGCCGTAAAAGCACAGCATGCGAATACGACAGTGATTGAAGCAAATTCCAGCTACACGTTAACGGACGAACAGCGTGAAACAATTGCTTCTGCCGATCAAATTATTGTAGGAACGTACACGTACAGTGTTGGAACACGTTCACCTGAGCATCCGCAAATGCTGATGGTTAACGCCATTATGAATGAAGTAGACGCACCTGTTATAGCCGTTGGCATTCGGAATCCATATGACATTATGGCGTATCCGGATGTTGATAGCTACCTCACACAGTATGGTTTTAGAACAGCGAGTTTTGAAGCAACAGCTGCCACTATTTTTGGTGAAAATGCACCAACAGGAAAGCTACCGATTACGATTCCAGGGGAAACAGGTGGCATCCTTTATAATTTTGGACATGGGTTAACGTACTAACAATGGTGATCGGGGAGAAGCGCTGCTTCTTCCCGATTAAAAAAATGGGGAGGCGTTCGGAATATGAAAAAGTGGATGATTATGCTTGTCACAATGGTGCTTGTCCTTTCATCTTTGTCAGTGGCACTCGCTGATAACAATGGCAAAGGAAATGCGTATGGTCATGATAAAAATAAGAAAAAATTCAAGCTTGGTGTGGAAGTGCTCCTTGAAGATCAGAAAGAGTTGATCGAAGGGAAAAGCGTTGGGCTCATTACAAATCCAACGGGTGTTGATCAAGAGCTTAACAGTATCGTAGATTTATTACACAATGACGCTGATGTTGATTTGAAAGCGCTCTACGGTCCAGAGCATGGCGTTCGTGGAAGTGCGCAGGCCGGAGAATACGTGGAGTATTATATCGATGAAGAAACTGGACTTCCTGTTTATAGTCTCTATGGCGCTACAAAGAAGCCTACTCCTGAAATGCTAGAAGGAATTGACGTGCTCCTCTTTGATATTCAAGACGTTGGAACGCGATTCTACACGTATATTTACACGATGGCTTACGCGATGGAGGCCGCTGCTGAGAATGACATTGAATTTATCGTACTAGATCGACCGAATCCTCTTGGTGGTGAAGCGGTAGAAGGCCCTGTACTTAATGATGAGTACTCTTCTTTCGTTGGAAAATATGAAATTCCACTTCGCCACGGTATGACGGTAGGAGAGCTTGCTCAACTTTTTAATGAAGAATTTGAAATTGGCGCTAATTTGACTGTTGTTGAAATGGATAAGTGGAAGCGGGACATGTACTATGATGACACGCCTCTCGAATGGGTCCTTCCATCGCCAAATATGCCAACGCTTGATACAGCACTCGTCTATCCAGGTGCCGCTTTAATTGAAGGAACGAACGTCTCAGAAGGTCGCGGAACGACAAAGCCATTTGAACTAATCGGTGCACCGTTTATTAATTCAACAGAGCTTGCCAATGAGTTGAACGCCCTTGAGCTTCCAGGCGTAGATTTTAGAGCCGCTTCTTTTACACCTTCTTTTTCGAAGCACGCTGGCAAATTAACACACGGCGTGCAAATTCACGTAACGGATAAGGAAGCATTTGAACCAGTTACAACAGGCCTTAGTCTTGTTAAAACCATTCATGATCTTTACCCAGAAGATTTCGAATTCCGTGCAGAAAATAGCGCTGGCGTTTCGTTCTTTGATCTTCTCGTAGGAAACGGTTGGATTCGAGAAGCGATTGAAAATGGCGAAAGCGTCGAAGAAATGCAGCAGCAGTGGGAAGAAGATCTTGAAAATTTTAAAGAAGTAAGAGAAGGTTACTTGCTTTACTAAGGGTTCAAAGCACTCGTGAAAATGGCGAGTGCTTTTTATATGTAATAAAACTTCACAAAAATACTTACATTATTAAATAAAACTTGTTAAACTAAAGTTATTAGAAAATTCAATATAAAACATCGATGTTGTGAGGGGAGGATCGCTTACGCATTAGGAAGCAGTGAGCTGATTACATAGCGGAAGAAGGATATTGAGACGTGTCATGAAATCATCAGAAGAAATGGGGAAAGCTTGTGAGAAAAGAAGAACGCTTAGCTAGTGAGATTTTACCTCTTCTCGGTGGGCCATCGAATATTCAATCAATAACAAGTTGTATGACGAGACTTCGCGTAACGCCAATTGATTCGTCAAAAGTAGATCTTGAACAATTAAAAGAAATTGACGGCGTGCTCGGTGTTGTCGAGGCTGAAACGGTTCAGGTTATTTTAGGACCAGGCATTGTGACGAAGGTAGCAGAAGAAGTTTCTAAGATGAGTGGCGTCGAAGCTGAGGATTTGGATGATAATGAAGACATTTTTGAAGGACTTGCAGCTCAAACAAAATCAGATTTGAAGCAAAAAAACGCTACGCCTTTCAAATTGTTTTTAAGAAAAATAGCCAGCATCTTTATTCCGCTTATTCCAGCGATCGTAGCCTCAGGGTTAATTGCCGGAATTACGAACATCGTCATTCGATCAGGTGTCGATCCCGAAACGTCAATCGTATCGATTCTTAATTTCATTGGTTGGGGACTGTTTGGGTATCTTGGTATTTTCGTCGGGATTAATGCTGCTAAGGAATTTGGTGGAACCCCTGCACTAGGTGGGATTGCAGGTATTCTGATCATTAACCCGGCCCTTGCGGATATAACGCTCTTTGGTGAACAGCTCGTTCCTGGTCGCGGTGGCTTAGTTGGTGTTATGCTTGCTGCCTTTTTCATGGCCTGGACAGAGCGTCGCGTGCGTCGCTTCGTTCCTTCTTCTCTTGATATTATCGTAACGCCAACGATTTCGGTGTTAATTACAGGGTTTGCGACGTTAATCGTGCTTCAGCCGATCGGCGGATTCGTTTCAGACTTGATTACAAAAGGACTATTAGGATTAATTGACGCTGGAGGTATTTTCTCAGGATTGATTCTTGCAGGAACGTTCCTGCCGCTTGTCGTAACGGGTCTCCATCAGGGACTAACGCCCGTTCATATGGAATTAATTAACACGATTGGTGATGATCCATTGCTTCCGATTCTTGCAATGGGAGGCGCCGGTCAAGTTGGAGCAGCGTTCGCGATTTATTTTAAAACAAAAAATAAGAAGCTTCGAAAAGTCATTAAAGCAGGATTACCAGTTGGGATTTTAGGTATCGGAGAGCCACTAATCTTTGGGGTGACATTGCCACTTGGCCGCCCGTTCGTCACAGCATGTCTCGGTGCAGCGATCGGAGGCGCTTTTGCTGCATTCTTTAAAGTTGCGACCATCGCAATTGGCGTATCCGGCTTGCCGCTCATTTTTCTTGTGAATTCAAATCAAATCCTTTACTACATTATTTCCCTTGTCGTGGCGTACTTCTTTGGCTTTGTCTTCACGTATCTGTTCGGATTTAAAGAAGAGATGACGGTAGCGATTGATAAAGGAGTATCAAAGACGACAGCTGCATAGAGGAGGTACCAAAGTGCTCGGAATGTCTATCTATCTAGGAAGTGATGGTGATATGGAAGGGAAGTTAGAAAAAGCGCAGTCTTTCGGAGTGAAGGTGCTTTTCACTTCCTTACATATACCAGAAGACGATCACACGATCTATCAAACTCGTTTAAAAGAGCTTGGTCGTTTGGCAAATAAATTTAAGATGGAGTTAGTGGCGGACATCTCGCCTCACTCCATCACCTTTTTAGGAATTGAGAACTATGAAGATTTACTAGAGTGGGGATTGAGTGGAATTCGGCCTGATTACGGGTATACTGATGACTTAATCGTTTCACTGTCTCAAAAGATGAAAGTTGGTCTTAATGCAAGCACCGTGACAAGAAAAGAAATCAAGCGGTGGATTGAATTAGGTGCAAACATTCGAAATCTCGAAGCTTGGCATAACTATTACCCACGTCCTGAAACGGGACTTGATGAGGAATTCTTTTCTGAGAGAAATCGATTATTTAAAGAATACGGCATCCAAACGATGGCATTCATTCCTGGAGATGGACAGCTGAGAGGACCTATCTATGCGGGCTTACCAACACTTGAGAAACATCGCCACGTGCCACCGCACATCGCCTGCGCTGACCTTCTTTATCACTACAATGTGGACCACGTGCTGGTTGGGGATATTTCGATTAGCGACGATCAGCTTCGTAAACTATTACTTCTTTCAGAGGGCGTAATTCCACTTGAAGTGGAGAATTCAAATGCACAGTTTGATAGATTCCACGTCGCAGGTCGTCATGAAAATCGACCTGATCCAGCTCGAGATGTGATTCGTTCCGCGGCTTCCAGACGTTTTCATGATCGTCCTGAGCCCATGAGTTCGATGGAACGAAAATGTGGGGCGGTGACGATTGATAACGTGAACTATGGCCGCTATGCCGGTGAAATCCAGCTAACAAAACGCGATCTTCCGTCAGATGATCGAGTGAACGTAATTGGAAATGTAACACCAACTGATTTGCCGCTTTTACAATGGATCGGGGCGTCGCAGCCCTTTGACTTACGTTTGAAAAATGATGCTACAGATGAAAGGAATTAATGAAATGAATTTAACGAACATCCAGACTGAGCGAAGAAACCAAAACACACTCAGGATTGATCAAATGACAACGTATGAAATTCTTCACGTGATAAATCAAGAAGATCATGTGATACCAGGAGCCGTTAAAGCATCGTTGCCTATCATTGAACAACTCGTTGATCAAATTGTCGAGGCTTTTCAGAAGGACGGTCGCTTAATTTACGTTGGGGCAGGAACGAGTGGCAGGCTCGGTGTTCTTGATGCATCAGAATGTCCACCTACGTTCGGCACCCCATCTGAACAGGTGATCGGCGTCATTGCAGGAGGAGATCAGGCGCTTCAATATGCTCTTGAAGGAGCAGAAGACGATGAAGAACAGGCCGTAGAGGATATGAAGAAGCTTAATCTTACTTCAAACGATGTGGTTGTTGGTATCGCCGCAAGTGGAAGAACGCCTTATACAGTAGCAGCCATGGCGTACGCGAAAACAGTAGGTGCTACGGTTGGTGCGGTTACTTGTAGTCGTCACTCGAAAATGGAGGAAGTGGCCCATTACAGTATCGTTGCGGATGTAGGGCCAGAAGTCGTAACAGGATCAACGCGTATGAAAGCGGGAACGGCTCAGAAGCTTGTCCTGAACATGCTGACAACCGCTTCCATGATTAAAATTGGTAAGGTTTACAGCAATTTAATGGTTGATGTTGTGCCGACGAATCGGAAACTCGTGCAGCGCGGAAAGAACATTGTCGCTGAAATCGCAGGGGTATCGATCGAAGAGGCTGAAAAATCGTTAGAAAAATATGGCTCAACTAAAGCGGCTATTCTTTCCTTATTAACAGGATTAACAGGTGAAGCGGTTCACGCTACGTTAGAAAGGTATGATGGTCACTTAAGAAAAGCAATTGAATCTGCTGTTGTGCCGAGCTAGACTGAGAGGATATGCTAAAATGAAATGATTGAAAATTTATAAGATAAAGGTGGGCTAGTTATGAACGGTGGCCTGATCAGTCTTCAGGAATCAATCACTTCATTAAAACCTTCAGAACGAAAAGTGGCGGAATACATTATTCATTACCCGGAAGAAGTGATCAATCTATCAATCCAGAAGCTCTCAAAACGAACAGAAGTAAGCGAAGCGACGATCATACGTCTGGCTCGTACGCTAAATTACAAAGGATTTCAAGAACTGAAGCTTCGGATTGCAGGGGATCTTGCGACAAAGCAAACGAGTAAATCTTATCAAGAAATTTCGATTGATGGTACAGTTGATTCGTTTATTGAAAACGTCTCAAACAACAACATTCAATCGATCAATGATACGATCTCGGTTCTTTCAAAAGAGGAAGTGGAAAAAGCGATCGCTGCCCTTAGTCAGGCGCGCAAAATTGCCCTGTTTGGCATTGGGGCATCTGGCTTAATTGCTCAGGATTTTAAACAAAAGCTTTCTCGCATCAACCGCTGGTGTGAAGCGGGCGTTGATTATGATACACAAGGTACGATTAGCGCGAACCTCGAGGAGCAGGATGTTGTTTTTGGTATCTCCTACTCAGGTCAAACGAACGATATCATTGAATCGCTTAAAATCGCAAAGGATAACGGCGCCACCGTTATAACATTAACCAAGTACGGCACGAACCCGGTATCCGATCTTGCTGATATTAAGCTGTTCACAAGCTCTCTTGAGAAAAGCATTCGTAGCGGTGCGATGAGCTCACGTATTTCTCAGCTTAATGTAATTGATATTTTATACGTAGGCATGACAAGCCGAAACTACGAGGAAAGCGTAGCGGCACTTGAACGCACGCGAAAAGCGGTGGAGGTTGCGAAAAAGCATGGTTGAAATTGACGCCTATCTCCGCGATCTTATTGTCAAAAAGGAGCTTCCTGGCGCTGTTCTTCACGTTCAACAGAAAGGGAGCACCGTTTTCCATCGTGCATACGGTGGATTTATCGATTCGAACCATCAATCCCACACCATGAAAATATCAACACGATTTGACATTGCTTCCTTAACAAAAGTAATGGCCACCCTTCCGTCGATCCTATGGCTTGTTGACAACACATCTGTTGAACTCGATCACACGATTCAAACCTACATCCCAGAATTCGTAAACCAAGAGATTACGATTCGTCAGGCGCTTACCCATACGACAGGACTTCCAGCCGATCTTATGCCACCCGTCCAACGATTTGAGAAGCGTGATGTTTTTAATGAAGTAGTGAATGCTGAACTTGTTTCTAAGCCTGGAAACGTTGTGAGGTATAGTGATCTTGGCATGATTTTACTAGGAGTGGTCATTGAAAAGGTGTCTGGCCGGCCTATTTCCACTTTTACAAAGAAGGTTCTCTATAAACCGTTGGGGTTAACACAGACCAGCTTTCATCCAGAGCAACCGCTGCAAGTCGCTTCAACAGAGTGGACGAAAGACCGCTATCTACAAGGAGAAGTACATGATGAAAAAGCGCTCCATCTTGGCGGCGCGAGCGGAAGTGCTGGTCTCTTTTCTACTGCGAGTGATGTTGGCAATTTTGGATCTTATTTTCTTTATCCAGAAACGCAAACGGTGCTATCACAAACTCTGATGAAAAAAGCACGAAATCACGTTGCTGAAAACCGCGGCATGGGGTTTGAAGTGTGGAGCGGGAAAGGCACTACTTTATCATGCGGAAGGGGGTGGTCAGCAGGAAGCTTCGGCCACACGGGATTTACGGGAACGAGTTTGTGGATTGATCCGCAGAAAGAGCTTATTGTTACGTTTTTAACGAATGTTGTTCAGTATGGAAGGAAGCACAACATGAAACACATTCGTCCTGATCTTCATTCTTTGATTCACGCTCATTTTACTAACTAAACGAGGGGGAAAAGTAATGAATAGAATGAAAGCGTTTACTTTAACGGGTTTTTTAGCATTTATCTTAGTCTTATCCGCATGTAGCTCTGAAAGTGGTGGCAATTCAGGAGATTCTGAAGCTAGTGAAGACAGCGTTACGCTAACGATTGGCAGCTGGCGAACAGAAGATAAAGCAAGCTATCAAAAAATCATCGATAAATTTAATGAAGAAAACCCGGACATTAACGTTGAGTTTAAACCTTCAAAAAACACGGAGTATAACACGATTTTAAACACGGCCCTTCAAAGTGGGGAAGGACCTGATATCATTCACCTTCGTCCTTATACACCTGGGATCGAGCTTGCGGATGCAGGATACTTGGAGCCGCTTGATGATTTAGAAGGCCTAGATCAATATCCAGAAGAAACGCTTGCCGCTTCAAAAGGATCGGATGATAAGCAATATGGTGTACCGCTTAATATGAGCACGACCCAAATGTTTTACAACAAAAAAATGTTTGAAGAAATGGGCCTTGAAGAACCACAAACGTGGGATGAGTTCATGGCGCTAAATGAAAAAATTAAGAAAGAAGGTACGACACCGATCGCCCTTGGTACAAAAGAAGGCTGGCTGTTGTCGTTGTCTCACGGAATCATTGGGCCGGCTCATTATGGTGGCAATGAGTTCGTCGATCAAATTACAGCAGGCGAAACCGATTTTACAAGCGACGAATTTCAAAGCTCGATTGACGCAATGGATGAGCTAAAACAGTTTTTCCCTGATAACTATGAAGGACTTGGGATGGAAGATATTCGCACGATGTTCTTTACAGGTGACGCAGCGATGTTCCCGCTAGGAAGCTGGGAAATTGAAGTGCTACGTGAAATGAATCCTGACCTTGAACTCGGTTTCTTCCCGATTCCGTCTGCTGTTGGAAAAGAGCCGACGATTACAACATGGGTGGATGGCTCATATGCGATCAATGCGAGTTCTGAGCATAAAGATGCCGCAAAGAAATTTCTTCAGTTTATGACAACGGAAGAGTTTGGCACGATGTTCACAGAAGAATTTAAAATGATCAGCGCGATCCCAGGGATTGAGTCTGAGGATGAGCTTGTGAATGCCCTCGGAAAAGCAGCAGAAGAGCAGTCGACACCTTACATGATGCTTGTTCACTTTGCTGGTGGAAATCCGTCCACGAAAGCGACAATTGAAACAGAGCTACAAGGTATGTACCTTGGTGAACGCACGCCAGAGGAAGTAGCGAAGACGGTTCAGGAAAGCGCGCAGTGAGCCACTACAGAAATAAGGGGCGGAGAGTATGAAACCAGCTACGAATTCAAATTCAGTCGTCAAAATGAAGAAGGAGAGGAACTGGAAAAGGTGGACCATCCACCTTTTTCCTATTCCTGCTCTTCTTATCTATGGGCTATTTATTGTTTATCCACTATTTGCTGCATTAACGTACAGCTTTTTTGATTGGAAAGGGATTGTGCGCGGAGAGTTTGTCGGCTTAAAGAATTTCAAGGATCTCTTTACACTTGAGCCGTTTTCAGGACTTTTCTGGAATGCTTTTGGCCACAACATTCTTTATTTCGTGCTACAGATGATTTTCCAAAACGGTCTTGCTTTTATTCTGGCTTATATTATTTATAAAAAAGTAAAAGGGTCGGAATTTCTTAAAATTGCTTACTTCCTGCCACGACTGTTATCCGTAATCGTTGTCGGATTTTTATGGAAGCTGATTTTAAATCCAAACTACGGTGCACTAAATGTCATTCTTGAGAAGCTCGGTTTGGAACAGCTCCAAAAAGCGTGGCTTGGTGATCCAGATACAGCTCTTATTTCAATTATTCTCGTTAACTGCTGGTATGGGATCGGGTTCGGTGTGCTCATTTTTCTTGCTGGTCTTCAGTCGATTCCAAAGGAACTGTTTGAAGCAGGTAAGCTCGATGGCGCAGATGGCCTTTCGATGATCCGAAAAATTGTTCTTCCGTTAATGGTTCCTTCGTTCATGATTATGACGGTCCTTACGTTTATTCAATCGTTCGAGGCATTCGAACTTGTCTATGCGATGCAGGGATCGCAAGGAGAACCTTATCACTCGACGGATACGCTTGCGATTTACTTCTATCGCCTCGCATTCGGCGGCTCCGCAGGTGGATCAACGACGGCAGTTGGACTAGGATCCGCACTGGCGGTTGTGCTCTTTCTCTTTATCTCATTTTTTACCGCACTTTATTTACGCTACATGCAGAAAAAACAAGTGGACATGTAAGGAGGCGAACTGATGAACCATACGATCTGGACGAGACCGTTTTACTATGTATTTGCTTTTCTGATCGCATCGATCAGCATCTATCCGATTTTATTAATGATCCTTTCGTCTTTCAAAACGAGCGCGGAGATTTTCACAAGTCCACTCTCCTTGCCGAAGACGTTCAACCTTGATACGTACCGGAGCTTACTTGAAATGATTCCGTTTACGACGTATTTTATGAACAGCGTTTTTGTGAGTGTTGTATCTGTGTTATTAATTCTGATCACATCTTCACTCGCTGCTTTCTATATTGCACGCTTCACATTCGTCTGGAATAACATTATTTTCTTTTTTTTCCTGATGGGGATGATGCTTCCGATTAAACTTGGCATCGTGCCGTTGTTTATTTTAATGAAAGATTTGAATCTATTAAACTCCTTATGGTCGCTGATTTTTATGTATGTGGCAACGGGGATACCCCTTTCGATTCTTATTTTGACCGGATTCTTCAGAACGATGCCGCGCGAGCTTGAAGAAGCGGCACGAATTGATGGAGCTGGAAATCTGCGTATTTTATGGAATGTTGTTCTTCCCTTAATGCGTCCAGCGCTCGGAACGGTTATGATTATTCAATTTATCCAATCGTGGAATGATTTCTTTTTTCCGCTTATTTTTATTACGGATGATCTGAAAAAGACGATTCCGGTTGGCATGCTTTCACTTTTCGGTGAATACTCTGCAGACTGGGGGGCGCTTTTTGCAGGGCTCACGTTAGCTTCACTGCCGATGATTGTGCTTTTCTTCATCGCATCGAAACAATTTATGGAAGGACTGACTCAGGGTGCCATTAAATAAAAAAGTGTATATGGGGATAGACGGCGGTGGCACGAAGACGGTTGGCCTCATTTGTAATCAGGACGGTGTAATCCTCTTAAAAAGTGTTGCCGGATCAACTAATGTGAAATCACGTAAGGAAGAAGAAGTTCGAGCGGCGATTCATCAGGTAACCATTGAATTAATGTCTGGTGTAAAAGAGGAAGAGCTTTGTAGCGTTTTTGTCTCCACAGCGGGTGGTGACCGAGAAGAAGATCAGCTGCGCTGGAAAAAGTGGATGTTGGAGGTCCTGCCAGGATATAAAGGAGGACTCGAGGTTCGGAACGATGCCTACGGTGCGTTAGCAAGCGGAACCTTTTCCATGGAAGGAACAGTCTTGATCGCTGGAACGGGTTCGATTGCTTATGCTTTAGATCCGGATGGCTCAAGACGAGCGGGTGGTTGGGGTTATTTGTTTGGAGATGAAGGCAGCGGCTATGATATTGGACAGCATGCGCTTCGCACTGTTGCGATGATGCATGATGGAAGATTAATCGTAGATAAAGCCTTTTGTGACGAACTTCTTTCCTTCTTGAAGTTAACCAGTGTTCCCGAGATGATTACGGCGATTTATGAGGATCCATATGCGCGTATGAAAATCGCTTCTGTGGCTGAAGTGGTGATCGCCCTAGCGGAAAAGCGAAATCCGACAGCTTTGGAGCTCGTTCAGCATGCGTATCAAAAGTTGAGCGAGTTAATAGATGCGATTGAGGTGCGGAGCGGTAGGCTCGTCGTTTGTGGAGGATTGATGGAGTCGTCTTTTTTCCAGGATGGGCTTGTTAAGGAAGTAAAAAAAAGCGGTATTAGCAATGTGTTTTTCCCGACTTTATCACCAGCAGTAGGCGCATGTATTTGTGCCTTGATTGTGAATGGGGAACCGATTACCGAAGAGCGAAAATCAAATCTTATGTCGTCTTATCACGTCATGAGCGGATAACGAATAGGAGAGATGCAAATGAGCGATGAAAACAATGCGAAAACGGAAATGAGAAATGCAAAGTCGGAAAATCTTCATCAGTTTTCAACACTTGAGATTATTGAGCTAATGAATGAGGAGGATGCGAGCGTTGCTGGAGTTGTGAAAATCGCTCTTCCTCAGATTGAAAAAGTGATTGATGAGGTTGTTGGTGTGATAAGAAATGGCGGGAAACTCTATTATTTTGGTGCTGGTACTAGCGGACGTCTCGGCGTATTAGATGCTTCGGAGTGCCCGCCGACATTTGGTGTTGCGGCGGATCTTGTGAATGGCGTCATTGCAGGAGGAGACCAGGCGCTTCGTTATCCAATTGAGGGAGCAGAAGATCGTCAGGAACTTGGTGCTGAAGATGTACGAAAGCATGTAAGCGCGCGTGATTTCGTGATTGGCATTGCTTCAAGTGGAAAAACGCCTTACGTGCTTGGGGCGATGGAAGCGGCAAATGAAATAGGTGCGAAGACGGCGGGGATTTCATGCAATACGAACGCTCTGCTTTCGAAAATCGTTACATACGCGATTGAACTACCAGTTGGACCAGAAGTGGTGACGGGATCCACCCGGTTAAAAGCAGGAACGGCTCAGAAGATGGTGTTAAATATGATTACGACTGCTTCCATGGTGAAGCTTGGAAAGGTGTACCGCAATTTAATGGTCAATGTGCAGGCGTCGAATGACAAGCTGCGGAAGCGGACTGTTTCGATTATTCAGGAGTTGACGGGAGTTAGTAAGAGAGAAGCCGCGCGTTATAGTGAACAGGCGGAAGGGGATGCACGGGTAGCGGTGTTGATGATTTTGTTGAAGCTGGATGGGGAGAGAGCGAGGCAGATTCTAGAGGAGAAAGGTGGAGATTTTGTAGCGGTGATGGAGGATAGGGGTCAGGCTCGAGCCTGACCCCTAAGAAGTACAAGTGAGAGAAATGGATAATTAGCTATCTACAAAATCAAACATAGATACTAGCGAACAATAAAAATACCAACGCACTTTTTTGGATTTTCGACAAATCAGCTAAACATTATTTCTACATGTTTGGATAAATATGTAGCGAAAAGGTAGTAACAAAGGGATTTATGAAGAAAGGAGGCTGGGAATAATGAAAGAATTTCTTTTTTCTAGCTTTTTCTCTTCCTTATTCCTGGTTTAAAAGGTAGATTTGTCTGTTGACATGTTCTTTATATAGAACTAAAATAGTAAATAATCACAATTGTTCGAAAAGAGAGCCGAAGAGTTATTTTCTTGGTTAATGGAACTTTGGAATAGGGTGTTCATTATAAAGAATGCACCAAATTGAAAGTAAAATCTATTAAAAAGGTGGGCCTTATGTCTAAATTTCAGTATGAAAATAACAGTACTAATTCACCGGATAAAGAAATAAATTTGAAAGAATATTTCGCTGTACTAAAATCACGTTTTTGGATTGTTATTGTTTTTGCCTTTCTAACTACTGCTGGAGGCTACTTCTACAGTCAATACACTTACGTACCCCTTTTTGAAACTTCTACAAGAATTATCGTTGAGACAGAAGAACAGGATATGAAAACACTGATGGTTATGATCAAAGACCCCATTATTATGGAAAAGGTTAAAAAAGATTTGAATTTACAAAGTTCTGCAGAAGGTATTGCAAACCGAATTACGGTTGAGCAAGTTGATGAATCACGAGTGGTTCGAATCTCAGTTATCGATACAAATCCCAAAGAAGCCGTTGCCATCGCAAATGCGACTGCCAAAACATACAAAAGTGAGGTCGTGAAGCTTCTTGATTTTAAAGAAGTACAGTTGTTATCTGAAGCGAAACTCAATCCGTATCCTATCAACGAATCGCAAAATAAAGTCGTTATGGCTGCTGCCGTATTCGGGTTGATTGCTGGAGTAGGCTTAATCTTTTTGTTAGATTCATTGGACGGAACTGTGAAACGTGAAAGCGATGTTGAAGAGATATTGGGTGTTCCGGTGATTGGAAGTGTATCAAATATGAATAAGAAGAAATTTGTCTCAAAGAAAAGAAAAGCGAGAAGTTACGAGGTAAGGAGTGAATCAGTTGATCTCAAGTAAAAAGGGACGAGCTACCTTAAAGAAACGAAATCTAATCACTCTTTCTCATTCAAACTCTACCATTTCGGACCAATTCCGTACAATTCGAACGAATATGCGCTTTTTAGCGAAAGAAAAAGAGGAACGTGTTTTTCTTATTACTTCTCCCGGTGTTGGAGAAGGTAAATCAACAATGACTGCTAACCTGGCTGTTTCATTAGCACAACAGAAAGAAAAAGTGCTTTTAATTGATGCGAACCTTCGCTCTCCAATCGTTGATCAAATCTTTAAAGTCTCAAACGAAGTTGGACTAACAGATGTGTTAACTTATAAAAAAAGTTTTCAAGATGCCGTTCATCATTCTGAGATAGGAAGATTAGAGATTCTTACAAGTGGTCAGCATGCAAGCAATCCTGCTGAGTTACTTGGGAATGAGATGATGAGAGAATTACTTGTGATGGCTGGAGAAAATTATGACTTTGTGCTTGTTGACTCGCCGTCCGTTTTAACCTCTACAGAAACCAGAATGCTCGCAAATATATGTGATGGTATTATTCTCGTTTTAAATAGAGGGAAAACAGATCTTGAAAATGCTGCAAAAGCAAGAAGAGTATTAGAATTAGCACATGCTAATCTTATGGGAGCGATTGTCAATAAAAAATAATCACATTTTTGTGTTCTTTATTAAGAATAAAAGGTTAAGTTAATAGTTTGGCGATGCCTTCTTGCCAATATCAATGAAGGCACTCGATCATACTGTGGGTTTTCGGACCTTAGACGCTAGTCGTCGATGGTGTGGTGTGAGGATGGGTTAGATGCCCATTTTTAATTTATTTAAGTGTTCTTAATAAAGTTCTAAGTATGAGGTTTTGAAGAACCTCATACTTAGAACTTTATTCTCTAAGGGGGCAATGCTGTTGAAACAAACTGAAGATTATCCTAAATCAATTCCCAAAGCGATCAACTACATTAAACAGAAGTCTTCAGCAGACCAATTGAAAACAATTAGTAGACTCATTGATGCTGCTATTGAAAGAAGAAAAAGTTTATTGAAGTACTAACTTGAGGGGAGGAAAGACATGACCTACCGACAAAGGTTGCCTTTTTTTATTTTAATTGATTCATGTATTGTGTTAACCGCCATTTTTTTTAGTCAATTTCTAGTTGGTGCAACGGTCCACGTTATTACCTTTTCGATTGTTTTAAGTTCAGCCGTAATTTTAATCAGTCATCATTTATTTTCATTTCGCTTTAACCTGTATAAGAAAGTTTGGGAATACGCCAGTATAGGAGAGTTAGTCGTTATTCTCCAAACGGTTACCTTTTCCATTCTTATCGCCGCCATTTTTCAACAATTTATTTTAAAAGATATCTCATTTCGTTTGTTGATGGCGACATGGATTCTTCATTTACTATTAATTGGTGGTTCACGCTTTTGTTGGAGATTGTATCGTGACATGGTGATGAACAAATCGAATAGCAAGCGGAAGACACTCATCGTGGGAGCCGGTTCAGCCGGTACGATGGTAGTCAGGCAGTTGCTTAAATACAATGATTCAGACCTTTCGCCAGTAGGATTTATTGATGACGATATACGAAAACAAAACCTGGATGTTTATGGAATACCTATACTTGGTGGAATTCATTTGATTGAAAAGAAAGTGAAAGAATTAGACATCGAAAACATCATTGTTGCCATCCCATCGTTAAATAAAAAAGAACTGCAGAAAATTTTCAGAGAATGTGCAAAAACAGAAGCTAAAACGCAAATCCTTCCCATGCTTGAGGATCTTATGACTGGAAAAGTTTCCGTTAATCAGTTTAGAGATGTTAAAGTTGAGGATTTATTGGGACGCGAACCAGTGAAGTTAGATATCGATGTGATTTCAAACTCGATCACGAATAAAACGGTTCTCGTTACAGGAGCTGGAGGATCGATCGGATCAGAAATTTGTAGACAAATCTCACTATTTAATCCAAAACAATTGATTCTTCTTGGTCATGGGGAAAACAGCATTTACTCAATTGAAATGGAATTAAAAGAAGTTTTTCGAAATACAGATATCGAATTTATTACAGAAATAGCAGACGTTCAGGATGCCGGAAAAATGGTAAGTATTATGGGACGCTATCAGCCTGATGTGGTCTACCATGCGGCTGCTCACAAACACGTACCATTAATGGAAAGAAATCCTGAAGAAGCAGTGAAAAACAACTTAATAGGAACGTTGAATGCTGCTAATGCAGCTAGTTGGAGCGGGGTTAAAACGTTTGTAATGATCTCATCTGATAAAGCTGTTAATCCGACAAGTGTCATGGGAGCTACAAAGCGTTTATCAGAAATGATTGTTCAAAACCTTGATCGCAAGAGTACTACCAAGTTCGTTGCAGTAAGATTTGGGAATGTTCTAGGAAGTCGTGGAAGTGTCATTCCGTTGTTTAAGAAACAAATTCAAAAAGGTGGTCCTATAACAGTTACTCATCCCGATATGATCCGATTCTTTATGACGATACCAGAAGCATCAAGGCTTGTCATTCAGGCAGGGACACTTGCTGAAGGTGGAGAAATTTTTGTTCTTGATATGGGTGAACCTGTTAAAATTGTCGATCTGGCAAAGAACCTCATTAAGTTATCAGGTCATTCAGTTGATGATATAGGAATTGAATTTAGCGGAATTCGTCCTGGGGAAAAGTTATACGAGGAGTTACTAAATAAAGAAGAAGTACATGCAGAACATGTTTATCCGAATATTTATGTTGGTAAAACGTCGGAGCTATACTTAGAAGAAATCGAAGAACTAATTGAAACTTTTGCAGATATGGATCAAGAAACGTTGCGAAATAGACTGTTGCAACTAGCTAATCATCGTGTTGAGTCCGAACCACTACTTTCAGGTTAATTTCTATGTCTGAATGTTCTTTATTAAGAATGATCATGTATAGGAGGTGGAGAAATGATTACAAAGAAAGTACTGTTTTGCGCAACAGTGGACTATCACTTTAAGGCTTTTCATTTACCTTACTTGAAGTGGTTTAAAGAACAGGGATGGGAGGTTCATGTTGCAGCGAGTGGAGAAATCAAATTGCCACATACGGATCAAAAATTCAACATACCGATACAACGTTCACCTTTTAGAATACAGAACTTCGAGGCATATAACAAACTGAAACAACTGATGGATTACAATAAATATGACATTATCCATTGCCATACACCTTTGGGGGGAGTGCTGGCCAGGTTAGCGGCTCGTAAAGCAAGAGCTACCGGCACGAAAGTCATTTATACTGCTCATGGATTTCACTTTTGTAAAGGATCTCCACTAATAAACTGGTTAATTTATTATCCAATCGAAAAACAGTTAGCAAATGATACGGATTGTTTAATTACAATCAATCAGGAAGACTATCAAATCGCAATGGAGCGTTTCAACGCTAACCAAATTGAACATGTACGAGGAGTTGGAATTGATACGGATTCATTCAGTCCTTTAATAGAAGAAGAAAAGAGTGTTCGAAGACAATCATTTGGGTATCAACCAGATGATTTTTTATTGTTTTATGCAGCGGAATTCAATAAAAATAAAAATCAGAAATACTTGCTAGAAGCCGTAGCTTTAGTGAAAGACGAGCTACCAAAAGTGAAGTTATTACTTGCAGGGGAAGGGGCACTTCTTGAAAGTTGCAAAATGCTGGCTCATCAACTTGGTATCAGTCACATGGTTGATTTTCTTGGGTATCGAAATGATTTGAAGAAACTTGTTCCTATGTGTGATGTAGCGGTAGCTTCTAGTTTACGCGAGGGTTTGCCAGTTAACATAATGGAAGCCATGTCGTGTGAACTGCCTGTCATTGCAGTCAAAAACAGAGGGCATCGAGAGCTTGTTGTTGAAAATGAAACGGGCTGGCTTGTTCAAAATGAACGTCCAGATGAGTTAGCAAAGAAAATTAAAAGGATGGCAATCGACGAGGTTACTAGAAAAGCGATGGGTAAAAGTGGGCGAAAAAGAATGATATCCGAATTCAGTGTAGATCAAATTTTGCTTCATAAGAGTATGATTTACACCTCTTACCTAAAAGAAACGGAGGAGGTTACTTGGGGAGTCCTATAAGAGTTCTTCATGTTGTTGTGAACATGAATAGAGGCGGAGCAGAAACGCTGATTATGAATTTGTATCGCAATATCGATCGTGAAAAGGTGCAATTTGATTTTCTTACTTGTAAAGAAGGGGTTTTTGACTCAGAAATTAAAGCACTGGGCGGGAAAATCCATCGTATTCCTTATGTCAGCGACGTAGGTCATAGGGGATATGTAAGTGAGCTTAATCAGTTTTTTAATCGCCACTCCTATTACCAGATTGTTCATTCGCATCTGGATAAAATGAGTGGGCTAGTACTTAGGGCGGCCAGGAAAGCTAAGATTCCAAATCGGATTGCACATAGTCACAATACGAGTAGTGAAGGAGGGAAAATAGCTAAATTTTATAAATGGTATGTAGGACTACTTATCGATAAAAACGCGAATCATTTATTCGCATGTTCCCGGCTTGCAGCAAGATGGCTTTACGCTAGTAAATCTAGAAGTAGCACGATAATAAAAAATGGAATCGAGTTTGAAAACTTCTCGTTTTCTAAGGAAACTAGGAAAGAAATAAGGAAAGAACTAGATATAAGCAATGAGACATTTGTACTTGGTCATGTCGGTCGCTTTGCGAAACAAAAAAATCATCATTTTCTTATTGAGGTTTTTAGTGATTTTGTGAAAATCAAAAAAGATTCTCTTCTACTATTAGCGGGTGATGGCCCATTACGATCCGAATTAGAAAGAAAGGTGAAAAATTTACAGATAGAAAAAAACGTTAAGTTTATTGGCATTCGTAGTGATATCCATCATGTTTTGCAAGCTTTCGATATATTTGTATTTCCATCTTTTCATGAAGGCTTACCTGTTACATTAATTGAAGCACAAGCTGCTGGCCTGTCGTGTTTCATTTCAGATAATATCACCACTGAAATTGATTTAGGAATGAAGTTGATTCATCAACTTTCGCTTGACGACAAAACTAGTTGGGTAGATCATTTAATGGCTTTTTCGGAGAAGTCGACTTCTCGTTATCAATCGCCACTTGTCTTTACTTTGAAGGGTTATAATATCCTTCAATCAGCCAGACAGCTGGAAGAGAATTACTTAATAATGGGGGGAGAAAAGAATGAAGAAATTAACCATCTTCACCCCAACGTACAATAGAGCTTATTGTCTTATTAATTGTTATGAGAGTTTAATAAGACAAACAAACATGGACTTTGTTTGGTTGATTATTGATGATGGCTCAACTGATGAAACAGAAAAACTGGTCTTTAATTGGATAGAAGATCGCCTAGTTGAAATTATCTACATTAAGCAAGAAAACCAGGGGATGCATGGCGCACATAATACCGCTTATGAATCGATCGAAACAGAATTAAACGTCTGTATTGATTCGGATGATTATATGCCTAATGATGCTGTTGAGAAAATTTTAACCTGCTGGGAGATGTATGGGAGCGATGAAGTTAGTGGAATCATTGGTCTCGATTCTTATACCGATGGAAAGATAATTGGAACAAGACTCCCAAAAGGTTTAAAACGTTCAACGCTTTTTCAATTGTATCGAAAGCATAAAGTTACAGGTGATAAAAAAGTAGTTTATCGAACAGAATTAACACGTGATTTCCCCTATCCTCTTTATAAAGATGAAAAATATGTTGGTTTAGCTTATAAGTATTATAAGCTCGATCAGTACTTCGAGATGATTTTATTAGATGAAGTACTCTGTTGCGTAGAATATCTAGAAGATGGATCTTCGCTTAATATGTTTAGTCAGTATAGAAGAAATCCAAGAGGGTTTGCCTTTTATCGAAGGGAGCTAATGAGCCTTCCATTTGCTGATTACTCATATAAATTCAGACAGGCGATTCATTATGTTTCAAGTAGTATTATGGAAAAGAATCTGAATTACTTACAGAAAGCACCATCCAGAGTGATGACGGTAAGCGCTACACCTTTTGGAATTATGTTGTATTTCTATATTATGTTTAAAACAAGACACGTAAAGACTACGATGTAATCAATTATTGATTCGAAAGGAATATCCTTATGACGATTCTATGGATGACACTTGCCATAGTTTTTCTTTTTGGTTATTTTGCGAGATATGCTTCTGCCACCGTTATTACACATGGATATTCGCATGTTATTCGACCAAGTAAATTGTTTGTACTTGGTTCTATGCTGACTCTAGTTTTTGTTGCCGGTCTAAGGTCTAACATTGGAGATACCTTTAATTACGTTAATATCTATGAAGAAAATACGTTTACCTGGGAGTACGTATTAAGTCAAAAGGATGTCGGTTTCGGAATACTTCAACTGATTTTAAAGGCAATATCAGAAGATCCACAAATTATGATTTTCACAACAGCACTATTCACAAATGCTCTTATTGTCATTATTCTTGCTATCTATTCAAAAAGGATTGAACTCAGTCTATATGTTTATATTACCGGTGGGCTTTTTCTAGTCTCGATGAACGGAATTCGTCAGGCTCTAGCAGGAGCTATTGCTTTTACAGCTACGAAGTATTTAATAGAAGGAAACTTCATTAAATATTCGTTGATCGTAGTGTTAGCGTCTTTTATTCATCAGAGTGCACTCATTTTACTTCCTATTTATTTTGTTGTTCGATTCAAGCCATGGTCGAAGGCAACAATAGCGCTCTTAATTCTTTCCATCTTTATTGTTATGGGGTTTGGAAAGTTCTCCTCTATCCTTTTTTCAGCAATAGAAGATACACAATACGGAGGATACGAAGATTTTAATGAAGGGGGGGCAAGTAAACTAAGAGTTCTTGTCATGGCAGCACCCTTAATCATTGCTTACCTTGGAAGAGATAAGCTTAAGAGATTGTTTCCAAAAAGTGATGTCATCGTGAATATGACTTTACTGAGTGTCGTGTTTATGATTGTTTCAACCCAAAGTTGGATATTTGCTAGATTTACCATTTATTTTGGACTTTACCAACTCATTCTGATTTCCTGGATTGTTGACCTTTTTAAGCAACGTGATCAGAAGGTCATTTATTATGGAATCCTTGTTTGCTATCTTGCTTATTATTATTACGAAAATGTAATCAGCTTAAATATCATTTATAAGAGTAATTTTTTAACTTGGTGATAATAAAAACCATAATGAAGGAGAGAGTTATGTGGGGGCAGCACTAAGTATTACACAGGAAAAGCTTCAAGAAGTCTTATTGCTAGCAAGAGAGAAAGGGAATCTGGACGGAGATTTATCTGCTTCACATTTAGTAGAGGAGATCAAAGACAATCTTTTATCTTCTAGTATGATCAACTTGAAAGAAACAACTTAGGTTAAAGGGATGAAGCGATTAATAGATGTAGCAGTCTCAACAACTTTACTCGTTGTACTATCGCCTATCGTAGGCGTTTTAAGTCTAAAAGTTAAAAAAGATATGGGAACACCAGTCATCTTTAAGCAACAAAGACCGGGACTAGATGAGGAACCATTTCTTTTATGTAAGTTCCGAACGATGGAGAATGTAACCGATGAGAATGGCCATTTACTTTCTGATGAGCATCGCGTGACTAAGGTTGGAAAGTTTCTCAGAAAATACAGCCTTGACGAATTACCTCAGCTTATCAATGTGTTAAAAGGTGAAATGAGTCTTGTAGGACCGCGACCTTTGTTAATGGAATACTTACCCCTCTATTCAGAAGAACAAAAGATTCGCCATCAGGTAAGGCCAGGCATGACAGGATGGGCACAGGTGAACGGAAGAAATGCTATCACGTGGGAAGAGAAGTTTAAACTAGACACTTGGTATGTGCAAAACCAATCCATGCTATTAGATTTAAAAATTTTATTGCTTACGATTATAAAGGTAGTGAAAAAAGAAGGCATTAACCAACAAAAAGAAGTACCTATGAATAAATTCAAAGGATCGAAAGAAGTGATTTGAAATGGACGTTATCGTAATTGGTAACGGTGGTCATAGCAAAGTGATTCAAGACATGATCCGATCTCTTTATTATAAGATCATTGCGGTTCTTGATGGTAAGTACATTGAACATAAAATAGAAAGTGGTGTTACTTATGCTCCTATTGAGTTGATTAATGAATACCTAAAACCTGATGTAAGGGTTGTAATTGCTATTGGAGATAATGCTTCCAGAAAAAAGGTTTTCAATCAATTAGCTCTTCATCCAGAACATTATTTAACTGTAATTCATCCATCTTCTGTGGTAAGTTCAACCGCATGCATTGGAGCTGGAACGGTAATCATGCCAAATGCGGTCATCAACACAAACGCAATAATTGGTGATCAATGCATTATCAACACGGGAGCAATTATTGAACATGAGAATAAAGTTGATAACTACTGCCATGTTTCACCTAACGCAACGTTAACCGGGAACGTGTCAACTGGTGAAGGAGTACATATAGGAGCATCAGTTACCGTCATCCCAGGTATATCAATTGGAAACTGGTCAGTTGTTGGAGCAGGAGGAACAGTGATTGAAGATATTCCAGCCTTTTCAACGGCTGTTGGATCTCCTGCAAAAATCATAAGAAAAGGTGGTGATGTGATTGCACAATAAAATTTATCTTTCTCCGCCACACATGTCAGGAAATGAACAGAAGTACATTCAGGAAGCATTCGATTCCAATTGGATCGCCCCTTTAGGAGCTAATGTCGACGCCTTTGAAAAAGAAATAGCCACTTACGTTGGAGCCAGTGATGCCATCGCAGTTAGTTCAGGAACTGCAGCGATTCACCTGGCTCTTTCTTTATTAGGTGTGAGCAGAGGGGATCAAGTTTTCTGTTCAACATTAACGTTTGTCGCAAGTGCTAATCCAATTCTCTATCTAGGAGCAGAGCCTGTTTTTATTGATTCAGAACCTGATACTTGGAATATGTCTCCACAAGCACTTGAAAGAGCTTTAGGAGATGCAGCAAGGGAACAGAGACTTCCCAAAGCAGTAATTGTCGTTCATTTATATGGTCAAAGTGCCAAAATGGATGAAATTCTCACACTGTGTAATCGATACGAAGTGCCGGTCATTGAAGATTCAGCTGAATCACTTGGGTCCACTTACAAAGGAAAGGCAAGTGGTACTCTAGGTAAATTCGGGATTTATTCCTTTAACGGTAACAAGATCATTACGACATCAGGTGGCGGAATGCTTGTTTCAAATGATCTACAAGCGATTCAACAAGCGCGTTTCCTAGCAACTCAAGCACGTGATCAAGCGCACCATTATCAGCATAGTCAACTTGGTTATAACTACAGAATGAGTAATATACTTGCCGGGGTTGGAAGAGCTCAACTGGAAGTACTAAATGAACGTATTGCTTCTAGACGGAAGGTGTTTGATACGTATCTTCTAGAATTTTCTACCCTTCAGGAAGTTGAGTTCATGCCTGAATTGTTAAATACAATGTCTAATCGTTGGCTGACGGCACTCACGATTAATGACCATTCACTCTCCACTTCAAGTGAGATTTTGGAAGTCATGAGACAGCGAAACATAGAAGCAAGACCAGTGTGGAAGCCACTTCATCTTCAACCATTGTACAATCGTGCGAAATATTATCCTCATAAGGAAAAAGATCATGTAGCGGAGAGGCTATTCAGGTCAGGAATATGTCTTCCATCTGGATCTAATCTGTTAGAAAATGATCAACTGTATATTATCGATTGCTTTAAAAAGGCTCTTCGTATGAAAGAACCAGTTAGGGAAATGGTATGAGTCAGAAATGAAGAGGTATATTTTATGATAGGACAAAACATCCTTAAAATTCGTAAGTCCAAAGGTCTCACATTGTCAGAGCTTGCTGAAAGGTCAAAGGTTTCTAAATCATATCTGAGTAACATTGAAAGAAATCTTAAACAAAACCCATCTATTCAAGTTATGGAAAAGCTAGCTTACGTACTCGATGTAGAGCTGAATATGTTGCTTGAAGATGATGAGAAAAAACATCATTTATCAGATCAAGAATGGATCGATTTTGTAAAGGAGTTACGGAAATCTGGTATTCGGAAAGAGCAGCTACGAGAGTATAAGACGATATTGGAGTTTATTAAGTGGCAGAATGAATACCGTGCACGCGAAAGTAATTAAATTAAAGATAACGTTAGGAGGTAATAAATTGATACCTAAAATTATTCATTACTGTTGGTTTGGGGGTGCAGAAAAACCTTCTAAAATACAGAAGTGCATGAATACTTGGAGTGAACACTTATCAGATTATGAACTAGTTGAGTGGAATGAAGAGAATTTTGATTTAAACACTAACTCTTATGTAAGAGAGGCATATAATTCGAAAAAATATGCTTTTGTAAGCGACTTTGTAAGAGTTCATGCTTTATATCATTATGGAGGAATTTATTTAGATACGGATGTAGAGGTAATGAAATCCTTTGATGATTTATTGAACCATAAATCTTTTTGGGGATTTGAACAAGAGAATTACGTCGCTACAAGTACAATTGGTGCAGAAAAAAACAATAAATTAATTGGATGTTTTTTGAATTATTATACCAAAAGGAACTTTATTAACCAAGATGGTGGGAGGGATGAACTAACAAATGTAGCGATTTTGAATGGAATTCTTGAACAAAATGGTTTAAAAGCAAATGGAGAGTATCAAGAAATAAAAGGAATTGGAGTTATTTACCCACAACATTATTTTTCACCTTTTGATTATATAAACTTGAGAAATTTAAAAAATGAGGAATCCTATACACTACACCATTTTTATAAGAGTTGGCTTCCTTTAAGTGTAAGAATAAGGTCATTCATAAAAGTAGTTTTATCAAAAGCAATTGGTGGTGAAAATATTTATAGACTGAGAGAATTATTTTCTAAATGATGTGGAGGACAAGCAATGAAGATAAGTGTTGTGTACTCAAGTGATAATAATTACGCACAGCATGTTGGAGTATCTATATTATCTGTTTTTGAAAACAACCAAGAATTTGAGAATATCGATGTATATCTTATAGAAAATAATATATCAACAATCAATAAGCATAAGTTACAAACTATATGTGAAAAGTATAATAGGAAAATTCATTTTGTTAGCTTTACGCAGTATGAAGAAAAATTAACACTTAAAATGAAGCATTCAATATCAATAAATGCATATGCAAGATTATTTATTTCAGAAATAATAGATAGTAGTGTGAATAAAGTTCTTTACTTAGATTGTGACTCAATCGTAAATGGCAATCTTACTGAGTTGTGGAGTACAGATATAAGTAATTATCATGCAGCAGGTGTATTAGATACAGTAAGCGAGGAAACTAAGCTTAGAGTGAACGTGAATGCAAAATCCCCATATATAAATTCAGGGATGCTTCTTATTAATTTAGCAAAATGGAGAGGAGAAGCAATTAATAAAAAATTTATAGATTTTATTGAATCTTATAATGGTGACGTCTTTCATCACGATCAAGGGGTTATTAATGGTGTATTAAGTGAAAAAATTTTGATTCTTCACCCAAAATATAATGCTATGACTCCTTTTTTCACATTAAAAAGAAGTCAAATAACTAATTATTATGGAATAGAAGAATTCTATAGTGAGGCTGAACTAATAGAGGCAAGAACTTCTCCAGTATTTATACATTTCACTCCTGCTTTTCTCACTAGACCTTGGGTAAAAGGTAGTAAGCATCCTTTAGCAAGTAATTATAAAAAATACTTGGAGATGACACCATGGAATGGAGTAAGGTTTATAGATGACAATCGAAATATAAATGAGAAATTCGTATCTTTCTTATTTAATAAGTTGCCATTTAAGGTGGCAATTAGCTTATCTAGCATAATATATAAGTGAAAATGGGAGAGATTCTATGAAAAAGAAAGTTTTAATAAGTATGTATTCAATGCATATCGGAGGAGCTGAAAGAAGTTTAATTGGTTTGTTGGAAACTTTTGATTACACAAAATTTGATATTGATTTATTTTTATATAGACATGAAGGAGAGTTTCTATCTTATATTCCTAATCAAATAAAATTGATACCACCGATAAAAGAGTACACTACTTTTGAAAGACCAATCGTTGAGATTGTTAAAGAAGGAAATCTATTTTTAGGGAGCGTAAGAATTTTCTCTAAATTGAAAGCTAATATGAAAAATAAAGGATTGAAAAAGGAACAGCGTACTTACAAACAAATGCAATATACATGGCACTATTCATTACCGAAACTACCTGAATTTAAAAAAGATTACGATATCGCAATAAGTTTTTTAGGACCTCATAATTTTATACTTGAAAAAGTACAAGCTCGTAAGAAAATTGGATGGAGTCACACGGATTACTATACAATTGTCAATCCAGATGAAAAACTAGATGAAAAGATGTGGAGTAAGTTAGACTATATAGTTAATGTTTCATCAGATTGTGAGACTTCCTTTCTTAAAGTGTTTCCAAAACTTGAGGGGAAATCAGTAGTTTTGGAAAATATAATTTCACCTTCATTTGTAAGGCAACAAGCTAATGAATGCGTTATTAAAGAAATGCCCAATGATGGATCATTAAAGATCTGTACAGTTGGTAGGTATTCAAACCAAAAAGGTTTTGATATGGCAATCGTTGCATGTAAGGAGTTAATTCAATTGGGATATGATATCAAGTGGTATGTTATTGGTTATGGTGGAGAAGAAGGTTACTTAAGAGAACTAATTAATACACATAATTTAGCAAATAATTTTATACTTTTGGGTAAGAAAAAAAACCCATACCCATATATAAATTCATGCGATATATATTGTCAGCCATCTAGATATGAAGGCAAAGCTGTCACAGTAAGAGAAGCTCAAATCCTCGGGAAGCCTGTTCTTATTACAAACTATCCGACTGCAAAAAGCCAACTGGAGAATGGATTTGATGGTGAGATTTGTGACTTATCAATTGAAGGCATTGTCAACGGTATAAAGGAATTATATGATGATTTATCGAAAAGGAATAAATTATCTAATAATTGCATCAGAAGAGATTATAGTAATAGTTCTGAAATTTATAAATTATACGAATTGATTAATTAATGATATATGTTGCCCTTTTGGGAGGTTTTGAAGATCGATAAAGTAAGTATAATAGTTCCAGTTTATAATGGGGAAGCTCACATAAAAAAATGTTTAGAGAGTATCTTGGTGCAATCATATAGTAATATAGAAATTATAATAATTGACGATGGATCTACTGATAGAACAAGAAGCATCATTAAAGGACTCTCAAAAGAAGATAGGAGGATAAAATATTTTTATCAAACTAATAGTGGACCATCTGTCGCTCGTAACAAAGGAATAAATTTATCGGTTGGTGAATTTATTGTATTCATCGATGCAGACGATACGATTGACGAAGAATATGTAGAACAGTTGGTCTCACATATGTTGAATTCTGGGTCCGACCTAGTTTGTTGCGGCTATAAAGACATTTCTAATCAAGGAATTTTGTTTCTTTCTGATTTTAATTTCTCGAAAAGCACTTCATTGCACTCCTTCATGGACATGGTTTGTAACGGTACTGGGGGAGTTTTATGGAGCAAAATTTTCAAAAAAGATATAATTGAAGCTCACAAAATTAGAATGAAAAGAAATGTATTTATGTGTGAGGATTTAATATTTGTATTGGAGTATGTACTACATTGCAAGACATTTTCTGCAATTAATCAACACTTATATAATTACAACAGACTAAATCAATATAGTATAAGTTCTAATATCACAATCAGTTACTTAAATAGTTTTATCACAGTATGGAAATATGTTGAGAATATTTACCTATCAACAAATCATAGCCAGATAGAAACAAATGAATTAATAAGTAGAAAAGTTCAAGACATAACATTAACAATTATCGGACAAAATATAAAGGAAATATATAATCTTGGAATAAGTAAAGTTATTTTTAATATTAAAGAACTATTAGAGAACCCTTACATTGAGTGCTATAAAGAAAAATTTTCAACTGAAAAATATCTTTATAAGCCATTTATATTGAGTATTAAACGAAAGTCCGTACCAATGATTATTGTGTACGGCTCTTTTTATTTCTTATTAAAAGAAATGAAGAAGATATTTAACTTAAGGAAGAAAGTGACTTTATGAAGAAAAAATTATTATTTGTCATTGACTCACTTGCAATTGGAGGAGCCGAAAAGAGTTTAGTGTCTTTATTAAGTAATTTAAACTCATCTACCTTTGAAGTTGATTTAATGGTGTTTAAAAGTGGAGGAGAACTAGAGAGTTATGTCCCTAATTACGTTAATATACTTCCCCAACTCGAGTATTTTGCCTTTTTAAATGGCGAACCTGTATTATTATGGAAAAAAATATTCTTCTCATATTACAGATGGAAAGCTTCTATAAACTTAAGGTTAAATAATTTTAGAAGAAATGCTTTACACAGTGAGCAGGTGATATATAAAAGTGCTGGTAATATATTGCTAACTGATTTAAAAAAGGAATATGACGTTGCTATTGCCTATAGCCAAGGGTTACCGACTTATATTGTGGCTAATAAAATTATTGCTGGAAAAAAACTTGCATGGATAAATACCGACTATGCCAACACTCTTTATAACAAGGATATCGACTACATTTCTTATAAAAAAATAGACAAAATTATAGCAGTATCTGAGAATACCAAAAAGTCTATATTAAAAATAAGAAGAGAATATATCAATAAAGTAGAGGTTGTCATGGATATCCTTGATCCAGAAATTATTTATAGTATGGCAAATGAAAAACCTAGTGAAGAATTTAGTAATGTGAATATAAAAATTTTAAGCGTTGGAAGATTAGAATCTGTTAAATCATACGATAGAGCTATTAAAGTGGCTGAAATGTTAAAAAATTCTAGCTGTAACTTTAAATGGTATGTAATTGGCGAAGGTTCTGAGAGGCGGAAATTACAAGAAATGATAGATACTTTCGGTTTAAACGATTATTTTATATTAATGGGAAAAAAAATCAATCCATATAAATATATGAATTGCTGCGATATATATGTTCAAACATCCATAAAAGAAGGATTTGGACTCACAGTCAGTGAAGCAAAAATCTTAAAAAAACCTATAGTATGTACAAACTTTCCAACTGCGAAAGAAATAATTACTCATAAGGTAGATGGACTAATTGTAGAACAAAATATAGAAAACATTTATGAAGGCATAATGAAACTAATCAATGATACTGAGTTGAATAAAAGTATAATTAATCAGTTGAATAATACTGTTCCATATAATTCCAAAAGCGAGATTGAAAAAATTTATCAAATAATCCATAAAGAAGTGTAGGTGGAAATTTTGAAACGGATTTTTGTAGACATTTACTTACAATATAATCTTGGAGATGATTTATTCTTAGATATTCTTGCTGAAAAATATCCCGAAACTCAATTTACTATCAATTATTTGGGGAAGAATTACAATCAATTCATTTCAAAATATAAAAATGTTGTTGCTAGAAAATATACATTTTTAAACAAAATAGAGCAGAGGCTCAAGATTAAAGATTCAATCACTAATTTTGACTCTGTTGCTGATGAGCACGATGGACTTTTGTTCATTGGTGGATCTATATTCCGAGAAGAGCAATACCACAAGTCTCTGTATAGTGAAAGAATGAAGTTGATTAAAGAGTTTAAAAAGCGAAACAAAGCAGTATTTATTTTAGGTGCAAATTTTGGACCTTACACATCTAATGAATTTATAGATGACTATAAAAAACTATTTAAATTATGTGATGATGTATGTTTTAGAGATGTTTCCTCTTTTACAATTTTTGAAGATATTCCACAAGTGAGAATTGCCCCAGATATAGTTTTTCAAATGAAAACAGAGCAATACAAACCAGAAGAGAAAACAAACACAATAGGGTTTTCAATAATAGATGTAAATCATAAGAAGGGACTATCCAGTTACAGTAAAGAGTATATAGATAGTACTGTGAAAACCATTGATACATTTGTGGAAAAAGGGTATGAATGTTGTTTAATGTCATTTTGTGAGAAAGAGGGTGACTTAAAAGTAGTTAAAGCCATTATGTCGTCCCTCGATTCTAATACATTAAATAGTGTGAAAATATACAATTACAAGGGAAATTTAAAAGAAGCTATTACTTTAATAGCTTCTTTTAAGTTAATTGTGGCAGCTAGATTTCATGCAAATATTTTGGGGATGTTATTAGGATCCAAAATAATACCTATCATTTATAGTGATAAAACCTCCAATTTGCTTAAAGATCTAAACATGAGCGATTTAGGTATTGATATGTTGAATATCCAATTTCAACATGATGAGAATTATATTAGTAGAGCGCTTAATAGTAAAACAGATTTGAGCGGTGTAATAATAAACTCAAGTAATCAATTTGCAAATTTGAATAGATTTCTTAAAGGTCGATACTTAGATTGGGGTGAAGTATGAAAAAGAAAGTAATTTTTATGCTAATAAACATGAACATTGGAGGCACTGAAAAAGCGTTTTTGAATATGATTAGTAAAATGTCAAAAGAAGAATATGAAATAAGCGTGTTTTTATTAGAAAAGTCAGGAGGCTTTTTGAAATATATTCCAGACCATGTACAGATAGAAATACTGGAAGAATATAAAGAAATAAAAAAAATGTATGAAAACTCACCATATTGCAATGTGATTTCTCTATTCAAAGAGGGCAAATTCATCAATTCATTTATGTTATTGAAATGTTACTTATCATCAAAATTATTAAAAGATAGAAGGATTTATATTAGTTATTTACTTAAGGACTGTTCAATAAAATATGGTTATGATATAGCCGTTGCTTATGCTGGACCTATGGATTTAATATCTTGTTATGTATTAAAAAAGATTAAAGCCAGAAAAAAAATCCAATGGGTTCATTTTGATGTTACTAAAATATCATTTAATAAAAAATCAGAATCTAAAATGTTTAAAAAATTTAGTGAAATATTTGTGGTTTCAGAAGAAGGTAAAACTAAATTGATTAGTATGATTCCAGCAATAAAAAATAAGGTCGAGGTATTTCCAAATTTAATCTCTTCAGAACTAATAAGTAGTCAAGCTAAAAATGGGAAAGGTTTTAATGATGAATTTGAAGGAATTAGAATTTTAACTGTAGGACGACTTTCAGGGGAAAAAGGACAAGATTTAGCTATTAAAGTGCTAGCTGAATTAGTGAAAAAAGATCTTAATGTTAGGTGGTATTGTCTTGGTGAAGGAAATTCAAGAAAGAGGTATGAAAAGCTAGTAGAAGAATATCAGATGAAAAATGAGTTTGTTTTCCTGGGGAGAGATTCTAATCCATATCCTTATATTGAACAATGTGATATTTACGTTCAACCTTCCAGACATGAGGGATTTTGTATAACTCTTGCTGAAGCAAAGTATCTAAATAAACCTATAGTAACTACTAATTTTACAGGCGCAAAAGAACAAATAGTAGACGGTGTGACAGGCTTGATCGTTAGTACTGATAACGAAAAAGAATTGTTGAATGGAATATTAAGATTGATAAAAAATCCAGATTTACGCAAAAATCTATCTCTCAACTTACGAAAAGAAATATTAGATTCAGCCCAAGAAAATAAAATTGTAAAAGAATTCATTCCATAGGAGGTTTCCATTTGAAAAGTATAGTAATTGTTACCAGGAGGCTAATAGTAGGGGGGATAGAGAAAGCATTACTATCTATGCTAGAAGTTATACCTAAGGATAAATTCAAAATTACTTTGTTGTTAATGGGGGCTGAGGGAGAGCTTGTAAAAGATATTCCCACACATGTCGAAGTGAAATTTATCTTCGGAGAAGAAAAAACTACTCAAAAAATTTGGCGCGGATTAAAGAAAGGTAAGTTTAAAGAAATTAGCAGCTTAATAAAATATAGGTTTATGGTTAAGGAATTTAAAACAATATATGAAAGAGAGTATTATGAATCTCAAATGTTACCTATTTTAGAGACAGAATATGATATAGCAATAGCCTATCATACACCTGCATCATTTCCGGTTGTTTATGTAATGAAAAACATAAGAGCAAGTGTCAAAGTTGCATGGATTCATAGTGATGTCTCTCAGTATGAAAAAGAATTACAACCTTATAAGGATTTATATGTAAATTACGATCGAATATTCTGCGTATCAGAATATGCCAAAAAGGAATTTTTGAAAATGTTCCCTGGGTTAAAAACTAAAACTAATGTATTTTACAATATTATAAATAAAAATAATCTGATATTACTCTCAGTAAAAGAAAAGGGATTCACAGATGAGTTTGATGGTATTCGTATACTAACTATTGGGCGATTAAGTGCACAAAAAGGTCAAGACCTTATACCCAAAATTTTATCTGATTTAATTTCAAATGGATTAAATGTTAAATGGTATTGTATAGGAGAAGGTGACGGAAGAAAACAAATTGAAAATGCGATTAAAAAACATGGAGTAGCTGATCATATGATTTTGTTAGGAACTTTAACAAATCCCTATCCGTTTTTAGCACAATGTGATTTGTATGTTCAACCTTCCAGACATGAGGGATACTGTATTACACTTGCAGAGGCAAGAGCGTTTAATAAGCCGATTGTGACAACAGACTTTGTTGGGGCTAGAGAACAAATTACTCACTTACAAACAGGATTAATAACTAATTTTGATAGTGATAAGATATTTTCATCTGTTCTTAAAGTATTAAATGATAAAGAATTGGCTACCAGGCTTCAGGATAATTTAAGTAAGAAGGAATTTGTTGGAGGGCATTCAGAAATAAATAAACTTTATAAATGTATAGATTGATATAGTTACAATGAGGAGTAGTTAACAAATGAAAAGCCAACTAAAAGGTGGGGCTATTTTATCTTATTTAGGTCTCTTTATAAATAGTGCAATTTCTTTAGTTTATATACCTATTATGTTGCAAGTGCTTGGTAAGGAAGAATATGGTTTATATATCTTAGCTACTTCAGTTGTAGGTTTTTTAGCAGTCCTTAACTTCGGTTTAGGAAATGCACTAATTCGATACAGTGCAAAATATAGAGCTTCTAAGGATTATGAAGGTTGTTATAATCTTTATGGTATGTGTTTCTTAATATACTCTATATTAGGTGTACTTGCATTTGGAATAGGTATGATTTTAATTAATAATATAGATACTTTGTTTTCACTTTCTTTAAGTGAAAACGAATTAAAAAAAATAAAAATATTAATGATGATTATGATAATAGGAGTAAGTGCAGAAATAACATTTGGAATATTCAATGTAATAGTTTTAGCGCATGAAAAATTCATTTTTCAAAAAGCATTAGTTATTATTACCTCCTTATTAAATCCAATATTAGTATTACCCTTACTGTTACTGGGATATAATACAATATCAATGGCAGTAGTTACAACTTCTTTAAGTTTCTTCACCATAGTAATTAATATGTATTTTAGTTTAAAAATTATTAAGGTAAGATTTAATTTCAAAAAATTTGACAGGACTTTATTTAAAGAAATTTTAACCTTTTCAGTGTATATCTTTTTGAATTTAATTATTGACAAAATTTATTGGTCAACTGATCAATTGATTTTAGGTGTATATAGCGGTACAGCAGCAATCGCCATATACACAATTGGAACAGCATTTACAGGTTATTTCTTAGGTTTCTCTTCAGCTATTTCAAACCTATTTTTAACTAGAGTAACTACTATAGTTGTTAATGGAAAAGTAGGTGATGAATTATCAAATTTGTTTATTAAAGTGGGGAGAATTCAGTATATTATCATTTCTTTTGTACTTTGTGGCTTTATAGTACTGGGGGAAGAATTTATTAGTTTATGGGTTGGTGAAAAATATGAGAATTCATACTTAATTGCCCTCTTAATATTAATTCCTTTAGTATCATCACTGATACAAGGGATAGGAGGTACAATACTCCAAGCAAAGAACATGCATAAATTTAAATCAATGGTGTTTTTAAGTATAGCAATAATGAATGTAGTGTTAAGTTTGATATTTGTTCAATTTTGGGGGGCGGTGGGAGCCGCTCTTGCTACAGGTATTGCTTTTACTTTAGGAAATACCATAGTAATGAATGTTTACTACTGGAAAAAAATAAAAATCGACATACCTAGATTTTGGAAAAATATATTAATGATGAGTATGCCTATGATCATTAGTGTGATTTTAATAAATAAATTGAATAGTTTTTACACGGTTAATAGTTGGGGAATGTTAATTGTGAAAATACTTGTGTTTTCTATGTTTTACATATCTTTAATGTGGTATGTTGCTTTAAATAATGAAGAGAAAGCACTAGTTTCTAAACCAGTAATAAAACTCATTAGTAAACCTTTTAATAATAGAAATGACTTTAAAGTGGATAATTAATTAAAAGATGAACATCATTCTTTAAACATGGAGAATTTATTAGGAATTCTTTATATCTAGTCTGAACAGGATGGATTAAAGATACGTATTATTTAAGGTCAGTTTTAGAGAATATTAAAAGTAATTGAATATAAAATATTAAATTACAGAACCATTCGAATTAACCCAAATTGCAGGATTTCCTTTGCAAATCCAAATCACTGTTCCATCTTCTGTGGTATCATCTAAATGGGTGTTGAATATAGGTTTTTCATTTCCTGTAATACCAGGAGTATGACATTCGTATATTCTCCCATCTTCAATTACTAAGTGTCCTAACCTATAACCTTTATTTCTTAATACGGCTTCACTTGAATATAAACCATAAGTTCCTTTAGATTTTATATAAATGGGTTTCCCTAATGACGTATCAAAATATTGAAGCCCTTCTGTTAATCTTCTTTGAGGCCTTGTTATTGTACTTCCTGAATTATGCGTTTCTCCAATAATATGAGGTATGGGCGCAATCCCATCTATAGTATTATTATAATAAAGAGTAGGTTCTACAGTTAATTTTGATGTGAACTCCACTGCATTGACATTTGTAGAAGTACCATAGAACTTATTACCTGCAATAATAACAAAAGCTTTATTTAAACCACTAGATTTAATAAAAGCTCCCGACTTGGCATTAGGAGCAATAAATTCACAATCTGAGAATAGAACCATTTTTGCATCAGTAATACTAATGAAGTCTAATGCGTTATTTTCAAAAAGTACTTTGCAACGAATTAGCTTTAAATCAGAACCTGGACTGTTAAATGTTAAAAACCTTTCTGATATTGTGAAGTCACAACTCTCGAACACTAGCTGTTTTCCTAATTCATTTCCTGTTGCCATAACAATAGGTTTAACAATCTTGCAATTTTTATATTTTAACCAGTAGGAACCACTAAATTTAGGGTTTATAAAGGTTGAGTTTTCTACTAGTGTTCCTTCACTAGCTATTAATGTAGCACCTGTTTTTTCTCTTCCGATTATTGTTAAGTTTTTAAGCCTAGTTATATAATTAAAGCTTGAAATTGAACTACCTCTATTTTTATCTGCATCATTATAAAAACTACAATTATCAACATTAATTGCATATGGCTGTTGTTGATTCAAAGCAATACTTGAATTAAAAAAAGTGCAGCAGCTAATTATTATGTTTCTACCTTTGTTCTGAGCCCCAAATGAAAAAGCCGCATCATGAGAATTATTATTACTGAATATTACATTATCTGCAAAAATACTCCCTCCAGACTTTTGAAAGAAATTATTACTTATATTCCAATGATTTCCACTACCACTCAAGTTTGAAGTGAGTGAATTTCTTTGAACGGTAACGTAATAAGTTCCCACAAAGATGATGTCATTTATCCCATGACCATATAGCTTATTTCCAAGTATATAAATATTTTGGTTAGATCTATAGCCGTCTTCAATGTCTATTCCAACACCTACATAACCATTATTGTCGTGAACAATGTTATTTTTGATAAAGAAATGTCTTATCGTTGCGCCTGTAATTCCAATTCTTCTATTATTAAAAATTTCGCAATTTTCAATAGTGATAAACTCTGGGCGTGGTTCAGCTCTGACTTCAAAAGCAATTCCATTTAATGAGGTTTGTTTCAAAACGAAGTGCATAGATTTTGCACCTGTTGGTCTTTCTATGTCCTCGTACCAAGTTTTATTTTTTAATGCTGAAATGAAATTATTATTACTATCATAAAAGAAGATATCAAAACTATCAGTAGTAATGCCATAGAGAGTACCGTAACCATTACCTGTAAGCATAAATTTATTGTCGTTATTTGTTACTCTAAAATGGCTTACATCGTAAGGATTGATTGTTCTAATAGTCGTTTGCGAGGTTTGTTTGGATCCAGTACCTTCATTAATACCACCTGGTTCAAAATTAGATGAAGTTGGGTATAACCAGACATTATAAATTCCTTCCGCTATAAACCCATCACCAGTAGCATCCTTCATAATGCAATTAAATATTGTGATAAATTTACAATGTCCTTTCAGCGCTATACAGTGCCCCCATTCATGGGTGCCTCCTGGGGAGTAGTCATGCGCATAGCGATCACCAATAAATTCTGCATTTGAAATGGTAATATGATGTGCTTTTTTAGTAGCATCTGAAGAACCAATATTAAGAATTGCTGTTCTCTCTTGATCATTTGGCTCCATATATATCTTAGAACTACCAAAATCGTAAAAAGTATTATTTTGTGGTTGTATACTGCTAGAAGAAGGTACTAGATATTCTCCTTTAGGTAAACTAACATATGAAAAATTATTTTCGTATGCCCAAAGAAATGCATCATTTATTCCTTTTACTGTATTAATAGAATCAGTTTTATCATTTTTGATGCCCCATCGATTTAGTTCAACCAAGTAACTTGAAGAAGAAATAGTATTTGAAATTTGTGTTGGTATCCAATTAGTTCCATTATAACTTAAATAATCTCCAACAGATGGTGGAATGGTATTTGTATCAATATCGGTGATGGAATTAATAGTGTGATCATGAATAGTATTTGCTTTCGATTCAATTGTACTTTTAATATCCTGATCA
The DNA here is from genome assembly GCF_028610665.1 of Guptibacillus sedimenti. NCBI lineage: Bacteria > Bacillati > Bacillota > Bacilli > Caryophanales > Guptibacillaceae > Guptibacillus > Guptibacillus sedimenti. The sequence goes on from NZ_JAQQWV010000001.1 coordinate 469,250, forward strand.
TTAAATATTCGTAGTTCTCGACCATCAATTACGATATTTCCATTAGTATTACTAGCTTTAATCAACTCCAAATTATCACGAGCATTTATTTCATTTATTGAATTAACTAAATTTGTTTTACTATTAGTGTTTAGACTAGATAAAACACCTATTGCATCGTTTGGTGCGAACTTAAGGTTACCTTTTTCAGAACCAATAAACAGTTCATTTGTATCCGTGCAAAGTCCAAATTCACCAATATCTAGAATAGGTAGCTCTGCCTTTAAGCAGCTCTTGATTTGAATTTTTTGTGCCATCCGAAATACCTCCATTAAATTACTCTTTTATTTATTAGCTTATGTCATGTTGTTCTTTGTGCTTGTACATAATACGTATTAATGGAAAATATTTTGAAAACGATTCATATTGACAACTTAAGTATGTAATGATATCTTTTATTTATAAATGTTCTTTATAAAGAACTAAATGCTTTGGATTTAACTAAACTTTATTAATTCTTGAGTCTAGTTATTTTTTGAAACAACCGTTCTTTATAAGGAACGAAACATGGGAGTCAAACTACATACTTATTACTGGAGGATCATATGAGTGCAATTGCTGGTATTTATCATTTAAATAAGGAACCCATTCCTATAGAACATAGCAAGCTAATGATGAGTGCATTTGCCAAATTCCCTTCAGATAATATCGAGTTACTTCACCAAGATAATCTTTTCTTTGGATGTCATGCCCAATGGATAACCCCTGAATCTGTAGGTGAAACACTACCCTATTGTGATTACAATAGTCAGTTAACCATTACAGCTGATGCGATAATCGATAATAGAAGTGAATTGTTCAATAAACTCCAGATTGATGCTGAAGATCGCAGCACAATTTCTGATAGCCGATTAATCTTACTTGCTTATCAAAAATGGGGAGAAGAGATAACTAGCCAATTAGTAGGAGATTATGCTTTTTTTATATGGGATGCTAAAAATCAAATACTCTTCGGAGCTAGAGATTTCTCAGGAAGCAGAACTCTTTACTTCCATCAAAATCATCAGAAATTTGTTTTTAGTACAACCATTAGTTCAATACTTCAGTTACCTTTTGTTGATAAAAAGTTAGATGAACAATGGGTTGCTGAATTTTTAGCCATACCGGATATGTTTAATACAGTTAGCTTAACTTCAACTGTTTATAAAGGCATTCAACAGATCCCTCCCTCTCACACAATTAAAGTGAATAATGGTAATGTAGAACTTTCTAGGTTCAATGCTATAGATTTAAGTAGGAAAACCATTTTCAAATCTAATGAAGAGTACGAAGAAGCTTTTAAAGAGTTATATAGTAAAACCATTAGTGAACAAGTTAGAACAACAAGGAATGTAGGAGCACATTTGAGTGGGGGGTTAGATTCTGGTTCAGTAGTAAGTTTTGCCGCAAACAGACTTAAGAGTGAAAACAAACCATTATATACCTTTAGTTATATACCAGCGGATGGATTTAACGATTGGACCCCTAGGGGTAGAGTTGCAGATGAAAGACCCTTCATTAAATCAACTGTTGAACATGTAGGTAATATACAAGATAAATATCTTAGTTTTAATAATCGAAGTCCAATATCAGAAATAGACGAATGGTTAGAGACGATTGAAATGCCCTATAAATTTTTCGGGAATTCATATTGGATGTCAGGGATTTATGAAGAGGCTAATAAATCTGGAGTTAGTTTACTTCTGAATGGTGCGAGAGGAAATTATTCTGTCTCATGGGGTTCTACATTTGATTATTATGCAGATTTATTAAAAAAACTAAAATTAGTGCATCTTTATAGTGAAATCCAAAGTTACTATAAAAATACAGGAACAGGTAGGAAGCGAATTTTTGAAATTATATATAATAGAGCTTTTAGAGGTAGAAAAGGCTTAGATGATCCTTTTCCATCAGTAATAAATCCTAATCTTGCAATTCGTACTAATGTAGAAGAATTACTACAAAAAAATGATGTTGATATAAAAGGACTTACTATCCCAAACACTTTTGTAGCTAGGAATAATCAATTTAAGAAACTTTTTTATTGGGGAAACGGCACTAGTTATACAAAATTTTCTTTGAAGTACAAATTGTGGAACAGAGACCCCACCAATGATTTGAGAATCATTCGTTTTTGCTTATCTTTACCTAATTCGCAGTTTATACAAAAAGGAATTGACCGCTCTCTGATTAGAAGATCTACTAAAGGTTTATTGCCAGATAAAGTGAGGTTAAACTATCGTTCTAGAGGGATTCAAGGTGCTGATGGTATTTACCGAATGTCTACGGAGTGGAATAGTCTTCTAATTGAATTGAAAGAAATGGTATTTCACCCTATTCTATCAGAGTTTATTCATATTCCTACACTAAACATTCTCTTAAATGAACTAGGTGAAGATCCAGAACAAACATTAATATATGAGCAGCGATTTAAAATAATAATACGATGTCTAATTTTAAAAAGATTCATTGATAAACATTTCTGAAGGGAGGTGAAAGTATGAAAAAGAACTGGGAAAAACCGTCATTGGAATCATTGAATATAAAAATGACTATGGCTGGTCCAGGCTTACGGTTAGAGGATGCAGAGCAAAATGATCCGGATCCGGAAGATGCTGATCACTACAGCTAAACACTACATCGCACTAATAATTTATAGCCCTTATACGTTCTGAGAGTATAAGGGCTGATTTTAAAATCTTACTAGGTGTAATTGAGGTGATTTTATTGGGAATATATCCAACGCAGAAAAGCTATAAATCATTCGGTCTTCAGTTGACTAGTTGTATTTATTTTCCGGAATTAGAAGAGGTAAGGTTAACTACTAATGCTGATGTATCTATTGAGATTTCTGACTTAACAAAATTATGGCAGGAGGAAGGTAATGAAGGGAAGTTTGTAGTGAAACAAGGAAGAGTCTTATTTAAAATAGAAGATACTGGTATCTTTTGTATTGAAGAAGGAGAAAGAGTTGTTGTATCACCCTTAGGAAAAGAAAATGTGGATAAAATGAGATTGTATATTCTTGGCAGTTGTATGGGAGCAATACTCCTTCAAAGAAAGATCTTGGCTTTGCACGGAAGTGCTATAGCAATCGATGGGAAGGCTTATGCTATTGTTGGTGATTCAGGTGCAGGGAAATCAACACTTGCCGCTTCATTCATCGCAAATGGTTATAAGATTCTTAGTGATGATGTCATACCTGTTTCTCTTTCTAATCAATTTCCTATTGTTATTCCCTCATACCCGCAGCAAAAGTTATGGTCGAAAAGCTTGGAAAAGTTCGGCATTGATAAAAGGGAGTTTAATCCTTTATTTGAAAGAGAAGATAAATATGCGATTCCAGTTAATAAGCATTTTTATAATGATGCTTTACCACTGGGGGGAATAATAGAGCTAAGTAAAAGCGAATGCGATCAGGTAGAGCTTAGTACTATTCGTTCATTGCAAGCAATTCATACTTTATTTAATCACACGTATCGGAACTTTTTTGTTCCTAGATTGGGCTTAATGGAATGGCATTTTAAAATAACATCTCAAATTTCTGGAAGAGTTCCCTGTTATCGTATCAATCGTCCTACCTCTCAATTTACAGCAGGTGAGATTAGAGATCTAATATTATCGACGATTAAAAAAGGAGAGAAGTTGCATGCTTAAAAGCCAGACCTTTACTGCTCAACAAACCGTTACACAGGCCCCTGGAAACATTGTTAGTGATATGGATGGTGAAAAGGTAATGCTGAGCATTCACAATGGGAAATACTTCAATCTTGGGTATGTTGGTGGCGAGATTTGGGGCCAAATAGCAGAACCAATCCGTATTAATATTTTAGTTACGAGGTTAATGGAGGTTTTTGAGGTTGATAGACATACATGTGAAGAAGACGTGTATTCCTTTCTAGAACACTTAATGGAAGAAGGACTTTTACAAGTAAATTAGTAAAAGAAAAAACAATAGAAAGGAATAATTAGCTTAATGAGAAAGCTAAAAACATATCTCTCATTGAATAAACAGACAAGAAGTCTTTTGCTAGAATCTTATTATTATTTAGGGAAAGCGCGGTTGGCCAAAAGTGTTCCATTTTCAAAAGTAGCACCTACTCTAGGAATACAGATGGATGAGACTGATTATGAAATAAAAGAGCTACATCGCAAAACTTTGAGGATGATCTCTCATGCTATTCATCTTGTAAGCAAGTATACTTTGTGGGAAAGTCAGTGCCTCGTTAAAGCCATGGCAGCTATGAGTATGTTAGAAAAACGAGGGATTGAAAGTACGTTATATCTTGGTACTGCTAAAGAGGAGTCAGGAGAAATGATCGCTCATGCATGGCTACGTAGTGGACCTTACTATATTACTGGGGCTGAGGGGATGGAGAGATTCACCGTAGTAGCCAAGTTTGCTAAAAAGATTTGAATTTATAGGACAGAAGGGAAGATACATGTTAAAAACTAGCACCTTAAAGTTAGATGCCATACCGAAAGAACTGCAGTTAATCATGAAAATACTTGAATCGGAAGATGTTAGAACTGAATTGCATTTTAATCCTAACTTATTGAGAGAAATTGATTGGGAGATGTTTCTAAAACAAACAAACCATCACCGTATATACCCTTTAGTCTATAGCAAATTAAAAGGAATTAGTGATAAAATTATTCCACTTTTTGTCATAGAAAGCTTGTCAAAGCAGTTCAAAAAAAATACGTTTCAAATGCTTCATTTAAGTGGAGAGATGGAAAGGCTTAGTGGGTTGTTCTTTAATAAGAACGTACGATCATTATATTTAAAGGGACCAGCCCTAGCTCATGACCTCTATGGAGATGTATCACTACGTACTTCAAGTGATTTAGATCTTCTGATATCAATTAATGATTTGGATCTTGTAGAAGACTTGTTAACTAAAGATGGTTATGAAAAAAATGATTATTTTGAAACGACATTAAGTGACTGGAAATGGCGCCACCACCATATGACCTATTTTCATCCTGAAAAAAGAATAAAAGTGGAGGTTCATTGGCGGCTTAATCCTGGTCCATCTAAGGAGCCTGGTTTTAATGAGCTTTGGGAGAGGAAACGATTAAGCAGTTTAACTAGGTCACCAGTTTATTTACTTAGTAAAGAAGATATGTTTTTGTTTCTAGCGTCCCACGGGGCACGTCATGGTTGGTCTAGATTAAGGTGGTTAGTAGACGTGCGGCAACTAATGGGGGAATCTATTGACTGGGAAAATACGCAGAAGTTATTTAGGCATTATTATTTTACGCCGATTGGCGAACAAACTATGATTTTAGCTTCTCAAATTCTAAATGCTAAAATCCCAGGCCAGTTTCCGAACTTCAATGCTCACTCAATAAAACTTGCGCAACAAGCAGTCTTTTATTTTGAAAACATGGTAAATCTACACACCAATCCTGTTCCTGAACATATTACAAAATATCACCAACGGTATTTGTTCTCATCTATGTCATACCACCAGAAAATATTATACCTGATAAGTCTTTTACTTCCTTATCCAGAAGATGTAGAAGTATTGAAATTACCAAATGCGCTGCGCTTTTTATATTATCCGCTTCGGCCAGTATTGTGGTTTTGGAGAAAATTAAAAGGATTAATACCCCAAAGGGGGCAGCAATATGGGTAATGTGTTTTATTTCTTGAAGCAAATTCATGCATTTGCCGGTAAGGTACTTTATTTTAATCTTATTGCAATGATGCTAATTGGATTTTTAGAGGGAGCGGGTATTCTTTTGTTAATACCATTAATTGGTATAACGGGTATTGTTGATATTGATGTTAACGATATTCCGTTTTTAACATTTTTTAAATTTTTAGAAGGCATTCCGGCTTCATGGGGATTATTAATCATATTAGGATCTTTTATTATACTGGTTATTAGTCAACATATTATTCAACGTCAAATCACTGTTCGAAATACAACAATCCAGCAGGGATTTCTTAGACATATACGTGAAGAAACCTATAGAAGAGTTCTCCATTCTGATTGGCCCTTTTTTATAAAAAACAGAAAATCTGACCTTATTAATATTTTATTCTCTGAAGTAGGGCGAGCCAGTTCTGGTACAAACTCGTTGCTGCAATTTTTGTCCTCCCTTATCATCACTTCAATTCAAATAGGGCTTGCTTTTTTACTTGCACCAGTCATTACTACTTTTGTCTTGCTTTGTGGATTGGTTTTAATCTATTTCAATCGCAAATTTCTTAAGCGCTCTCTTGCACTTGGTAATCGCAATTACGAACTTGCAAAAACTTATGTAGCTGGTATTACTGATCAAATCAACGGGATTAAAGATATTAAAAGTAATACACTGGAAGAATCACGTATGACATGGTTTAACGATGTAACTCAAAAAATGCAAAATGAACAAATCGAATATATGAAATTGAAAACTACGTCGCAATTATATTATAAAGCTGCTTCAGTCATTTTAATTGCCGTCTTTATTTATATGTCTATTCATCTTTTTCAGGCCCAGGTTGGTCAACTCACATTAATTGTTGTGATTTTTTCCAGACTGTGGCCAAGAGTAGCAGGAATTCAAGGGTCAATGGAGCAAATTGCCACTACACTTCCTTCATTTAAAGTTGTGAAAGCCCTACAGAATGAATGCGATTTATCGAGGGAATATGACGTGAAAGAAAGTTCACTTCAGCCAATGGTGATTAGTGATTGTATGGAATGTCGAGATATCTATTTTCGATATAGTCAAGATGGACCTTACGCTTTGAAAAAGATTAATATCATTATTCCTTCAAATAAAATGACAGCGTTTGTTGGAAGATCAGGTGCAGGGAAAAGTACACTGATCGACTTGTTAATGGGGCTAAACAAACCTGAAAAAGGAGAAGTTATCATTGACGGTGTCCCTTTAAAAAGCGAGCATCTTTTATCACTCAGACGTTCAATTAGCTACGTCGCGCAGGACCCTTTTCTTTTTAATTCATCAATACGAGAAAATTTAATGCTCGTGGCACCAGAATCCAAGGATGAGGACCTTTGGAATGCATTAGACTTTTCCTCAGCAGCTGAATTTGTCCGTAAACTCCCTGATGGCCTTGACTCTTTAATAGGGGATAGAGGTATTAAATTATCTGGGGGGGAACGACAGCGTCTAGTATTAGCTCGTGCTATTCTTAGAAATCCTTCGATTCTCGTATTGGATGAAGCTACTAGTGCTTTAGATACTGAAAATGAGACGAAAATTCAAAATGCGTTAGATCGATTGAAAGGTAAAATGACGATTATTGTTATTGCTCACAGACTATCAACCATTCGAAACGCTGATCAGGTTGTGGTACTGGATGAAGGAGAAGTAATTCAGCAGGGAGGATTCAATCAACTCGCAAAAGAAAAGAGAAACGTTTTTAGTCAGTTGTTGCAAAATCAATTAAAGTTAACGAAATAGATTGTAATACAAAAATATAAAATCAGACTTCTAAGGAGGAAATCATGAGTGCCATCGCAGGAATTTTTAATTTAAACGCGGAATCTATAAACCCAGCAGACGAAAATAAAATAATGCAACCTTTTGAACAGTATCCTGCAGATGATTTACATACCTGGAGTGATGAAGGGATTTTTCTAGGATGTATGGCTCAATGGATTACTCCCGAGTCTAGAAATGAAGTAGTGCCTTTTTATGACTACAGTCGTCAACTGGTTATTACTACCGATGCGATAATTGATAATCGTGATGAGCTTTTTAATCTATTACAAATTAACCAACATGCAAGAAGTGATATTGGTGATAGTCAATTGATATTACTCGCTTATGATCGATGGAGAGAAGAAACGCCAAAGTATCTATTAGGTGATTTTGCTTTTGTGATTTATGACGTGAAGAACAAAAAAATATTCGGTGCAAGAGATTTTTCTGGGACTAGGACATTGTATTTTTTTTACAATGAAAATAAATTTGCTTTCTCAACTACTATAAAGCCATTATTAACTTTACCTTATGTACAAAAAGAATTGAACGAAGAATGGCTAGCTGAATTTTTAGCTATTCCTAACTTGGTGGAATCAGTAGACATGAGTACTACAGTTTACAAATCAGTTCATCAAATTCCACCTTCACACTCTATCACGATATCTAAAAAACGAGTTAGTTTAAAAAAATACACTACTGTTTTATCTCAAGAGAAGATGGAATTTAAGTCTGAAGAAGAATATGAACAATATTTCCAAGAAGTTTTTCAACAAGCTGTAAAAGCAAGAATTAGAACTTACGGAGAAGTGGGGGCTCACTTAAGTGGGGGACTAGATTCTGGTACAGTCGTTAGTTTTGCAGCAAGTGAATTAAAAAATAAATCTAAAAAGCTTCATACCTTCAGCTATATTCCTGAAAGAAATTTTGAGGACTGGACACCCAAATATTATGCACCTAATGAAAGTGAATTTATTAAAGAGACTGTTAAACATGTTGGGAATGTAAACGATTCATACTTAAGTTTTGAAGGTATAAATCCTTTGATCGAAGTAGATAATTTCCTTGAATTAATGGAAATGCCCTATAAATTCTTTGAAAATAGTTATTGGTTAGAAGGAATAACTAAAGAAGCGAATCAAAATGGAGTAAAGGTACTCTTAAATGGAGCGAGGGGCAATCACTCCATATCATGGGGATCTTGGGGCTTAAATATGGAGTATTATGCAAGTCTATTAAGAAAGTTAAAATGGTTAAAGCTTTTTCATGAGTTAGATCTTTATACTAAAAATTTCAACACTGGAAAATCAAACTTAGTACCTGCTATTACTAGAAAAGCCTTTCCTTCAATAGTAAATAGAATCTCAAAAAATGATGTCTTTGATCAAACAAAGTCTTTAATCAACCCTTCCTTTGCTGCCAAAACGAATGTTTATCAAAAAATAAAGGATTACGGAATGGATATTTCAGGAGAAGGCGTAGGTGACTTAAGTCAATATAGAAAAGAATATTACCGCCAATTATATAGGTGGAATAAAAGCGGAGTTGCTACAACTAAACTCTCTTTACGATATTCTGTCTGGGATCGTGACCCCACCAATGATTTAAGAGTGATTAATTATTGCCTGTCCTTACCTGTAGAGAAATATGCTGAGGGAGGTATGGAGAGGTCATTCATAAGAAATGCCACTAAAAAGATGCTTCCAGATCAAGTTAGATTAAATCATAAAATTCGAGGGCTACAAGCAGCGGATACAATTCATCGAATGATACCTACTTGGGAAAAATTCTTGCAAGAAATTCAACAAGTAATAAATGATAAAAATGTCGAGCACCTGTTCAATGTACCTGCTATTAAACAAGCTTTTAGTTTAGTAGAAAAGGAGCCTCGTCCAGATTTAATTTTTACTAATGAATTTAAACTATTGACCCGTAGTTTAATTGTTTACAGATTTCTTAAATCATTTTAGTGAAAGGGGGTGAGCAAATGAAGAAAGCTTGGACTACACCATCATTAGAAGTATTGGATGTTCGAATGACAATGAATGGACCTGGAAATGCTAATCCTGACTGTTTTGATGCATCGGAGGGAAGACAAGAAAATCACGAAGGTCAATCAAATGCTAGTTGTTTACACGATAGTTAACAGTTAAGGTCTAATTATTAGTTTTAAATATTAATAGTGGTTTTGGAAATTAATTTTCTAATTACATGGTTATTTAATTAAAATTATTCTAATGTTATGAAAAACCCCCTCTTTGATATAGATGGAAAGAGGGGAGCAATTAAAGAAAAACAAGTCAATACTAACTATACATAAATAACTTAAGAAACAGAGAAATCTCAATCTTATCAAAATCATTGAAGTGAGAGGTCAGTGGTATCCAGTGAGAAAACGTCATTTGAAGATTTTTTCGATCTTGTTACTGCTCGCTATTAGTTTAGTCTTTTATATAGTGTGGGAAAACAATCGAGTTATTATAAAAGAGGATACAATTTTAACAGAAGGTCTAACGAATGATGAAGAATTTTCAATCCTTCAAGTAACAGACCTTCATGAAAAAGAATTTGGAGAGAATCAGAGGAGGCTTATAAAAGCTATTAATTCAGTTGAATATGATGCGATCGTATTTACTGGAGATATGTTGGATGATGTAGATAGTAGAAACTATGATTCCTTTTATAAATTAATTGAGGGTATACAAAATAAAGAAAATGCCTTTTTTACTGAAGGAAATACAGATCCTGAAAGATATAAATTAACGGCAGAAGGAAACCTTGTGAAAAATGAATTTGTTCAAGGGATGGAGAAGCGAGGTGTGGACTTACTCGAATCAATTATAATGATTAAAAACAAGAATTCTAATATCTATTTATTAGACTTTGAATTGTCTTTAATGACATCCGAAACAAATAGGCAGGATTATGAAGGTAGGGTTATGCCTAGTTATGCCTTGCTTTCTGAATATAGAGACTATGAAGAGCAGTTATTGATAGAGATGAGCACTCTCGATTCTATAAAAGACTCAGATATAGTTGTTGCTCTAAATCATTATCCGGTGGCTGATGCAAGAATCGAGGCGATTCAAAATAGTGGACGCTACGAGTTAAGAGATTATGATGTAATCCTTGCTGGTCATTATCACGGTGGTCAAATTCGTATACCCTTTTTAGGAGCTCTTTTTATACCAGAACCCTGGTATGATAGGGGAGGTTTCCTGCCTCCACAGGACAGAGTAAAAGGATTGTGGGAATATAAAGGGATAAAACAATATGTCAGTGCAGGACTTGGAAGTAGTGACGCTATTTCTTTTTTGAATTTCAGGTTTAATAATCCGCCAGAAATTAATATCATAACTCTCACTAATGGGCAATAGTAGGTCAACCAATAAAACTATAGGATAAAGATGAAGCAAACTTTAATAATAAACAACAATAATTTAAAACTAAATTCAGAAACAAATCACCATACCAAAACAGCCCCTGCAGGGAATTCCCTGCAGGGGCTGTGAACGTCTATTTACATCATTAAGTCCGCTGGTGATTCATCAAAGTAGAGCCAGTGAAAATATTCTACTTCTGCATCAGACATTTTGAGAACTTCTTCTCTATTCATCGTCGTTTTGTCGCACAAAAGATCAATAAATTGGTTTCGTGCTTGCTGGCTCATTGTAAATCCTCCCTAGTATTTTAAGCGGCTTTCTGATTTTGGTAACCGCTTTCAATTTGTTAATTCCATTATATATCTCATAATGAGATCATTCAAATACCGTTTTGAGATATATCACCTGAAAACGATGTGCTTTTGGTATGAAAGTGAGCGGATGTTCAGAGATAAAAAGGTAAAACGGGAATATACGTTCTGTTTTTTGAGATTTGAAGACGCAACATGATCTAAAAAGAGACAATGGGCTGGAAAGGAAGTGGTAACTGAACTGTTCGTGCAAAGGTAACAAGCAGGAATTCCACCTATTTAATGGAAGTAGAGACATAAGAGAAGAAGGGAAGTGGAAAGTTTGAAGAAAGAAATTGAAAAAGAATTGGAGAAAAGCGAGCAGTTGGAAGAGCTTTTATATGATTTCACCTTTGTCGGTAATCCTCAGATTTCGCCTGATGGAACCTATGTCGTTTATGTGAAAAAAGTGATAAATGAGGAAAAAGAATATACTTCAAACCTCGTACTAGTGAACCGAGATACTGGGATTGAGCATGATTGGACAGCTTTAGGAGGAGAAAAGAAGGACCGTTCTCCTCGCTGGTCACCAGACGGTAAGACGATTGCTTTCGTTTCCGACCGATCAGGAGAAGATCAAATATGGCTAATTTCCACGGATGGTGGTGAGGCGCGCAAGCTAACCAATTTGAAGAGCGGTGTATCAGCACCGGTTTGGAGGCCGGATGGTACATCTTTACTCATTTTAAGTAAAGATAAAAAGGAAGAAGAGAAGGTCGAGGGACGGAAGCCTCTCGTCGTAACGGACTTGCAGTATAAATCAGAAGGCGCTGGTTTTCTGGATGGGCATCACCTGCAGATTGTCATCATCGACGTATCCTCAGGAGGAGAGAAGATCAAATGGTTGACGGATGCTCCGTTTAACCATTCAAGTCCTAGCTGGTCACCAGATGGTCAATCGATTGCTTATGTGAGAAGCCGCAATGAGGATGCGGAACATGGTTCGTATATGCGGTCGGATCTTTTCGTACAGCGATTAGAAGAAGGTAAGGTCGATCCGGATCAATTGAACAGTGAGGGCGGTAGCTTTGAAGCTCCGAGATGGTCACCAGATGGAGAGAAGCTCTCTTTCGTCGGGCACTTCTTTCTTCATGAGGGAGCTACATTAAATAAGGTGTGGACCGTTGATGTAGAGAAAAAGGAGTTTACTTGTTTAACAGATACGGTTGATTTGGAGTGCTCGGATGTGTTGATTTCAGATATGCACTGGGGAGGCGCTTCGCCAGGGGCAGTGTGGAATGAGGATGGAACGGAAGTCTATTTTCTTGCTAGTGAACAGGGAAGCACTGGCGTGTACTGCGCTAACGTCGATTGCACAGTTCGACAAATAACGGGTGGTGACAGGCACTTCTACGCTTTTCACTACATACCGAAGACAAATGAAGCGGCGGTTGCAGTTAGTGATCCTCTAAACATTGGTGATATCTATACGCTTTCGTTTCATGGTGACCGAGTCAATGAGGAGCGTATTTCTCAATCAAATGAGGAGGTTCTTCAACATATGGAGCTTTCGTCTCCAGAGAGCTTTACATACAACGGTAAAGACGGGTTAGAGATTCAGGGATGGATCATGCGACCGGCTGGCTTTAAAGATGGGCAAAGATACCCTCTCATTCTTGAAATTCATGGCGGTCCACATATGATGTATGGAAATTCGTTTATGCATGAATTTCAGTTTCTCGCTTCAAAGGGGTATGCTGTTTTATACACAAATCCACGCGGAAGCCAAGGGTACGGTCAAGAGTTTGTAAATGGCTGCCGAGGGGACTATGGTGGTGGCGATTATGAGGATGTGATGGCGGGTGTTAATGCTTCATTGAAGAGTTATTCCTTTATTGATGAAGATCGACTCTACGTAACAGGAGGAAGCTACGGTGGATTTATGACAAACTGGATCGTTGGAAAAACGGATCGCTTTAAAGCAGCCGTCACACAGCGCTCGATTTCAAACTGGCAGAGCTTCTATGGGGTAAGTGACATCGGCTATTTCTTTACTAAGTGGGAAGTTGGAAGTGATCTTGATGAGAACCCTGATAAACTGTGGCACCATTCGCCTTTGAAGTATGTTGATCAAATTCAGACGCCACTTCTTATTCTGCATAGCGAACATGATTACCGCTGTCCTATTGAGCAGGGAGAGCAGTTGTATATTGCCTTAAAACATCGTGGCAAAGATACGATGTTTGTGAGATTCCCAGATTCAGATCATAATTTATCTCGCAGTGGGCATCCAGAGCTAAGAGTGGCGAGGCTGAAGCATCTCGTAAACTGGTTTGATCAACGCGGAGGGCGGGATTCGACAAATACCGGGGAGTGACAGGCACTCGCGTTTTCGCAGCACGCGTTTTTTCTCGATCTGCCCTTGACGCCTTTCGAGAAAGATACTATACTATTGAAAATAGTTAAATAATATTGAAAACTCTTATCAAGAGTGGCAGAGGGACTGGCCCTATGACGCCCAGCAACCATCTCAGTTCGTGAGAAAGGTGCTAATTCCAGCAAACGAGCAATCGTTTGAAAGATGAGAGGGAGTTCAAGCACGGCTGATTTGTTATCCGAAATCACTCAACTCTCTCTGTCCTTTACAGAGGGAGTTTTTTTATTGGGTGGGATTTTAACAGATAAAAGAACTTTTGTGCTTTTAAGTTTTAGTGCTAGAACGCTTTACATTACTACATATTTCTGGAGGAGATTCAAAGATGAAGAAATCATTCTATTTACTAGGAACACTACTATTAGTCTTTTTGGCAGCTTGTTCAGGAAACGAGGCATCTGGAGGTTCTGGAGAAGATGAGCCACTTAAGGTTGGCGTAACAGCTGGACCGCATGAAGATGTGATGAACAAAGTGAAGGAAGTGGCAGCGGAAGATGGATTTGAGATCGAAGTGATGGCATTCAATGATTATGTAATGCCCAACACGGCGCTTGATGAAGGGGAACTTGATGCGAACGTGTTTCAACATGAACCATATTTAAATGACTTCGTGAAAGAACGTGGCTTGGAGCTTTCAAAAGTAGCGACAACGATTAATTTTCCAATGGGTATTTATTCTGATCAATATAAAAGTCTTGATGAACTACAGGAAGGCGACAAAGTAGGATTGCCAAACCACTCAACAGGTGAGCCCAGGGCGTTAATGTTGTTTGAAGAAGCTGGCATTATTGAGTTAAAAGATGGCGTTGGTGTAAAAGCGACGATTAAAGATATTGAGAAAAACCCTTACAATCTCGAGTTTGTTCCATTAGAAGCTTCACAGATTCCGAGACAGCTAGGTGAGCTTGCGATCGCGGCAATTAACACAAACTTCGCGATGGAAAGTGGGCGTGTCCCGAAAGAAGATTCTCTTGAAATGGAGCCAGAAGATTCCCCTTGGGTGAACGTCATCGCGACAAAAACAGAAAATAAAGATGATGAGCGTATTCAGAAGCTAGTGGACTATTATCAGTCAGATGAAGTGAAACAGTTTATCCAGGATGAATTTAACGGATCTGTAGTGGCATCCTGGTAATTTGGAAGAGGAGTGGGCGAGATGATTCGATTAGAGAACATAACGAAAACGTATCAAAGTGGCGAGACGGTAACAAAAGCTGTAGATGATGTTTCTCTGCAGGTTGAAAAAGGGAGCATCTATGGTGTCATTGGCTACAGTGGCGCTGGCAAAAGTACGCTTGTCCGCATGGTGAACCTTTTGGAGAGACCGACAAATGGAAAAGTGTTTATCAATGATGTCGAGCTCACTTCCTTATCAACTAATAAGCTTCAAAAAACAAGACAGCGAATTGGCATGATCTTTCAATCCTTTAATTTGTTGAAAACGGGAACTGTACACCAGAACATTGCGATTCCACTTAAGCTAACGGGCGTACCCAAAAAAGAAATTGAAAATCGGGTGGATAAATACTTAGAGATCGTTGGGTTATCGGATAAGCGCGATGCTTATCCTTCTCAGCTCTCTGGAGGACAGAAGCAGCGAGTTGCGATTGCGCGTGCGCTTGCTCATGAACCTGAGGTGCTTTTATGTGACGAGGCGACAAGTGCGCTTGACCCTGATACGACCGAGTCCATTTTGGCGCTATTGGAACAAATTAATCGTGATTTTGGCATTACGATTTTACTCATTACTCACGAAATGCATGTTGTTCAGAAGATATGTCATGAAGTCGCTGTAATGGAGAATGGAAAAGTGATTGAACAAGGCAGAGTTGTTGATATCTTTAGTCAACCCGAGACATCCACGGCAAAACGGTTTGTACAGTCGCTCTTCCAAGATGAGCTTCCAGAGTCGCTCGTTACGCGTTTGAAAGAAAGTGGTCAGATCGTGAACCTTTCCTTTATAGGCGAGCGTTCCGGAAGTCCGGCTCTTGCGCATGTTAGTAAAAAGTTCGACGTGTATCCGTCGATATTAGCGGGGAATATTACGCAGCTAAAGGATCAGCCGTTTGGGAGACTTGTCGTTCATTTGGAAGGTAATACAGATGAAACGGATAGAGCTGTCGCCTTTTTAGAAGAAAACGGCGTTGTCGTCGAAGGATATGTTCAGGAGGTGGAGGCACATGTCAGCTAAGATTTCGGAATTCCTCGATCTTTGGGGAGCAGATATTTGGAGTGCCATTATAGAAACGTTTCAGATGGTTGGCATTTCCCTCCTGATCTCGGTATTAATAGGGCTTCCGCTAGGTGTGTTACTCGTTTTAACACGACCTGAAAAAGCACTTGAAAACAAGGTTCTTTTCCGCTTGCTAAATGCAGTTATTAATGTGATCAGGTCGATTCCATTCATTATTCTACTCTTTTTCATTTTACCTTTTACGAAAATGATTGCAGGCACAACAATCGGCGTGAAAGGCGTGATTGTGCCGCTCGTTGTTTTTACAGCTCCGTACATTGCGAGGCTGATGGAATCCGCTTTACTTGAAGTAGATCGCGGAGTTGTTGAAGCGTATGAAGCGATGGGGGTCAAAACGAGACACATTATTTGGCACGTTCTAGTCAGAGAATCGCGATCCTCGATTGTGCTTGGGTTAACGATTGCTACGATCGGACTCATTGGGGCAACGGCTATGGCTGGACTTGTTGGCGCAGGTGGGCTTGGAGACCTTGCTTACCGCTATGGGCATTTGCGGTATGAAGTTGATGTGATGTACGTGACGGTCTTTCTGCTTATTGTCCTTGTTCAGGGACTACAGTCGTTTGGGAATATTCTTTCAGCTCGTTTGAAAAAAGATTAAGTTGGAGGGGGGGGGGAACGGGGTCGGAGATAAAAAATTTACAGTT
>NZ_JAQQWV010000001.1:485731-555978 GCF_028610665.1 Guptibacillus sedimenti
CCCCCCCCCCCCCCCCCCCCCCCCCCCCCCCCCCCCCCCCCCCCACACCCCCCCCCCCCCCCCCCCCCCAACGTGGTCGTAGATACAACTTTTCCTGTTCAGTATGAGCAACTGGAAAAATTGGCGCAACGAAAATTACCTAATGACGTTTTTGATTATGTGCAAAGTGGCGCTGGGGCTGAGGAAACGCTTCGGGCGAATCGACAGGCGTTTGAACAGTGGAAGATCGTTCCTCGCTTTCTAACAGATGTCTCGCATCTTTCAACGCAAGTGAAGGTGAATGGAACTGAAATTGCGGCACCGATACTACTTTCGCCTATCGGGATGCAGGGGATTGTTCATGAAGAGGGCGAGCTTGCGACAGCTCGGGCTGCCGCGAAAGAAAATCTCCCGTTTGTATCAAGCACCGTGTCTTCTTATTCAATGGAAGAGATTGCATCTGAAACTCATGGCGTTAGATGGTTTCAACTATACTATCCGAATGATCCTGTTATTGCTAAAAGTTTGGTAGAGAGGGCCGAGACGGCAGGATATGCTGCAATTGTAATCACTGTGGATACGGCGATGCTTGGCTATCGTGAGCGCGATCGCACCAATCGGTATTCTCCTTTTCTTCTTGGTAAGGGAATTGCAAACTATGAAGCTGATCCCGTGTTCGACGAACGAGTGAGTCGGTCGGAGAATGCTTCCTTTTTAGATGAAATGAAAAAGGTTTTCTATAAACCTTCTCTCTGTTGGGAGGACATTGCGTATTTGAAAAGCATTACGTCGCTTCCCATCTATTTAAAAGGAATATTGAGTGCGGAGGATGCGCGGGCTGCTGCAGATTTTGGCATCGAAGGGATTGTCGTATCCAATCACGGAGGACGTCAGCTAGATGGCTGTATTGCCTCTCTTGATGCTCTTTCTTCTATTAAAAAGGAAATTGGTGATGAGCTAACCATTTTATTTGATAGTGGGATTAGACGTGGAGCTGACATCGTTAAGGCACTTGCACTTGGAGCTGACGCTGTTTTTGTTGGTCGCCCCTACCTTTATGGACTTGCTGCAGATGGAGAAGTTGGAGTGCAACGTGTGTTAAAGCAGCTCAAGGAAGATCTCTTTATCTCTTTATCGTTAGCAGGAGTTTCTTCATTAAAAGAACTAAACAAAGAATGGATTCAGCAAGCTTAGGAGGAATGAAAATTGGAATCGATACAAGTGAGAGCAACGCCTGGGCACTATGAATGTCGATCTGGCGTGCTTCAAGAATTACCTCGTCTTCTTCAAGAAGGACGGTTTGAGAAGGTATTTATTCTTTCAGGGCATCGCTCTTGGGAGGCGGCTCAAGAACACTTCCCGGATTTGTCTGATTTTCATACAGCGTACTCTACGTACAATGGGGAATGTTCTGAATCAGAAATTGCAAGACAAGCTGAATTAGCAAGCATCCATGAGGCTGATTTGATTTTAGGTGTCGGGGGTGGAAAAGTTCTCGATGTTGCCAAAGCCGTTGGTCACGAAATGAATAAAGATGTAGCACTTGTGCCCACGCTTGCTTCTACTTGTGCAGCGACCACGCCCCTTAGCGTGAAATATTCAGATGAAGGCGAATTTATTACGTATACTATTTTTCCAAGAAGTACATATCTTGTTCTTGTAGAGCCCGAAATTCTTTTACAGTCGCCAATCGCTTATTTACGAGCGGGGATTGGTGATACGCTTGCCAAATGGTACGAAGCGAGAGCATTAATTGAAGGACTACCTTCTACGCCTGTGTCTGTACAATTAGCATACGAGGTTGCTAAAAGCTGCCGCGATGTGCTTGTGAAGGATGGTGATCAAGCGGTTAAAGATCAGCAAAAGGGTTATCTGAGCGATGCGTTTATCCGCGTCATTGAAACGAATCTTTTATCAGGAGGAATGGTAGGGGGTCTTGGTGATCGCTATGGACGAATTGCTGGAGCGCATTCAATTCATAATGGGCTAACGCATGTTACAGAAGCACATTCTTTTCTTCATGGTGAAAAAGTTGCGTACGGTATTTTAGTACAGCTTGTACTAGAAGGGGAGTGGGCGGAAGTAAGAGGGTTGTTTTCTTTCTATGAGCAAATTGGTTTGCCGCTCTCATTAGAGTTACTTGGGGTTGCATCTGCGAATATGGAAGGCGCCGCTGATGTGATTGCTGAATACGCGACGAAAGAAGGAGAGTCGATTCACTTTCAAACGGCTTTGCCTGTTTCGAAAAGTGATGTCATTGAAGCGATCCTGGGATTAGAAGCTTTGCAACTGACGTTAAGCTGAGCTAATTCCTAAATGCAAGAAAAAGTCCCCTGGCTGCGTTCAACATCCAGGGGGCTAGCTATGGTAAGGGGAGCTTGCGAGCAGATCAAGGTGTCGATTATGGTGATCGCGTATGTGCTGCTGCTGCTGAGGGTTAGTTTTAAAGACGTTCTTGATAAGCAATAAGATTGTCATAGAAATTCCTCCTTATATAATTTAGATGTTAGCGGCGGTTGATTATTTCTTGTTCCAGCACATAAATGTTTTCCATCGGAAGCACCTCCTTCGTTTCTTTTGTTACTTTCATTCTACGCCGCAACGAAATGAAATAAACCGGCCACCGGTTCGGTTTTTATCTCATCCTTAAGAAGGAGATTTCCTCAGTCTTTTACCCATTCGACAAATAACGGGGAGTGACAGGCACTGTTCCGGCGGTTCTACTTGACAGTGCCACAATATGGTAGTATTTTAGATTAATGCCGACTAAACTTATAAGGATTATAAAGTTTAGTCTCAAGATAATATTAAAGAGGGGGAATTCAGTATGGATACATTCATCGTTATTGTGAATATTGCTATTTTACTTGTTCTTATTGGTGTATTAATAAAGATGCAGCAGAAGCATGTATCATTTAGTAAGCGAGTTTTTGCCGGATTAGGTTTCGGTGTCGCGCTAGGGGTTTACTTACAAATTGCATTTGGTGCTAGTTCGGAGATTGTTAGTCAAACATCCGATTGGTATAGCATTGTAGGAAGCGGATACGTTCGCTTGCTCATGATGATCGTTATTCCACTTGTTATGGTCTCGATCATTCAATCGATTACAAATCTTGAGAAGACGTCAGAGCTTGGAAAGATGTCAGGTTGGATCATTGGCATTCTTGTCTCCACTGCAATGGTTGCGGCCATTGTTGGTGTCGGAAGTTCGCTCATCTTTGACTTAAATGCCGAGCAAATTGAAGCGGGGCAGGCAGAGCAGGACCGAGGAAGTTATCTTGAAGAAACGCTTGGTAGCGTAAAGGATATGAGTACTCCAGATAAGATTCTTGCTTTCATTCCCGCTAATCCGTTTGAAGATATGACTGGAGCTCGTCCAACTTCCACGATTGCGGTCGTTATTTTCTCAGCAATCGTAGGGATTGCGGCACTGGGAGTACGACGGAAAAATCCTGAACAAGCGGCCGTTTTCACGAAGGGTGTTAATGCCGTTTATGCAATCGTAATGCGTATCGTTACGCTTGTTCTTCGTTTAACTCCTTTTGGGATCATGGGCTTAATGGCAACAACAGTGGCTCAGACGAACGTAGCAGGAATTCTTGAACTTGGAAAATTCGTTCTCGCATCATATCTCGCCTTACTTGTAATGTTTATCATTCATTTAATTTTGATTGCAACTGGTGGATTAAATCCACTTACGTATTTGAAAAAGGTTCTACCTGTTCTTACATTTGCTTTTACATCACGTTCAAGCGCAGGGACCATTCCGTTGAATATTTCTGCACAGAAAAATAGCCTTGGTGTTGATGAAGGAACAGCGAATATGTCAGCTTCGTTTGGCGCTACGATCGGTCAAAATGGTTGCGCAGGCATTTATCCTGCGATGCTCGCAGTGATGATCGCGCCAACAGTTGGCATCGATCCGCTTAGCCCAGGATTTTTAATTCAGCTTGTGCTAATCGTAGGCATTAGTTCATTTGGGGTCGCTGGTGTTGGCGGTGGAGCTACTTTTGCAGCATTGATCGTCCTTTCTTCAATGAACTTACCAGTTTACTTAGCAGGACTTCTTATTTCTGTGGAGCCTCTCATTGATATGGGACGGACGGCTCTTAACGTAAACGGTGCAATGACATCAGGAACGCTCACTTCCCGTATTCTTGGGAAATTTAATCATGATAAATTTAACGATTCGAAGGCAATTGAAAAAGATATTGCTGTATAAAGAAAGAGGGATCCCGCTTCGATTAAGAAGCGGGGTTTTTTAATTTCTTCAGTACCTTTGCTCGTGCAAGGGGTTATACATGCTGCCATGGCCCTCCCTAGCCATGAATCTTTTTGCCATAAACTTAAGCGGGTGATTCTGTCCGCCTGTAAAATCCTGCAATTGAAGGAAGTGCGGCAGTCACCGTCGAAAAGAAATAAGGGTATAAATGGTCAGGGGGGAAGCGAATGTATTGGCTCAGGCTGCTTGTTTTAAGTCTAGTGATCGTCGTGACGGCTTCTTGTTCATCACAGGCATCGGTTCAACATGAAACAACCGATACAATTCATCTCGTTCCGGAAGGTTTTGAAGGGAAATTGATCGTTATTTATAACGTAGAAGGTGCACCTAAGTTAAAAAAAGAAAAAGGCTTTACGGTGATCCCTTATGATCAGGATGGCACGTACTTAACCTCAACGGAAGATATGGAATATGGGGGAGTAACAGATGAGTTTTATTACGTTGATCAAAAAGATAAGCGTACCTCAATCGAGACAAATTGCACGTATCTGTTCCCGAATAGCGGCATTACTATAGCGGATCGGCGCTTGCTTTATAACGCTTTTTACTTAACACAGTCACACTGCAGTGACGACTTTCACGGAAAAGGTCCGGAAAATGCGAGCAACCGAAATATTACAGGCAGTGTAGAAGAGAAGCTTAAGGAAGAAGGGTTATTGGAGTAACCAAATAACGATAAGAAAACGACGGCGAGTTCGCCGTCGTTTTAGTTTACTCTCTCCCATATTCTCTGTACGTTTACCAAGGTTTCTTCTTCAAACATCAGGCAATACACATCAGGCATATCAAGGTTACGCCAGAAGGTGACATCGTACTTCTGATCGAAATGACTCAAGATTAATGCCAGCAAATTTCCATGGGTTCCAATGATAACGCTTTTTCCTTCATATGTTTTTAGGACGTCCTTTAGTGCAACAATGCCGCGATTACGCGCTTCTTCGTTTGATTCACCACCTGGATGCGCATAGGATTCATTATGCCAAACCATTTCTATCGCTTCCTGGAAATTTTCAACCGACTTTCCGGCGAGCGTTCTTTCTTTAAATGCTTCGATCAGTTGAATGTCCTTATCGTGCTGTAGAGCGATGCCTTCAACTGTTTGAATTGCTCGCTTATATGGACTAGAAAGAATCACGTCGATGTGCTTTTCAGCCATCTGGTGCGTGAGCAATTTCTGATCGTGTTGGCCATTGGATGATAAGCCGCGACCGTACTCATCTGGTGAATAGGTCGAGTGCGCATGGCGAACAAGATAGATTTCTGTTTGCTTCATTGGTTCACCTCTTTAAAGCGGCGGGGGGGCGGTGCCGGCCAGACCCCCCCGCCCGAAATTTGTTTCAAGCAGCCCACGTGTAAGCTGAGTCCGGTTTTTTACACCGGTTTTCTCATAAATACGGCTAAGATGTTTTTTAATTGTAACTTCGCTTAAAGAAAGAGTTTGTGCTAGCTTGGCATTAGAATATCCTTGTATCACAAGTGAAACTACTTCCTGCTCACGAGCAGTAAAGTGGAAATGATGGTCGGGCGTCTCAGATAGATTAACTCCAAGAGCATTTGCGAACGTTTCAAGATAGTGAGAGAGTCGAGCATTTCGTAAATCAAGCTCATAAGTTTTAGAAGGTCGATCAGGGCCATAATCAAAATGCATCGCTTCTGGAATTTCATTAAATCGAAACTGTTCTAATAATTCTTGATAAAAAGGAAGGGGCGTTGAAGCAACGAGAATCCCTTCGGTTAACACAAGCGGAAGAAGATGGTAAAGAAGTGCTTTTCGATCTTCCATCTGTTTTGGGTTTTTCACGCCTAGGTATCGAATGACCCAGCCGGATGGTGTATCTTGTGAAAGAATGCGCTTTTCTTCAGCGGGAGAGATTCTCTTAAAATAACTTCTTGTCACAGGACTGCTTTGCAATTTTCTAAGCGTGTTTGACTGAATGGGTAGCAAGAAAGCAATTCCCTTGACGATTCCATCTCTTTGTCGAAGCAACTTCACGTGGTGAATACCGACGGACTCGATCATTTCTTTTGTCATAAAAGCCGATTCCTGGTTGTTATTTTTAGAGGTGAAGTATTTGTTAAACTTCTCTCCACTGTGCTCATTCGCAAACGGAGTCTGCAGATCTTCGCTGACAAGAGCATTCTCTTCTAAATAAGGAAGAATATCCCTCCAGTCATCTTGATTTGCTGAAGTCATCGTGTACGTTGATAACGTTTCATAATCAAATAACGAGGCTCGCATCATAGGTTCACCTAGCAAGTAAAAAAACTCACTAATTTCCGTAGAATCCACTATTCGATCATGATCGAAAAAGGAACGACAATAAAGCAAAGCGCGCTTCCAGAGCTGATGATAGTAAAAGGGCTTCCTTCTTCTAAGGTCATCTCGCATTGCGCGTTGGAAAAGTGTATTTAACTGCCAGCCGGCTTCCGTTTCTTCAAAAAAAGAAAGAGAGATGAGCGCTTCAAAATCTTTTCGTGATATCGATTGATCAAGCATTACCTCAAGTTTTTCCTGCTGAATGTAGCGACCGATTGATGCCACCTCTATGTAAGGAAGGAGGTGATCATCTTCAAGTTCACTAAGCCATTCCTTTACAACGGTTCGATAAATTTTCTGTTCATCTCTTTCATTCCACTCTTGTGTTTCATTTAATTTCTGCACGCAGAGCGATAAGGCATAAGGATTACCGCTTGAAAATTTCCAGGCTAGCTGTACGAGCTCCGGATCCAATGTTTGGAACACCGAATCGAATTGGCCCATACTAAACCCTTTTAACTCGATCGATGTGATAAAGGGATACCAGATTGACGCTCTCCAGGACGCATTAAGCTGCTTACGACCGCAGAAAATGAGAATGCTGGAAGAGGGTAGCGAAGGAAGAAAGGACTGTCTAAACCATTCATCTAACTTTTCAAATCGTTCGTAGGAATCAATCGCAATGACAAAGCGAATTCCTTGTTTTTCTAGATGTTGGATGTGCATATGAATGGCTTCAAGTGGTGAAATGTATACGTTAGAGGCGCTCATCTGGTCAAGCAATAGTTGAAGAAAAGCAGATGGCTCGGCTTTTGAATATTGTGCATTAACAAGATAAAAAACGACGCCTCGATCCGTGGCTTCTTTTTGATAGTGAGTCATTAATTCGCTTTTCCCGGTTCCTGGTTGGCCATAGACTGAAAGAATACCACTTCCACTATGGTCTAGTAAGCGAGAGAAGCTAGCTAATTCTTTTTCTCTCGTAATATTAAATGGAAAAGCCTTCATCTGACTTTGATCATGATTGGGGTTATCTGGAAGGACCATCCGTATCACACTCCGCTATAAAAGATTACTCGAATTTTGTCTAAGTAGTATACTTTCGTATACTACCCCCAAATTCCTGCTTTTGATAAAATTAATTAATACAATATTCTGAATTTACAAATTGAGGGAGGGATCGCTGTGGAGGCAGGGAATAATCCAGAAAAAATGACGCCAACCCCACGAAAGACTTCAAGCGGATTGGAGGAAAACGTCGCAGGACTGTTGACCTATGTGTTAGGGTTTGTCACTGGAATTATATTTTTATTAATCGAAAAAGAAAACAAGTTCGTTCGGTTTCACGCTATGCAATCCATTGTTGTGTTCGGAGCTTTCTTCGTTATAAGTCTTGTGTTAAATGTTGTTCCTGTTATTGGTACAATCGTTTCTGTTCTGATTTTACCTCCTCTTAGCTTAATTGTTTGGATTGTTTTAATGGTAAAAGCCTATCAGGGGAATCAATATAAGCTTCCAATCGCTGGCGACTTCTCCGAAAAGCAGTTAGCGAAAATGAAATAAGAAAAGCCGCGATTCTCTTTTGGAGAAAATCGCGGCTTTTATTGAATCAGAGCTTCAAGGGCTCAAGAAGACTTCTTTATTTTTTGGTCGTTAATTCTTGATCAACCACTTGTTTCAGGTAGTTCATCACATCTTTTTGAAGATCTGGGCGTGTTAGAGCAAAATCGACGGTTGCTTTAATGAAACCAAATTTATCACCAACATCGTAACGTTGGCCTTCGAATTCATGAGCAAAAACGGCTTGCTGTTCATTCAATACTTTAATCGCATCTGTCAGCTGAATTTCTCCACCAGCGCCTTTAGGCAGGTTTTCAAGAATGGAGAATATTTCAGGAGTTAGAATGTAACGTCCTAAAATCGCATAGTTAGACGGTGCTTCTTCAAGGGAAGGTTTCTCAACAAGAGATTTAATGGGAATAATACCATTGTCGATTTGTTCTCCTTTTGGAGCGATAATCCCGTATTTTGAAACGGCTTCGTCCGCAACTTGTTGAACACCTACAATAGAAGTACGGTAACGGTTGTAGCTATCCATGAGCTGACCAATACACGGCTGCTCTGATTTGACAATGTCGTCTCCAAGGAGAACTGCGAAAGGCTCATTACCAATAAAACGACTTGCGCAGTTAATCGCATGTCCAAGGCCTTTTGGTTCTTTTTGACGGATATAGTGAATGTTAGCTAAATTAGATATTTGCTGAACTTCTTTTAACATCGCTTCTTTTTGCTTCTTGATAAGCGTTTCTTCAAGCTCATAAGATTTGTCAAAATGGTCTTCAATTGCGCGCTTTCCGCGACCGCTAACGATAATAATATCTTCAATTCCAGCGGCAACAGCCTCTTCTACAATATATTGAATCGTTGGCTTGTCCACGATTGGTAGCATTTCCTTTGGCTGTGCCTTAGTTGCCGGTAAGAACCTTGTTCCAAGACCAGCGGCAGGTATAATAGCCTTCCTTACTCTCATGTTGAATCCTCCCAGTAACTAATTGATTTCAAAATCGATATAAGTGCTTACTAATATTAACATATTTCCCGACTTTTTTCCTGCTTTTTCACAACCTAGCAGAATGCACGTAGTACGACGTGCTTAGAGGCTTCAGATACATTTTGTTTATCGTGAATGCCTCTATTACAGAATTTTCGACAACAATAGTCGGTATCCTTCTCAATCCTGAAATGTTAAGATGAAACACACTAAATCCCGTTTATGCGAAAATTTCGCTAGTACGCCTGTGTATAGTTTTATTTCATACAAGAAGGGTAATGAAGGATAACTGCATGTTCGTAAATTATTAAATGAGGTTGATTAAAGAAGTAAGCTCAATTGTTTTGATGTGTAGTCTGTCTAAACGATTGAACTTATTATTCTAAATGACCCTATTCCCATTTTGGTTTAAAAGTATGCGTTGGCTTTATGTTTGTCTATAAGCTCGATCGTATTCACTAAACAGGCATTTATTACAAGCGAATTAAGGGCCACAATTTACCGGGATGTGACGAAGGGTGTCATATGTTGCGATGAAGTTATAGCGACAGCATTGTTTTAACGTAATGAACCTAGTTTTCTCATTAATCCACGATCAGTCAGTCTTAGCTTTTTTGACGTGAGAACATGAAGAATCTAGCAGAGATTGTTCACACAATTGAAAGAAAATAAACTGCTTTTCCCTTATTTTTACAATGATTATTCAATCGAATTCATGTATACTTAAGTATTAGATTGAAAAGATTTATTGAAAAAATAGTCTCATAGAGAGAAAAAAGAGATAAGGCGAAGTTGTGAAGGGATGAAAAGAAATGAAAGAATTGTTCTTTTCCGTGCTTCTCGTCGTGAAGAATGAAGAGAGGTATATACGAAAGTTGCTAGAAGGTGTCTTGCAACAGGAGTTTCCTCAGCATTCATATGAAATTCTAATCGTTGATGGAATGTCGTCCGATCGAACGAAAGATATTATAGAAGATGTTAGTCTTAAGAATCCGGGAAGAATTCGACTATTTGAAAATCCGAAAGAAACCTTACCTACAGGATGGAATCTTGCTATCCAAAATGCAAAAGGAAAGTACATTTTAAGGGTAGACGGTCATACGATGATCCCTAAAGATTTCCTTAAAGGTTACTATGACTTAATTCAACGCAAGCCAAATATGGACTGCGTCGGAGGCGTTATTCGAACGGAAGGAAAAGGATTTTGGGGAACAATTAATGCGTATGTTTACTCACATCCAATGGGAGTCGGGAACTCAATGTTCCGCATTACAAAAAGCTCCAGTAAATGGGAAGGACTTGTAGACACAGTTCCGTATGGTGCTTACAAGCGTGAAGTATTCCAAAAAGCCGGATTGTTCAACGAAAACTTAAGAAGAAGTGAAGATATAGAATTTCATGCGAGGGTTAGAAATCGAGGCGGAAAGTTTTATTTGTCTAGTGATATTGCTTCCACTTATTTTGCTAGAGATAGTGTAAAGACATTTGTTCAAAAGTCTTACGCAGATGGTAAATGGGGTATTATTGCTTCTAGAAGTACAAAAGGTGTAATGAGATTTCGACAGCTTGCTCCCTTGATGGCATTTCTTACGGGAACAGGTCTTGGAATTGGAGCACTCTTTAATGATGCTTTTTTAATCGGGTTACTCTCATTAGTTGCAATTTACCTGATGATGATCGGTGTTTCTTCACTAGGCGTTATCAAACAACATGGTTTCCGCGCATATTTTCCTACGGTGATGCAGTTCTTTCTGCTCCACTTTTCGAGGGGCCTCGGACTAGTAGGCGGATACTTTAGCAAACAATACTGGAAGGTGAAGACCGGTCATGAAAAATGGGCAAGAATTACTACCGACCACATTTCTTGATAACGAGACGATTCTTTCTTATCGAAAGCAGTCTCAAACTTTAAGTTATAAAGAAGATTTATGGTCATGGTATGTACTGCGGCGAATTTCGATTTATATTACCATTTTGTTTATTAAAATGAGTATAAAACCAAATACGGTAAGCTGGATGAGTGCATTCTTTATGATTATCTCAGGCTTATCACTAATGATTGCTACTCCATTATCGATTGTTTTTGCCGCGCTATTTTATAATATTGGCTATCTCTTTGATTGCGTTGATGGTGAAGTTGCTAGAATTACGAAACAAACGTCATCAAAAGGGTATTATATTGACATTATTATACAAGCTGCAGCATTGCCGGTCTTTTTATCGATGATTTTAACTGTCTTAAGACAAGCTGGGATGCTTGAAGTAAATCTACTCGAAATGACAATGATCTATGTGACGATTGTAGCGATTATCATGGCATTACTCGTTCCAATTGCCTACCAGCTAACGAAGTTAACGATGTCGCAATCGACCACTCAGGATCCTGTGAATTCGATCCGCGATGGTTCACTGTTTTTTGATATTGTAGCTGTTCTGCTTGGCCTACCTGGCTTTTATGTTACAGCTGTGTTCATTGTTTTGATTGAACAGGTAACAGGCGCAGAGTTTCTACTTTACTATATATCCTTTTTCCTCGCCATGCTTGTGATAAAGACAGGCCTGCGCGTCATAATTACATCACGCTCATTTGATAAAGGATAGACTTGGGTACAAATCTATTATAAAACAAATGAAGCGCGCGTGATGTTAAGTATTATTAAAAATTGTAAATTGTATGTTAATTCGTGTCTCGTTAAAAAACTATTAAACACTAATAACTGGAGGGGTCGAAATGAAGAAGGTTTTGACTTACGGTACGTTTGATTTATTGCATTGGGGACATATTAATTTATTAAAGAGAGCAAAGGATCTTGGCGACTATCTAATTGTAGCCATTTCAACTGATGAATTTAACGAACTCAAAAATAAAAAGGCGTATCACAGCTACGAAAATCGTAAAGTCATTTTAGAAGCGATTCGTTACGTAGACGAAGTTATTCCTGAAGAACATTGGGAACAAAAAGTAGACGATGTTAAAAATAACGATGTTGATATTTTCGTAATGGGCGATGATTGGGAAGGCAAATTTGACTTCTTGAAAGATCATTGTGAAGTTGTTTATCTTCCACGTACGGCAGGAATTTCAACAACGAAAATCAAGAAAGAGTTGCTTGTATCTAACGGCTAAGCAGTCATAGAATTTGAGAATAAATAGTTGGGGTGCTAGGGATTGTGATGGGACAAATTAGTGTAATAGTAACCGTTTATAATAAACAAGATTATATTCAAAAATGCCTTGATTCTTTGCTTCAGCAGTCTTATCAGGATTTTGAGATTATCCTGATCAATGACGCTTCAACTGATCGTAGTAAAGAAATCATCGAGCATTATCATGACCCAAGACTAAGCTGCTATCATTTAGACACAAATGTTGGTGTCTCAAAAGCGCGCAATATGGGAATTGACCATGCTTCAAATGAGTTCATCTATTTTATGGACGGTGACGATTACCTGGCCCCATATACACTGGAGCTTCTTCTAAGCAATGTTGGAGAAGACCATCTAATTGGTGCGTCTATTTTTAAAGCTGGTAAAATTGACATTCCTACAGAAATTGGAGAAGATTCCTACCACTTACGGAGATTAAGAGGCGGTAGAAAGATTAAAGCTCTCCGCCGTAGAAGTGCGACGAACTTTCTAATTCGCAAAGACTTTATTGAGTATCATCAGCTTCGTTTTGATGAAGAAGCAACGTTTTACGCGGATTTATCATTTTCCATACCTGCGATTGTGCATTCGGAAGAGATTCCGATGATTTCAGGAGTTCCGACTTATTTAAAAGGGGAATGTTACGATCCAATTGACCATCCAACTTTAATGTTGCACTCGGTTGAGGAGAAGCTACCTGACTTATTTTATATTTATCACAAGATGAAGCTATCATATGGCGAAACGAAAAGCATTAGTCGTTATTTGGACTTGCTTTTGTTAAACTATTACTCAAAAAGTATTACAAATAAAGCCACGAAAGAACCATCTGTTTTATTTGATCATTTTACTGCTTTAAAAAACTGTCTTGCCCTCGTGGCCCCAGGAAGAATCAAGCGAAGAAATTTAGTTGAACGAAGAGAACATCGCCTCCTCCAGAAAGGTAAGAAGGAAGCCGTTCTGAAGTCAATGAAGTTTCGCGTTCGCTTAAGACAGTGGCGAAGAGCGTTAAGGAAAAAGCACTTACTCATGCGTCAGCTCTACCGAACTGTCCTTGTGAAAATGCCAATGAAAGAGCGAAAAGTGTTGCTTGAAAGCTTTGGCGGCAAAGGCTACTCTGATAGTCCTCGCTACATTTATGAAGAGCTGTTGAAAAGCAACCAGAAATACGACTATTTATGGGTTTATGATAAGCAGAAAAAGGATATACCTGGAAATCCGAAACAGGTGCGTCGATTAAGTCCAGCATATTATTATCATCTGGCAACGGCAAAATACTGGGTATCGAACGCCAGAATGCCGAATTTTGCTATTAAACGCCCTGAGACGGTGTACTTGCAAACGTGGCACGGTACTCCACTTAAGAAGCTTGCGGCTGATATGAAGGAAGTCCGTATGCCTGGTACAACAACAGAAAAATACAAGCGAAATTTTTATAACGAAGCCCAAAAATGGGACTATCTTGTTTCACCGAATGATTATTCTACGCAGATCTTTAGAAGAGCGTTCAAGTTTGGAAAAGAAATGCTTGATGTTGGTTATCCGAGAAATGATATTCTTTACCTTCCAGAAGAAGAAAAGAAAAAACGACAGCAGGAAATTAAGGCGAAGCTCGATATCCCGACAGATAAGAAGGTCATCCTCTATGCACCAACGTGGCGTGACGATGAGTTTCATGGGAAAGGTCAGTATAAATTTGACTTAAAGTTAGATCTGAAGAAAATGCAGGAGCGCTTAGGAGATCAGTATGTGATTGCTCTCCGAATGCACTATTTAGTTGCTGAGCACATCGATACAACGGGTATGAGTGATTTTGTTTACAACCTTTCTGACTATGGCGATATTGCGGAGCTTTATTTGCTATCAGATGTGTTGATTACCGATTATTCATCCGTATTCTTTGATTACGCGAACCTGCGTCGTCCGATTCTTTTCTTCACTTATGACATCGAAAAATATCGCGATTCACTGCGCGGATTTTATATGGATTTTGAAAATGAAGCACCTGGCCCATTGTTGAAAACATCAGAGGGCGTTCTTGATGCCATTGAAAATCTTGAAAGAATTGAGATCGAGTACGAAAGTAAATTTAATGCATTTTACGATAAATATTGCCATCTTGATGATGGGCATGCAGCTAAGAAAGTGATTAACAGGGTGTTTGAACCCGAAAAAGCTGAAGTGTAGATGCACATTTAAGAAACAGGGTACTGCCGCTGATAAAGGCGAAATGGCACTATCCTGTTTTTTAAAGCGAGAGGGCATTTCAAATGAATCTACTATTTGTCGGGAGTAAGGTGTCCATTTCATGAAAAAGCTATTAAAGATGATGAAAATATATCCATTGATGAAGGCATTTAGTCGACTTCTTTTCGTGGCATTAGGTCGGTTTCCTGCAAATAAGCGACTCGTGATATTCGAAAGCTTTTCTGGAAAACAGTATAGCTGTAATCCAAGAGCAATCTACGAATATCTTGTCGAGCACAATTATAACCTTGAAATGATTTGGAGCGTTGAAGAGTCACATGCTGATTTATTCCGCAAAAAGGGTATACCTACTGTAAGGCGTTTTTCACTAAAGTGGTTTTACCTGATGGCTCGTGCTCGTTATTGGGTAACGAATAGTCGAATGTCCCTTTGGATTCCAAAGCCATCGCACACCGTTTACGTGCAAACGTGGCATGGAACGCCGCTTAAGAAGCTTGCTGGAGATATGGACGAGGTCCACATGCCTGGGACAAATACGCTTTCTTATAAAGATAATTTCTATAAGGAAGCTGCGAAGTGGGATTATCTTATTTCACCTAACCGTTACTCAACAGAAATTTTTGAGCGAGCATTTGGTTTTAAGAAAAACATGATTGAATCGGGTTATCCCCGTAATGATCGCCTGCATCTTGAAAATGATGAAAACGGAATTGTCGCATTAAAAGCGGAGTACAGCATTCCAACGCATAAAAAAGTGGTGCTTTATGCACCGACTTGGCGAGATGATGAGTTCTATCAGCCGGGCAAATACAAACATGAGCTAAAATTAGATTTAGATATGTTAAGACGCGAAATCGGCGATGATTATGTTATTGTGTTAAGGATGCACTACTTGATTGCTGAGCAATTTGACCTTTCTCCATATGAGGGATTTGTCTATGATTTATCTGTAGGTGTCGACGTAAACGATCTTTACTTGATGTCCGACGTTTTGATTACGGATTATTCTTCTGTCTTTTTCGATTATGCGAATTTAAGGAGACCGATCATTTTCTTCACCTACGATCTCGCTTCATATCGAGACAAATTGCGTGGCTTCTACTTTGATTTAGAAGTTGAAGCACCCGGTCCTGTAGTGACAACAACCGCAGAAGTGTTGAAGGCCATTCAAACGTTTGAAAATGAGGGTTTTGGCGCATTCGAGGAGAAGTATAACGATTTCTATCAGACGTATTGTTACCTCGAAGGAGGATCTGCTACCAAAAAGGTTGTTGACCAAATTTTTGTTAGTGAGGCAAAATAAGCATGAATTCGATGATTGCAGTTTTAAAAGAACAAGTAAGTAACTTTTACTTAATAAATCGACTTTCGGTTTATCAAGTGAAAAGTACAAATAGCAACAACTATCTTGGTATGGTCTGGGAAATTCTGAATCCTCTGTTTCAAATGAGTATTTACTGGTTTGTATTTGGATTTGGGATCCGTAATGGTAATCCTGTCGACGGTGTCCCCTTTGTGCTATGGATGTCTGCTGGTCTTGTAGTTTGGTTCTTCTTTAATCCAGCTGTTATTCAAGGGTCAAAATCGATTTATACCAGGATTTCGATGGTATCGAAGATGAACTTCCCTATGAGTACTATTCCGAGTTTTGTGATCATGTCGGTCTTTTACCAGCACTTGATTCTTCTCGGTATTTATTTTGCAGCCGTGTTATTAACCGGTCAGGGTTTATCGTGGCACTTAATTCAATTGCCTTATTACATGTTTTCATTAATTATTTTAATCTTTGCGATCTCTCTTATTACGTCAACATTATCGACAATTGTAAGAGATGTACACAAAATGCTTCAGTCATTTATACGAATGTTTCTTTATTTAACACCGATTCTTTGGACAATTGATGATTTACCTGGATTTATCCAGGTTGGGATGAAACTTAATCCGCTATACTATATAGTGGAAGGCTACAGAGATGCACTTCTCGGCATGGGCTGGGTTCATCAGACGCTTCAATACACACTTTATTATTGGGTGGTTGTTGTGCTGTTATTGATGATTGGTTCCTACCTGCATATGAAGTTCAAGAGTCATTTCGTAGACTATATTTAATAAGGACTGTCGTTTATGAGCTATTCAGTTAAATTAAATGGGATTACGAAAAAATATAAAATGCACAGGCAGAACTCCGATAAGCTGAAGGACATCCTTCTTCCTGGAGGTTACGGTGAGGATTTTTACGCGATTCGTGACTTAACTTTTGAAGCAGGAGAAGGCGACGTTGTTGGTATTATTGGGGTTAACGGATCAGGGAAATCAACGTTCTCGAATCTTGTTGCCAACATTACTCCACCAACGAGCGGGGAAATTGACGTTAAAGGTGATGTCTCTCTAATCGCCGTTTCTGCTGGATTAAATAAAGAATTAACAGGTCGTGAGAATATTGAGTTAAAGCTTCTTATGATGGGCTATAAAAAGGACGTAATTGAAAAAATGAAGCCTGATATTATTGAGTTTGCCGATATTGGTAAATTTATTGATATGCCTGTTAAGAAATATTCAAGCGGTATGAAGTCGCGTCTCGGATTTTCGATTTCAATTAGCGTAGATCCGGATGTTCTGATTGTCGATGAGGCACTTTCAGTTGGTGATAAAACATTTGCCGATAAATGCCTTGTGAAGATGGAAGAGTTTAAAGAAAGAGGCAAGACGATTTTCTTCGTTAGTCACTCGAACGGCCAGATGAAGAAGTTTTGTAATAAAGCAATCTGGCTTGAACATGGTACGATCCGTGAGTATGGACCGATGAAGGATATCATGCCGAAGTATGAAGCCTTTATTAAAGAATACAAATCGTGGTCAAAGGAAGAAAAACGCCGTTTTAAAGAAGAAGGAATGAAGAAGCAGGAAGGTCTTTTAGCTGCTGATTCAGAAGAAAAAGGGAAACGAAAGAAGTCCAGGCTCTTGTTTAGGTAATTTGCTTTCTTCTTTAACCGAATCGCTCTCAGTAGAGAGCGATTTTTTCATTATTTGCGATGAATTTACGGGAATGAATGTGATATGATGAGAAGGAATTTTTTGGTGACATCACAAGAAGTGGGGGAGAAAGAATGGCTATTTTAGTAACAGGCGGTGCTGGCTACATTGGAAGTCATACGTGTGTGCAGTTACTTGATCACGGTTCTGATATTGTTGTCGTTGATAACTTTTCGAATAGTAAGATGGAGTCGCTTGATCGTGTGAAAGAATTAACAGAGAGAGATTTTGATATATATGAGGTAGATCTCCTTGATCGTGCTTCGTTAGAAAAGGTATTTGAAGAAAATGAGATTGAAGCGGTTATTCATTTTGCAGGCTTGAAAGCGGTCGGTGAATCCGTTTCCATGCCGCTTCATTATTATCACAATAACTTAACAGGGACGTTCGTTCTATGTGAAGTGATGGAGAAATACAACGTAAGGAATATTGTCTTCAGCTCTTCGGCCACTGTATATGGGATGCCAGACGTGATGCCGATTACAGAAGAGGCGCCCCTAAGTGCGACGAATCCTTATGGTCAAACGAAGCTTATGATTGAACAAATTCTTCGTGATCTTCACGTGGCAGATTCAAACTGGAGCATTGCTCTACTTCGCTATTTCAATCCAATCGGGGCTCACATCAGCGGGCGAATTGGAGAAGATCCGAACGGGATTCCTAACAACTTGATGCCATATATTAGTCAGGTAGCTGTCGGGAAGCTTGAACAGCTTAGCGTGTTTGGTGATGATTATGACACAGCTGACGGTACGGGTGTACGTGATTACATTCATGTTGAAGATTTAGCGAATGGCCATCTAAAAGCTCTTGAGCATATTCTAGGTACGACGGGTGTTGAGGCGTATAACCTTGGGACGGGTAATGGCTATAGTGTACTTCAAATGGTAAAGGCTTTTGAAGAAGCAACAGGAAAAGAAGTGAAGTATTCGATTGCACCACGCCGTCCTGGTGATATCGGAGAATGCTACGCCGATCCCACGAAAGCTGAAAAAGAGCTAGGCTGGAAAGCAGCGAAAGGCATTGAAGAAATGTGCCGCGACACGTGGCGCTGGCAGTCGGAGAATCCAGATGGGTATAAAGAGGGGCGTCGTCGAGGGGGTCAGGTTCGAACCTGACCCCTAACACAAACAACTGTCCCTATATAAAGGACACTGTAAAGCTCGCTCTTTCATAGAGCGGGCTTTTGTGTGTGGATGAAGCATTCTTGTTATAATACCTATAGTGGTATTCAACGATATGAAGAAATTCTAAGGAGGTTTTCACCATGGCCGGGAAACGATTCAAACCGGGAAAGGCGGATCGACTTCTTGATCCGAAGCGAAAGGAAATCATTTCACCTGAACAAGTTATAGCTCATCTTGAAGTAACGACGACCGATCATGTAGCTGATTTTGGTGCGGGGAATGGGTATTTCACCTTACCTCTAGCGGAAGTGGCTGAAAAGGTCTATGCGGTTGATATTGAGAAGCAGATGTTAGATCTTCTTAAAAAACGTGCGATAGAAGTGGAGAATATCGATTACATTGTCAGTAGTCTTGAACAAATTAACCTGGCTGATCAAGTAGCGGATAAAGCTGTTGCTGCTTTTGTCATTCATGAAGTACCTGACCTCAAGAAAGCTTTTCAAGAATTTAAGCGAATTGTTAAGCCGGGAAACAAAATACTCGTGCTCGAATGGGAAGCCATTGAAATGGAAATGGGCCCTCCCCTTCATGAGCGGATTTCTTCACATAAGATGAAGGAGATCTTCGAAGAAAATGGTCTTAAGCCTGAGGTTCATTATTTTCATGAGGCTGTTTATGGGGTAACGGCGGTAGTGTAGTGGATTGAGATGGGTGGTCTTTGAGGGGGTCAGGTTCGAACCTGACCCCCTTCAAAGACAATTGTCCTTCTATGAAAACACTCTACTTAACTATTTTATAGAGGTAGAGTTTTTGGTGTAAAAGTAAATTTATCAGTAAATATTTACTTGACTATTAGGCCTTTGTACCTTAATCTAAAAATATGAATACGCTTTCATTTTCTTTTTCGGTATTGTTTAGTAAACAAACAGGAGGGGTTAAGGTGAGAAAGGTAATGGGTCGAGTAAGTATTTTATTGATTCTTATGTTGGTTCTCGGTGCTTGTTCTAGTAACAATAGCTCGAGTGAAGAATCAGGTGATGGAGAGAGTAGTGGAAAGAAAGTCACTGCATGGGCATGGAACATTAACGTTCCGGTTCTTGAAGAAGCGGCTGAGAAGTTTAAAGAAGAAAACCCGGATTTTGAGTTAGAAGTAGTGGAACTTGGTCGTGAAGACGTTTACTCGAAATTAACGACTGGTCTCCAAGCTGGAGGAAAAGGATTACCGGATATCGTCCTTGTAGAGGATGATCGGATCCAGGGTTATATGGAAACATTCCCTGATGCATTTGTAAATGTATCGGATAAGGGATTTGATGATAGCAAAGAGAGCTTTCCTACTTATAAAACAGACCTTCTATCAAAAGACGGAGCGATGTATGGTTTCCCATTTGACGGTGGGCCAACAGGCGTTTTTTACCGCACTGATTATTTTGAAGAAGCTGGTGTAAATCCTGACGATATTCAGACGTGGGATGACTTTATTGATGCTGGTAAAAAAATCAAAGAAGCGACTGGAAAAGCGATGCTTGGACTTGATTTGAATGGTGATGACGGTCTTTATCGTATGATGATGACGCAGCAAGGAACGTTCTATTTTGATGATGAGAAGAATGTGAATTTTACTTCTGAAGAATCAAAAATGGCCGCAGAGAAAGTAAAAATGATGAAAGAAGAAGGCCTGGTGAAAGATACAGTTGGCTGGGATGCCTGGATTAGTGCTATGGCTCAAGGCGATGTGGCAACAGCTCCATCTGGCGCATGGTTAAGTGGGTCAATTACACAACAGGCGAAAGACACAGAAGGTAACTGGGGTGTGTTTAAGCTTCCTGCATTTGAAGAGGACGGTAACCGTGCAGCAAACCTTGGTGGTAGTAACTACGTGATTACAAGTGCAAGTAAAAACCAGGATATGGCGTATGATTTCATGGAATTCTTTACAACAAGTGAAGACGTTCAGTTAACGGCGATGGATAACGGTTTGTTCCCAACATTGAACACAATTTATGAAAGTGAAGCTTTCACGAAAGAAGTGGAATTCTTTAACAATCAACCAATTTGGGAGTTGTTTGCAAGTGAAATGAATGACATTCCATCTGTGAACTATACAGGTAACTATGCGCTTGCAAGCGATGAGTCCATTAAAGCGCAATCTGAAGTGATGAACGACAAAAAATCGATTGAAGAGGCGTATAAAGCAGCGGAAGATCGATTGAAGAATCGCATTCAATAATGGTGCGGGGGTCAGGTTCGAACCTGACCCCCCATAAAGACAAAAGCAAGAAAGTGTCCGTCACCGATGGACACTTTCTTCTTTGTATAAACCTCCATTAATTGGCAGGTAAATATTATAGTAAACTTTTAGTAAACATTTACTTGACTCTGTTTACCTCATCGACTATTCTAATAAGTGTAGACGCTTTCATTATGAATTTTGGAAGTTTTCAGTAATAAATTGGAGGGGTAGTCGATGAAGAAGGTAACGGGTCTAGTTAGTATAAGTATGATGCTTGTGTTAAGTCTGTTTCTTGCGGCGTGTGGGAATGGCGGAAGCGAGGACGAAGGTTCAGGTGATAGCAATAAAGTAACAGCTTGGGCTTGGAATATTAACGTACCGGTGCTTGAAAAAGCGGCCGAGAAATTTAAAGAAGAAAACCCGGATTTTGAACTTGAAGTTGTTGAAATGGGTACTGATGATGTTTACTCGAAACTTACAACGGGTCTTCAAGCAGGAGGTAAAGGTTTACCCGATATCGTTCTTGTCGAAGATGATCGCGTTCAAGGGTATATGAGTGCTTTTCCGGACGCTTTTGTAAACGTTTCCGATAAAGGCTTTGATGAAATGAAAGATAGCTTCCCGTCTTATAAAACTGAGCTTGTTTCAAAAGATGGCGCAATGTACGGCTTCCCGTTTGACGGTGGACCAACTGGCGTATTCTACCGCACTGATATTTTTGAAGAAGCTGGTGTAAACGCGGAAGATATTAAAACGTGGGATGACTACATCGAAGCTGGTAAAACCATTAAAGAAAAAACAGATAAAGCCATGATTGGTTTGGACTTAAACGGAGATGACGGTCTTTACCGCATGATGCTCAATCAGCAGGGAACATTCTACTTTGATGATGAGAAGAACGTAGCTCTAACTTCTGAAGAATCAAAGAAGGCAATGAAAGTCCAACAGACGCTTAATGAAGAAGGTCTTGTCAAAGAAACAGTTGGTTGGGACGCATGGATCAGTGCGATGACGAGCGGCGATGTGGCAACAGCTCCATCAGGTGCATGGTTATACGGATCCATTACACAACAGGGCAAAGATACTTCAGGTAAATGGGGATTAATTGAGCTTCCAGCATTTGAAGAAGGTGGAAACCGTGCCTCTAACCTTGGAGGAAGTAACTACATGATTCCTAGTGCGAGTAACAATGCGGATCTTGCTTATGACTTTATGGAATTCTTCTCTACTAATAAAGACGTTCAATTATCAGCAATGGAAGGCGGCCTGTTCCCTTCATTGAACACAATCTACGATAACGAAGCATTTACAAAAGAAGTTGAGTTCTTTAACAATCAGCCAATCTGGAGTCTACTTGCTGACGAAATGGATAGCATTCCTGCTGTTAACTACACAGGAGACTATGCCGTAGCAAAAGATGAAGCTGTGAAAGCACAGTCTGAAATCGCAAATGGCAAAGGAATTGAAGAAGCGTTAAAAGCTTCAGAAGATCGTTTGAAAAACCGTATTCAATAAGCTACAGAAATCATCAGGGGTTGATTCATTTCAACCCCTGTCATGCTAAGGTGGGATATTCATGAATCGAGCGAAACGTTTTCCATATTTATTCGCAGCTCCGGCCATTCTGCTTTTCCTAGCATTTACCGTCTATCCGATTATCGCGTCCTTCGTTCTTAGTTTTCAGGAACGAGTGGGTGGAGAATACGTTTTTGCAGGATTGAAAAACTATACGCGTCTCTGGAACGATGATATTTTCTGGACGGCGATGCAGAACACATTCATTATCTTTGTTGTTCAAGTCCCAGTTATGATCATTCTTGCAATGGTACTAGCCAATGTATTGAACAACCAGCTGTTAAAGCTAAAAGGATTTTTCCGCGTGTCCTTCTTTCTACCGGCTGTCACGTCGCTTGTAGCCTACTCGATCTTGTTTTCGATCATGCTTCAAGAAGAGGGAATTATTAACACGGCATTAAGCTACATTGGAATCACTGCGATTCCTTGGTTATCTGACCCATTTTGGGCGAAAGCTTCGATCATTATCGCCATGACGTGGAGATGGACGGGATATAACATGGTTATTTTCCTTGCTGCGCTTCAAAACATTCCAGAAGATTTATACGAAGCGGCTTCTCTTGATGGCGCCAATAAGTTTAAGCAATTTTTCTATATTACCGTTCCACAACTCAAACCCGTTATTCTTTTTGCCGGTATCCTATCCACAATTGGAACGCTTCAACTTTTTGATGAACCGTTCAACTTAACTGGTGGTGGACCAGCAGATTCAACGATGACCCTTGGACTTTATATTTATCAAAGTGGATTCGAATACTTTGACTTTGGCTATGCTTCCGCCATTGCATACGCGGTTGTTGTCATGGTAGGTATTCTCTCCATTATCCAATTCAAGATAGCAGGTGATGATTAATGGCTAAGAACCTAGAGGTAATTGAACAGTCGACAAATAAACTCACCCTTGCTGAAAGGCAACAAAAGAAACCGAAGAAAAAGAAGAATAAGCTAAAAGCCGTTTGGATGTACACGCTTCTTAGTATTTTCCTAGTTGTTTCGATCTTCCCGTTCTATTGGATGTTTATCGGGGCAACGAATGACTCTAGTAAAATGTTTACGAACCCGCCAACGCTTTTACCTGGTGATCAGTTTATGACGAATTTAACGAACTTAAATGAATCGATTGGTATATTCAGAGTTCTATTTAACTCACTATTTGTCTCAGGACTTTATGTAGTCATTGCTCTTGCCGTCTGTGCCAGCGCAGCCTACGTTCTAGCAAAGTACAATTTCAAAGGGAAAAAATTCATCTTTACCGCATTCTTGCTTTCCATGATGATTCCTTACCAGGCAACATTGATTCCTTTGTTCCAAATGATGTCTGACTTTAATCTATTAAACACCTACTTCGCGGTTATTGCACCGCAACTTTGTTTCCCATTTGCGATTTTCTTATTAAGACAGAACTTCCTGGCGTTCCCAACAGAGTTAATGGAGTCAGCGCGTCTTGACGGTGCGAGCGAAACACGCATCTTCATTTCAATCGTGATTCCGTCCATGCGACCAGCTCTAGCAGCTGCATCAATCTTCCTATTCATGACGCAGTGGAACAACTTTATGTGGCCGCTCGTTGTGTTGAACACGAACGACATGTACACATTCCCTGTTGCGCTTTCTAGCTTAATGGGACTCTCTTATATCGACTACGGTCAAGTGATGATGGGTGTTACGTTAGCAACTGTTCCGATCATTGCATTCTTCTTAACTCTACAAAAACAATTCATTTCAGGTATGCTCGGAAGCGCCTTGAAATAGGAGGAAGCTGTTATGCTGGAAGCGAGAAAGAACCAATTTTACCTAAACGACGAACCGTTTCAAATCCTTTCAGGAGGTCTCCATTACTTCAGGGTTGTCCCTGAGTATTGGAGAGATCGCCTTCAAAAGCTGAAGGCCCTCGGGTTGAATACTGTCGAAACGTATATTCCATGGAACTTTCATGAACCGAAGAAAGGTCAGTTTCATTTTGAAGGAATGGCTGACGTGGAGCGGTTCATAGCTGAAGCAGAGGAAATTGGACTTTACGTCATTCTAAGGCCGTCTCCTTATATTTGCGCCGAGTGGGAAATGGGGGGTCTCCCTTCATGGTTACTAAAACAGGATGATATGGCACTTCGCTGTAGTCATCCTGCTTTTCTAAACCACGTAGAAGATTATTTCAATGAACTTCTTCCGCGACTGAAGCCATTTTTACAAAAAAATGGAGGTCCGGTCATCGCGTTTCAAATTGAAAATGAATATGGGGCCTATGGCAATGATCAAAACTACCTTGCATTCCATAAAGAACAATATGAGAAGCATGGCATTGATACGTTTTACTTCACTTCAGACGGACCAGATTTCATTAAGCAAGGTTCAATGGAGAATGTCGTGACGACGCTCAATTTCGGATCAAGACCAGAAGAAGCGTTTGCAGCTCTTGAGTCCATGAAACCTGATTCACCTAAAATGGTGGCGGAATTCTGGATCGGTTGGTTTGATCATTGGAGCGGCGAACATCATACACGTGATGCGAAGGAAGCAGCTGAGGTTTTCCGGAAACTGATGGATATGGGAGCATCGGTTAATTTCTATATGTTCCACGGAGGAACGAACTTTGGTTTCTATAATGGCGCCAATCATTATGAGAAATACGCCCCAACGATTACGAGCTATGACTATGATTCTCTTCTAACAGAATGGGGAGATGTCACAGACAAATATAACGCTATGGCGGATGTGTTGAAAAGCGTAGCGGACGTTTCGGTTGAAGGTGTTTCGAAAGTTGAGACGAAAAGTTATGGTGAAGTGCAGTTAACGGAGAGTGTCAGC
This sequence comes from Guptibacillus sedimenti, assembly GCF_028610665.1. Lineage (NCBI taxonomy): Bacteria > Bacillati > Bacillota > Bacilli > Caryophanales > Guptibacillaceae > Guptibacillus > Guptibacillus sedimenti. Next base: position 510,929 of record NZ_JAQQWV010000001.1, read on the forward strand.
CTATTCGACGTCCTTCAAGATGTAGGAACGAAAGTAGAGTATGTGACGCCACTTAGCATGGAAAAGCTTGACCAGAACTTTGGGTATACGCTTTATCGTACGACGGTTCATGAGACGGGAACATTAGAGCTTGATACAACGCCAATTCGTGATCGAGCATTTATTTATGTAAATGGAAAACATGAAGCAACAGTTTCCGTAAATGATGAGACAAAATCAGTGATGATTCCTTTCCCAAATGAGGAAAACACATTTGAAATTCTTGTTGAAAACCTGGGTCGAGTGAATTACGGCAAGCACTTGTCTGATCAGAAAGGGATTGTGCAGAACCTCTGGTTAAATAATCAATATTGGTTCGACTGGGAAATGATGAAGATTGAAGGCGATCGCCTTCCTAAGACGTACACAGAAGGCGAGCGTTATCCTAAATATCTGAAGGGCACATTCACGGTTGATCAATGCTATGATACATTTGTTGATTTGGAAGGATTTACAAAAGGCAATGTGTATATTAACGGATTTAATCTTGGTCGCTACTGGCAGACGATGGGACCACAGGAGCGTCTCTACTTGCCAGGACCCCTTTTAAACGAAGGTGAAAATGAACTTGTTGTTCTCGAATTAGAGGGACATACGGCAAGTAGCGTTACATTAATGAACGAACCTAAACTCGGATAAAGGATCGATGGCAATGAGCATTCTCGTTAATCAACAGCAGTTTCATCTTACAAATGGAAAAATAAGCTATATCTTTCACGTTATAAAAAATGGGCAGTTAGGTCATTTGTATTTCGGAAAAGCGCTTCGTGAGCGCGATTATCGTCATTTTCAGAGAACAAACAACCCAACACCGGCTAGCTGTCATACGTATGAAGACGATGCAGCTTTTTCGCTTGAAACGATTCAACAGGAGTATCCTGTCTATGGAAAAGGGGATTTTAGAGAACCTGCCTTTATGGTATCCGGCCAGAAGCCGATTGCGAATTTTGTTTACAAATCCCATGAAGTGGTGAAAGGAAAACCTCGTTTAAAAGATTTGCCGGCAACGTATGCAAACGCAGGCGAAGCGGAGACGCTCCTCGTTGTGTTGGAAGATTCGTATCAGCAAGTAGAGCTCGAACTTAGCTATACGATTTTTGAAAATGAAGCGGTGATTGCTCGAAATGCTCGCCTGATAAACAATACGGATGTTGAAATTTCCATTGATCGAATGATGTCGCTGTCTGTTGATTTGCCTCATGCTGATATGGAAATGGTGCACCTCTCAGGTACATGGGCACGCGAACGTCATGTGAAGACAAGAAAGTTAGAGCAAGGAATCCAGTCGATTTCGAGCATACGAGGAGCAAGTTCTCATCACCATAACCCGTTTCTTGCTTTAAAAACTCCAGATGCGACAGAGCATACGGGAGAAGTACTTGGTTTTCAGTTCGTATACAGTGGGAATTTTCTTGCCCAAGCAGAAGTCGATCACTACGATGTGACGCGAGTGCAACTGGGAATTCATCCATTGGGTTTTCAATGGCATCTTAGTCCTGGCGAAACATTCCAAACCCCTGAAGCGATCATGGCTTATTCAGAGCAAGGGATGAACGGAATGAGCCAAACATTCCATCGCCTGTATCGTCATCAGCTTATTCGCGAGCAGTGGAAGAACAAGGAACGTCCTGTCCTGATTAATAACTGGGAAGCGACCTATTTTGATTTTAATGAAGAGAAGCTGCTTCATTTTGCGAAGGAAGCAAAAGAACTGGGAGTAGAACTGTTTGTTCTTGATGATGGTTGGTTTGGAAAAAGGAACAACGACCGCTCGTCTCTTGGGGACTGGACGGTTGACTTAGAAAAGTTGCCAGATGGCATTGCTTCTCTTGCTGAAAAAGTAAAGGGCACTGGACTTCAATTTGGATTATGGTTTGAGCCGGAAATGATTAGTCCTGATAGCAATTTATTCAGAGAGCACCCGGAATGGGCAGTAGGTATTCCTGGTGAACACGTTACGCTAGGGCGCAACCAGCGGGTGCTTGATTATACGCGAGCGGAAGTGGTTGACTACATTTTTGAACGAATGAAGGCGATCATTGAGGCGACAAACCTGGATTATATCAAGTGGGATATGAATCGAAACATTACGGAGGCCTACTCTGCAGGTTTAGAGCACCAGGGTGAGTTTTTCCATCGCTACATTCTAGGTGTCTATGATCTTTATGAGCGCTTAACATCAGAGTTTCCAAATGTATTGTTTGAATCGTGTGCTGGCGGCGGTGGGCGTTTTGATCCGGCTCTTCTCTACTATGCACCACAAGCGTGGGCAAGTGATGATACAGATGCAGTGGAGCGGTTGAAAATTCAGTACGGCACATCCATGGCTTATCCGATTTATAGTATGGGTTCTCATGTCTCAGCCGTTCCGAATCACCAAACGCTTCGAGAAACACCTCTTTCTATGCGAGCGGATGTTGCGTATTTTGGAACATTTGGATATGAGTTGGATCCTTCTAGCCTTTCTGATGAAGAGAAAGAAATTGTGAAAACCCAAATTAAACGCTATCAGTTACTGCGTCACCTCGTTCGTGATGGAGAGTTTATCCGGTTGCAAAGTCCGTTTGAAAGCAATGAAACGGCCTGGATGATCGTTTCGACGAATCAAAAAGAAGCGCTTGTTGGCTGGTATAAAGCATCAAGTACGCCGAATCCACGTACCAATCAGTCTGTGAAATTAAGAGGATTAGCTTCAGATTACGGTTACCACGTTGACGGAGAGACGTATTTCGGAGATGAACTGATGCAGCACGGCCTACCACTTCCAATTGAATTTAACGGAGCGAATGGCGAGCAAGCGGAGCGCGGTGGTGACTTTCAATCGAAAGTGTTTTACTTAAAAGCAGACTAAAAAAGGATGATGGCCATGGCAACGATTAAGGACATCGCACAAAAAGTGAAATGTTCACCATCGACCGTTTCACGCGTCCTCAATTATGATGAAACGTTATCTGTATCAGATGATACAAAAAAGCGGATTTTTGAAGTGGCGGAAGAGCTTTCTTACAGTAAGAAGCGCGGAAAGAAGTCACTTACACCGAAGATCGCAATCATACACTGGTATACGGAAAAGGAAGAGTTGAATGACCTCTATTATATGTCGATTCGACTTGGAGTCGAGCAGCGCTGTCAGGAAGAGCGGCTTGAACTCGTGAAGATTTTTAAAGATAACTATGATGAGCTAGAAAAGGAAAACATTCAGGGCATGATTGCCGTTGGTAAGTTTAGTAGTGAAGAAATTGCTTCATTAAATAAAGTAACCCCAAACATCGTTTTTGTTGACTATGATCCAGATAACGAACGTTACGATGCCGTTGTCGTTGACTTTGAAAAGGCAACAAAAAAAGTACTCGATTATTTTACGAGTAAAGGTCATGAGCGAATTGGTTACATTGGTGGAAGAGAAACGTTTCGGGATGCTAGTGCTGAAATTGTGGATGAACGTGAGATCACGTTTAAGCAATATATGAAAGAACGAGATGATGAGTCTTACGTATTTACGGGTTCCTTTACGGTGGATGACGGCTATTCACTTATGAATCGAGCAATTGAAGAGCTTGGTGAAGAGCTTCCCACCGCATTCTTTGTAGGGAATGACACGATGGCGATTGGGTGCCTCCGCGCTCTTCACGAAAATGGAGTAGCTGTCCCTGAGCGCGTTAGCTTAATTGGCGTAAACGACATTAGCGTTTCAAAATACGTTTATCCCGCTTTAAGCACTGTAAAAGTTTATACCGAATTAATGGGTGAAACGGCAGTGGGACTCTTAATGGAGCGTCTTCTGAGAAGAAAAGTAGCTAAAAAAGTAACGATGTCGACAAAATTGAAACTGCGAAAAAGCAGTAAATAAACGAGGCCGGGTGAAAAAAATGAAATCGCTAAATGCACATTTTCGAAAGGTGTTCGGAGACAGTGGTGAGATAAGAAGCTTCTTCTCACCTGGGCGTGTCAATTTAATTGGCGAACATACGGATTATAATGGGGGCCACGTTTTTCCATGCTCGCTTAGTATTGGGACTTATGCAGTTGCTAGAAAACGTGAGGATTCCTTAGTTCGTTTTTATTCCATGAATTTTGAAGATCAGGGCGTCATAACCGTCGATCTGAACGAGCTCATCTATGATGAGAAAGATGACTGGGCGAACTATCCAAAAGGCGTTGTCTCAATTATGAAAGAATCAGGATATGCGGTGAGCGGATTTGACGTGCTTTACTTTGGCAATATTCCTAACGGCGCAGGGTTATCTTCTTCAGCCTCAATCGAATTGGCCACAGCTGTCTTATTAAATGAACTGAATCACCTTGATCTTGAGATGGTGGAAATGGTGAAAATGAGTCAGCGTGCGGAAAATGAGTTTGTTGGCGTGAACTGTGGGATTATGGACCAATTTGCAATTGGGATGGGGAAAGAAGATGCGGCTGTCCTTCTTGATTGCAACACGCTTGAATATAGCTATAGCCCAGTTGTTCTCGAGAATGCGTCTCTTGTCATCGCGAATACGAATAAACGAAGAGGGCTTGCCGATTCTAAATACAATGAGCGCCGTTCTGAATGTGAACGTGCATTGAGTCAGCTTCAAGAGCACCTTCAGATTGAGTCACTTGGTGATCTGACGGTTGAAACATTTGAAGCAAATAAGCAGCACATTACAAATCCGATTGATCAGAAACGAGCGAAGCATGCGGTTTATGAAAACGTTCGTACGATTGAAGCAGCCAAAAGGCTAAAAGCTGGTGAATATGACGCATTCGGTCAATTAATGAATGAGTCGCACGTTTCCTTGCGTGATGATTATGAAGTAACGGGTATTGAGCTTGATGCTTTAGTTGAAGCTGCTTGGGCAGAAGAAGGTGTCATCGGCTCGCGTATGACAGGAGCAGGATTTGGCGGCTGTACAATTAGCATTGTGGAAAATCAGTTCTTGAATTCGTTTCAAACAAATGTTGCGAAAACCTATAAAGAGAAAACGGGCTTAACACCTGAATTTTACGTTGTGGAAATAGGTGCAGGAGCAAGAGAAATCAATCAGCTTTCGGAAGCGCTGTAAATCTGGAGAGGAGTGGAGAGAAACCATGAGAAGCATCGACAAAGAGATTAATCGTCTCCTCCAATATGGATTGAATAAGCATCTGATTCATGAGTGGGATTTATCATACGTACGTAATCAAATTCTAGAAGTGCTACAACTTGAAGAGAGCGATCCAAGCGTTGTTCCTTCGCATATCCCTGACAGCCCCGTTACAATTTTAGATGAAATGTTAGATTGGGCTTATGAAAACGGAAGACTCGTTGAAAATACGGTGACTTATCGTGATTTGTTGGATACGAAAATCATGGGTTGCTTAACAGAGAGACCATCAGGCGTGATTGAGAAATTCGAAACCACTTATAAACATGATGGCCCTGAAGCAGCAACGGCTAACTTTTATCACTATTCAAAAGATGTGCACTACATTCGTACGGATCGCATTGCGAAAAATGAGGAATGGCTAACGAAAACAGAATATGGAGAGATGGAAATCACCATTAACCTTTCCAAACCAGAGAAAGATCCAAAAGCCATTGCGGCTGCGAAAACGATGAAGTCAAGCGGCTATCCTGAATGCTTGCTTTGTAAAGAGAACGTAGGCTACGCGGGGCGAATCAATCATCCCGCCCGGCAAAACCTTCGGATGATTCCCGTCACACTTGAAGAGAAGCAGTGGTATTTGCAGTATTCTCCATACGTGTATTACAACGAGCATGCGATTGTCTTGTATGGTGAACATGAACCAATGAAAATATCGCGCGGCACGTTTGACCGACTGCTTGAATTTGTTGGGAAGTTTCCTCATTATTTTATTGGCTCAAACGCAGATCTGCCAATCGTAGGTGGTTCGATTTTAAGTCATGATCATTTTCAGGGAGGAAAGCATGATTTCCCAATGGCAAAAGCAGAGATGGAGCGAGATGTTTTCCTGGCCGCTTATCCGAATGTGAAAGCTGGCATTGTGAGGTGGCCGATGTCAGTATTACGTCTTCAAAGCACCGATCGCGAAGAGCTTGGTGAAGTGGCCGATGCGATTCTTCAGTTCTGGAAGGGATATAGCGATAAGCGTGCTGAAGTTCATGCGTTAACAGACGAAGAGCCTCATAACACGATTACACCGATCGCTCGTCGGAATGGCGACTTCTATGAACTTGATCTTGTGCTACGAAACAACCGCACAACAAAAGAGCACCCGATGGGACTTTTTCATCCACATGCGGAAGTGCATCATATTAAGAAAGAAAACATCGGTTTAATTGAAGTGATGGGACTGGCCGTGCTGCCAGGTCGGCTACAAGAAGAACTACATTTACTTGGTGAATCTCTCATAGGTGAAAATCCGATAAAACAAATCGAACGTGATGAGCGGATTAACAAGCATGTTGAATGGGCGAATACCCTTCTTGAAAAATATCCAGACCTGGATTCTTCCAATGTACAGAGGCGGTTGCGTGAGGAGATTGGACTGATCTTCTCAGATATTTTAAGTCATGCTGGTGTCTTCAAACGAACCGCATCTGGTCAGGAAGCGTTTGACCGATTTACGGACGCGCTTAACACTCATTTAAATCAATAAGAGCTTGCCGATTCTGGCGAGCTTCTTTTCACATTGAATCTAAACTACAAAACGGCAAAAGGAGCTAACACAATGTATGTAGGTGTCGATTATTACCCGGAACAGTGGCCGAAAGAGCGCTGGACAGAAGACGTGCGATTAATGAAAGAACTTGGTGTGAATGTTGTTCGCATCGCTGAATTCGGTTGGCAGCTGATGGAGCCTGAGGAAGGGACGTATGATTTCGCACTTTATGACGAGGCGATTGACTTGATGACGAAGAATGGGATCAAGGTGGTGCTTGGAACACCGACAGCAACACCACCTGCTTGGATGTGTGAAAAATATCCAGAAATTTTACCTGTCGATCCGAATGGTACGGTTATTTCCTTTGGAGCAAGGCGTCACTATACAGTAAACAGCGAAGTGTACCGTCAGTTTTCAGCGAAAATTGTAGAAGAAATGGCGAAGCGCTACGGTCAGCATGAAGGGATTATCGGTTGGCAAGTAGACAATGAATATGGTCATGAAAAATCGGATCGTAGCTATGGCGATGTCGATCAGCAGGCGTTTCAAGTGTGGCTACAGCAAAAATATAAAACGCTAGATGCGTTAAACGAAGCGTGGGGTACCGTCTTCTGGAGCCAAACGTATACAGCTTGGTCACAAATTCCTGTCCCACGTAAAGTGTTCCAGGAGCATAATCCAAGCTTGCTTCTCGATTTTGATCGTTTCTGTGCGGATGCGTATACATCTTACAATAAGCTGCAAACCGATCTTCTTCGAAAGCATATTCGCTCTGATCAATGGATTACGCATAACTTTGTGTACACCGATCAGGCCATTAATCAGTGGGATATGTCAAAAGAGCTTGATTTTATTTCGTTCGATAACTATCCGGTGTGGGGCGGCTTACCTGAGCCAATTGCGCCAGCTGCAATTGCGCATCAGCATGATTTGTGTCGTTCTTCAAAAGACGGGAAAGGTTTCTGGGTGATGGAAGAACTTTCGGGAGCGCAAGGTTGGAGCCGCATCGGTTACTTGCCACGTCCGGGTCATATTAAGCTTTGGACGTATCAAGCGATTGCTCGCGGTGCTGAAGCGATTGTGTACTTCCGCTGGCGCGCCGCTCGTTTTGGAACGGAAGAGTTTTGCCACGGGGTTCTTGACCATGATGGAAAACCAAAGCGCAAATACAATGAAGTAAAAGAAGTGATCGATTCACTGAGCGTGTTTGGAGATGACTGGATTGCATCGAAATATCGTGCGGATGTCGCGGTTTATTATGATGTCGAAAACGCCTGGGCGTGGGGCATTCAGCCACAAAGCAATGCGTTTGAATACAAGCAAGAGTTCCTTCGTTTCTACAGTCCTGCCCATCGCATGAACGCGATGACGGACATCGTAACAAAAGAAAGCAATCTTGACGGATATAAAGTGCTTGTTGTACCGGTTTATTTCCTAACCGATCCAGCAGTGAATGAGAAAATCTCCCACTTTGCGGAGCAAGGTGGCACCGTGATTCTTTCTTATCGCGCAGGGGTGAAAGAACAGAACAATTTTGTCGTAGAAGATACGCTTCCAGGCGCACTACGTGAGCTCGCGGGTGTTGAAATTAATGAATATGAATCGCTTCAGCTTGGTCAAAACAATGAGGTTGAAGGCGTTCAGGGAGCGCTTAAAGGTGTGAACTCTGTCGCTTCCATCTGGTGTGATCTGGTTGAGCCAACAACAGCGGAAGTACTTGCTGAATATCGCGGCTGCTTCTATGAAACAACCGCGGCAATTACGAAAAACCAGTATGGAAAAGGAACGGTATACTACATTGGATCGGCTCTTGAAGAAGAGATGATGGATGCTCTATATGCAGAAGTTTTCAAAGCAACGGATGTAACGACGATTCGTTCAAGTGAAAACGTAGAAGCAGTTACGCGTACTGGAAAAGATGGAGCGATATTTTTATCCGTTGTAAACCATTCGACTGATCATGATGGTACGCTCAAGCTTCCAGACGGTACGTGGAACGATGCCGTTTCACACGAGGAATACCGAGGAGAAATGACAGTTGCGCCGCTTGGTTCCTATGTGCTGAAGCTTAACTAGTATTTTCCGGGAAATATCGATCGTATTCGACGATTAATGCTTTAATTGGAGGGAAAAACATGGCGATTTTAGTCACTGGTGGTGCCGGATATATCGGGAGCCATACGGTTATGTATTTACAAGAGCAGAATGAAGATGTTGTCGTGCTTGATAATTTAACAAAAGGACATGAACAAGCTGTGCTTAATGTTCCTTTGTATCAAGGAGATTTAACAGATGGAAAAGTGATTGATCAAATTTTTGCCGATCACGAGATCGATTCTGTCATTCACTTTGCTGCGAGTTCACTTGTTGGAGAAAGCGTGACAAATCCGCTTGAATACTATCGAAACAACGTAGCGGGTTCCCATGCACTTGTATCAAAACTCGTTGAACATGATGTGAAATACATCGTGTTCTCATCGACGGCTGCAACCTACGGAAATCCAGAGCGAACGCCGATTGAGGAAGATGACGTGACAAATCCAACGAATCCATATGGAGAAACGAAGCTTGCGATTGAAAAGATGCTGCGCTGGTGTGACGATGCTTACGGCTTAAAATCAACGTCGCTTCGCTACTTTAATGCAGCTGGTGCCGATCCAGAAGGGAAAATTGGGGAAGATCATCAACCGGAATCGCATCTCATTCCAATCGTCCTTCAGGCGGCGCTTGGTCAGCGTGAGAAAGTATCGATTTTCGGTGATGATTATGATACGAAAGATGGCACGTGTGTCCGTGATTATATTCATGTGCTTGACCTTGCACAGGCTCATTACCTTGCGTTGAAAAAGATGAAAGAAACGAACGAGAGCGGCATTTATAACCTTGGCAATGGCAAAGGATTTACGGTGAAAGAAGTGATTGATACGTGTCGTAGCGTGACGGAGAAATCCATTGAAGCAGAAGTAGCGCCGCGTCGCGCTGGAGATCCAGCAACGTTAATTGCTTCTTCTTCCAAAGCGATGAATGAACTTGGGTGGAAGCCGGTCTATCCAGAGCTTTCGCAAATTGTGGCGCACGCGTGGAGCTGGCATCAAAATCATCCTGAAGGGTATGGAGATCAGTCATGAGTATTGAAAAGGTACGTTTATTTTTAGAAGAACAGGGATATGATGGCGTCTTACTTAGAAGGCGGAACAATTTCTCTTGGATTACAGGCGGGAATAAGAATTACATCGTTCAGACGATGGAAGCAGGTGTGGCTGACTGGATTATCACGCGTGAACAGGCGTATCTTGTTACGTCGAAAATGGAAGAGCGGCGTATTGTGGAAGAAGAATGTGCCGATCTGTCGTTTTCTTTTGAAGTGCTGTCTGATGATTGGTACAAACCAGCTGAGGATTTAATTGAATCGGTAACATCTGGACTGCAGATGGCAGCTGATATGCCTTATGCAGACTGGGATGTGGTTGATGAAGAGCTTGGGAAATATCGCTCCATTTTAACAGCAGATGAGCGTGAACGGTACCGTAATCTCTGTCAAAAAGCTGCAAAAGCGGTAGAAGAGACGTGCCGTGAAATTGAGCCTGGTCAAACGGAAAAAGAAATTGAAGCGCATCTTGCAGCGAAAATACTTGCAGGTGGGATGTCGATTCAGGTGCTTCTCGTTGCGACAGATGAGCGGATCTATCGCTATCGCCACCCAATTCCAACTGAGAAAAAGCTTGAACGTCATGCGATGATTGTCATTTGTGCGGAAGAAGCGGGCCTTGTCGCAAACGTTACACGACTCGTGTATTTTGGCGACTTACCAGACGAATTGCGTCAGCATAGCGCTGCGGTTGCAAGGATTGATAGCGTGATGAATCATGCTACAAAAGTTGGAGCCACGGCTGGGGAAGTGATTCAAGCTGGTATTGAGGAGTACGCGAAGCAAGGCTTCCCGGAAGATTGGAAACTTCTTCATCAGGGTGGTTTAACCGGATTTAATTCGCGCGAATTTCTCGCGAATCCAAATACACCAAACAAGATTGTCGTGAATCAAGCCTACGCATGGAATCCTTCTTTGCCTGGCGTAAAGTCAGAAGACACGGTGCTCCTCACTGAAGAGGGTCTCGAATTTATGACATATACAGGTGAATGGGTTTACCAGGATGTTGAGGTAGATGGGGTTACGTATGTGCGTAATGCAGTGTTGGTGAGGTAGATGAAAGTGAGGGAAGGGGGTCAAAGCGAAGGGGGTCAGGCTCGAGCCTGACCCCCTTCGCAAACAATAAACCTCAAAAGTCCACCCACAGCGGACGCTCATTCACTCCGCTTTCCGTTTCTTCCAATAAGCGCCGCAAATCGCAAGAAGTGTTGAGAAGATCCAGCATTTGAAGAATGTCGCGATGGCGGAGGAACCAATAAAAAGAAATGGTGCGTCTGTCATGTCTTGAAATTCTCGAGCTGAGAAATCTAATTTAAATGTAAAGCCAGTATTTAAACCAGCAGTTAGTAAAGACATCATAAAAGCGTATAGCAAACCAAAGACGAGAATCCGATGAAGCTGAATGACACCTCCCTGTTGTAGTCTGTATCCAGCCCATAGGAATAAACCAATTGGGATGAGCAACCCGATGATCATATAGAGTTTTAAGTTTCCTGGATTACTTGATAGGAAGCTAAAGAGTGAGAAAGGATCATTTGTTTGAAATTTCAGTCCACCAAGTGCAGAATACATCACCTGCAGTTTCTCATCTAGTATGTTCATATCTAACGTAAGAGAAGAAAGGTTGAGCGCATTCCATAGAAGAAAACCTCCTTGAAACGCGATGATTAGGAAATAGGTTGCAGGAAGATCGTCAAAGCTAAGAAAAGGATTCGCGTCAGACATGAAACGATAGAGTAATAGAACCATGACAGGGATTGAAATTGAAATTCCGAACAGGATCGTCCTTATACTTTCTTTTAATGGAGAAGAAGTTAATTGTTTCATAGTGGCACTTCCATACAAACTACCAATAAACGAAAAGATTGTCCCTAGGAAAAATGCAGCAAAGAAAGCTTTTATGAACGGATAGTTGTTTTCGATTGCCAAACTTGCAACTATTCCGCTATCTTGTGCGGAAGCATTGAATTGGAATCCCGCGATTAGAGCGATCAGTGCCGTTAGCACGCCATAAATAAGTCCGATTAAAAGCGAAGATACCCAATAGTGTTGGAACGTTCCTGATGCTCTACGCCCGTACAGACATCCTGCGATCAGTAGCGAAATAAGGGGCAGTAAAAGCAGGATCAGCAGGCCAGACTGAAGCTCAAGGTCTCCTCCAAATCGCTCACCATCTTCTGTCATGTCGAAGGAAAGCGTAGAGTTAAGAAGATGTGCTGCCATCCAATAATCCGTCATTCCAAAGAAGGGATCGGTTAGCGAAGCGTTTTCAGTACCGTAGTTATAATAAAAATCGTTTGCGACTTCTGTCGGCCACACCTCGGTTAGCTCATTTAGGGTTTGTTGAAAGGAAGCGGCTTGCTGCTGAAGCCCTTCTGATAACACGAAAGACATGATGCCAACCGCAAGAAAGGCAAGAAAGGCGCAGAGTATGGCCAATCTTTTATTAATGCCGCTTAGATCAGGAATCGTATGAGACGTCGCCACCTTTTCCTGAATTCGTTCCGCTTTAAAAGGGACGAGGGGAAGTTGAAAAGAACCACACTGCATACAATATTGCTCGTTAATGCTATTCTCTGTACCGCAATCTGAACAAAATTTTGGTTTGGCGCCCGAAGTAATGCTTGGAGTCTCTGCATGAAGCTGAAAAGTCCCATCGAAAGGACAGTAATTGTCGCTAACCTCGTTGCCACATGTTGTACAGTACGTGATGATCACCACCTCCTAGCCATTTTTCAAACCGCAACAACCGCAGAATCGAGCAGACTCAGGTACTTCTTCCTTACACATTTCACACGGTTGCGTTGCGATCACTTGAGGGGGTTCTGCTATCAGGACTTTACTTCCACAGCTTCCACAAAACGTATCCTCTACTTGAATGGGGGCTCCACATTCGCAAACGTGTTCACTTGATTCTTTTTTCATTTGGTTGAGGGCACGATTCGCTTGATAAAGTTCCAGGTCGTATGGAAGAAGGCGCTCAACTTGTTCTGTTAAATCAGAATGCTGGATTTCTCCTTTTCGAAGGAGGCGATAAGTTAGCTCTCCAAGCTGGTTGATGACTTTCATGCGATTTGAAGCAGCATCACTTGCATGCTTTTTTAACTGTGAAACTTCTTGTGCTGTTTGGAGTTTCGTTTTTCCTTGGTTTAGGCCATCTTGAAGTTTTGACAAGCCTCCGCCTATTTTCGTTTGTAGATCTGACATGCCTTTTCCTCCTTCAGCTGTTCGCTTTTCATAGGTTACGAGCAGAACGAGTGCTTTTCCCGACCTTTTCATAGATATGATAAAAGTTCTAAATCATGATATAAAAAATGGTTTGGAATAGAAGGCATAATTAGGAATCTCTCCCATATGATTTGGAATAATGGGCGGAGGTGGGAAGATGAATTGGTGCAATCAGTGTAATAGGAGCGAGACTGGAGCGTTTTGCGTCAAGTGCGGACAGAGAGTAGCGAGAACGAGGGAAACGCCATTAAACAAATCGAGAGGCCTTTTATGGGGAGCAATCATTGGAGGGATACTCCTTGTCTTGATTGGTAGTTTTCTAACGTTAAAATGGGTAACATCTCCTGAGCGAACAGTTGAACGGTTTCGCGATGCGCTTTTGGAAGAGGATTACGAAGCGATCGGGAAGTTCATTCCTGACACAAATCCATTGCTTTCACAGGAAGCTGAACTTGCGAGTTTTGTTTCGTTTATGAAAGATCACCCTGACCAACGTACGCTCCTTGTTCAAGATTTGGAGAGACAGGCTAGAAGTTTAAGCGATCATACGCTTATCAAACCGAACGAAAGCTTGCTCCTTCAAATGACGTTAATGGAAGATGGGAAGGCTTTTTATCTATTTAAGGATTACGTAATCGCTCCTCCCCCGATCTATGTAGAGGTAGGAACACAATTCAATAAAACAACGCTTTTCATTAATAAAGAAGAGAGCGGAACGATTGGAGAAGATGGTAAAAAAATCGGGCCATTTCTGCCAGGGAGCTATCATTTTGAAACAAAATTAGAAAATGAAGGGTACACGATGCGTGGAGAAGCAGAGGTCGAACTCGTTCCATCTAAAGAAACGGTGCAGGTCGATTTGCCTGTTAATGGCGCGTTTGTGATGCCAGATTCGAACTACGAAGATGCTCGCTTATTTATAAATGGAAAAGACACTGGCATCGCGGTAGGTGATACCGGAGAAATCGGTCCGTATCCAACGGACGGATCTGTTGTTATGCATGCAGAGAAAACGTTTGAAGCAGGCGTTGTGAAAAGCCCTTCTATTCATTTTGAAGGAGAGGCTCCGTTCTTTTCGATCGACTATCGCGAACCGGAGCCTGTGGTGATTGAAAAGGAAGTAGCTGCTGATCAGCCAGAAGTGGTGCAGAATCAAGATGAAACAGATCTGATCATTTCCGCTGTTAATACGTACTTAAATGATTGGATCTCTGCCTATGAAAACCTTGAAACAGATTACTTTTCAAACCTAACCCCGGAGCTTCACTCGTATTTTGAGGAACGCTTCCAGTCTGTCAGAGAAAATAATGCTGCTTTTACTGGAGAGGTTGTGGAGGCAGCCTTTGATCTTGACAGCCTATTTATTGATTCATCTGGAAAAAAAGCAGAAATCGATGTTCTCGTTACGATGGACTCAGCCAATCATGATCAAGGAGAAACCAACGTGCAGACGGAAGTCACTTCAAGTGGTTTTCACTATAAACTAGTGAAAAGCGGTGGGAAATGGTTGATTGATAGTCGAGAAGAAGTGGATGACGTTGATTTAACGGATGCTGTTGTCTATTAATGTGGTATCGTACTGGGGGTCAGGTTCGAGCCTGACCCCCAGTACGAAAATACTGATAATTTCAAAAAAACTATTGCAATTATGAATGCGTTTACAATATAATATGATAAAAGGTTATGATGTTTTAATAAACATCACTACTTATATCGGAGGTGCGGATATGATTGAAGTGTTACGCGAGCTAAATCCACATTTACATGTGCAGTCAGTAGATTCTGAAGCTTTTCGAACGTACGGGAAAGTTCTTTCAGATTTTCCATATGAGCAGATGGCGAATTTGATGAAAAAAACGGAAATTCCTGAACAGGGAAATCACTATGTTCCTTCGAAAGAAGAGCTAGAAACGGAGTCGGTTAAAGCGTTCGTTGAAAACAGCTACTATGGAGGGATGCCGGTACAGATTGGTTACTGTAACGGGAAAAATTCCGCGTTAGGTGGCCTTGAATTTCATAAGGGAAGTGAAATTAACGTTGCCATTACGGATTTTGTGCTCCTTCTAGGACATACGAATGACATTACAAATCATACATACGATGTGAAGAATATTAAGACGTTTTATATTCCAGAGGGTACCGCGATTGAAATGTTTCAAACAACACTTCACCTTGCTCCATGTAAAGTGAGCGATGAAGGATTTAAATGTACGGTGATTTTGCCAGAAGGAACGAATACGCCATTAGAAGATGCACAAAAAGGACATGATCCGCTCCTTTTTATGAAAAATAAATGGCTACTTGCCCATCCAGAGCATGAACGATTTATGTCGCTTGGCGCTCACAACGGAATTGTCGGTGAAAATATAACACTTGCTTACAGCAAGGGATAAAGGAGGACAACCTTATGTCGGGTATCACATTCACATTAGTTTCATGCGTCTTCTTTATGGCGCTCGTCGCGTGGGTTTCATACTTAAAAACAAGGAATTCAGTCAATGACTCAGATGGTTACTTTCTCGCAGGTCGAGGGTTAACGGGTGGATTTATTGCAGGTTCTCTTTTGCTCACAAACCTATCTGCCGAACAGTTAATTGGCTTGAATGGACAAGCCTATCGAACGAACCTTTCCAACATGGCCTGGGAAGTGACAGCAGCATTTGCGATCGTCATTATGGCGCTTATCTTGCTACCTCGCTATCTTGGTGGTGCCTTTTCAACCTTACCTGAGTTTTTAAGTAAACGGTATGATGAAAGCGTTCGCAGATACACAGTTATTCTATTCATGCTTGGGTATATGTTTGTGACGATTCCATCAGTCCTTTACTCTGGGGCACTTGCGATTCTTCGTCTTTTCGATGTACCAGAGCTACTCGGAATTTCATTTGAATCGTCTGTCTGGCTCGTCATTTGGGTGATTGGAATTATCGGTGCTATTTATGCCATCTTTGGTGGGTTAAAAGCGGTAGCGGTATCCGATACGTTGAACGGAATAGGACTTCTCTTTATTGGCTTAATTGTTCCCATCCTCGGCTTTTTTGCCCTTGGAAACGGGGACATGTTAGAAGGAATCAAAACGATTACAACGGAAAATCCTGAGAAGTTAAATGCGATCGGATCCAGTACAGATTCTGTTCCGTTTTCTACTATTTTTACCGGAATGATTTTTATGAATATGTTCTACTGGGGAACGAATCAGTACGTGATACAGCGAACGCTTGGTGCGAAGAACCTAGCAGAAGGTCAAAAAGGTGTACTACTTTCTGGATTTTATAAACTTACCGTACCATTTATGATGATGATTCCAGGAGTGATTGCTTTCCATCTCTATGGAAACTCAATGGATCCAGTGGATCTCGCTTATCCAACGGTTGTGTCGAATTTGCTACCGACGTTTATGTCTGGACTCTTTTTAGCTGTGCTTCTCGGTGCCGTGTTCTCAAGTTTCAACTCACTGTTAAACAGTGCGGCAACGATGTTTGCGCTTGATGTATACAAAGCTGGTATTAACAAAAACGCCACAGATCGCCAGCTGATCAATGTTAGTAAATATTTTGGAAGCGTTCTCGCGCTTGTCTCTTTCTTTATTGCGCCAATGCTTATGAACGCACCGGATGGATTGTGGGATTTGATTCGCCGCTTTACAGGCTTCTTTAACATCCCGATTATCGCCATTGTTCTTGTTGGGATTGTTTCAAAACGCATCCCTGCACTTGGAGCGAAAATCGCAATTATTTTCCACGTGATTACGTACTACATGCTTGTATGGGGATTAAACCAGCTGTTTAACATTGAAATTACGATGAACTTTATTCATATTTCAGCCATCCTTTTCCTTATTGAGGTTGCGATCATGATGGTCGTTGGCCGTATTCGTCCACTACCTGAAGCGTATGAATTCCGAGCGAATCCAAAGGTGGACATGGTGCCGTGGAAGTTTACGATTCCAGTATCTGTTGTTCTCATTAGCCTTGTAGTGATGGTCTACATTCTCTTCTCACCAATTGGATTTGCCTACGCAGGTGGAATGGTTTCTGGATGGTTCTGGCCAGCGATCTTAGGAACGGCTGTCGCTGGAGCAATTTGTTACCTTCTTGCACTTAAATCATGGAATAAAAAATACTCTGGCTTTGTTACAAGGAAGCATGAAGAAGCGGTTAACGCTGAAAAGAAATTTAGAAGCGCATAAACGATAAGAATGTAGGGGGAAATCATGTTGCATACAAAAACGATCAAACCGAGTTTTGAAGTGAAGCAAAATGGAGAAGAATTTGACGTTCATCTGGACGATCGCTTACTGTTTCGTCATTCACCAGCCCAACCATTTATTTTCGTTGGTAGCGGTGAAGAAACGATTGATATGTACAGAGGAAATTTTAAAATAAAAGATTATGTTGTGGAACGAGTAGCTCTTCGCTATGCAACGGTACGGTATGAAGGAGAGACGTGTCGCATCGGATTTCGCCACTTTTCTCACGACCATGAGCTGTTAATAATGGTATTAAAGCAAGACAAAGAAGGTCTACGCGTATCGTTTGAGCTCGTAGATCCTCTGTTTAATCGTTTTTGGTTACGCGTTGCCGCTGATGCCGATGAGAAAATTTTCGGGTGTGGGGAACAGCTTTCCTATTTTAATTTAAGAGGAAAGAACTTCCCACTTTGGACGTCTGAACCAGGAGTCGGTCGAAATAAATCAACGTATACCACCTGGCAAGCCGACGTGAAAGATCAAGCTGGTGGCGACTATTACAATACGAATTATCCGCAGCCAACCTATGTATCTACGAATAAATACTACTGTCATGTTGAGACGACGGCTTTCGCTGACTTTGATTTTCAACGAGACGATTTTCATGAGCTTCACATTTGGGAAGCACCGGCTTCGATTTTGTTTGAAACAGGGCAAACGTATAAAGATCTCGTTGAAAAGCTAACCGCTCGTCTCGGTCGGCAACCAGAGCTTCCAGATTGGACGTTTGATGGAATCTGGCTCGGGATGCAGGGAGGAACGGAACGCGTACAAAATAAAATTGATCGCGCGATTGAAAAAGGAATGAAAATTGGCGCTGTTTGGTGCCAGGACTGGCAAGGTAAGCGAGTGACGTCATTTGGTAAACGCTTGATGTGGAACTGGAAATGGAATCCGGATGAGTATCCTGAACTCGATCAAAAAGTGAAAGAATGGAAGGAAAAAGGCATTCGCTTCATGGGGTACATCAACCCTTATGTTGCTGTTGAAGGAGATTTGTATCGTGAAGCCTATGACAATGGCTATCTTGCTACGGCGTTAGATGGCGGTGATTATGTTGTTGACTTCGGTGAATTCTATTGTGGCGTTGTTGATTTTACAAACGAAGCAGCGTGTGAATGGTATGAAGACGTTATTCAAAAGAATATGATTGATTTTGGAATGGACGGATGGATGGCTGATTTTGGTGAATATTTGCCAACAGACTTAAAGCTTCATAGCGGAGAACCACCAACCAAAATGCACAACGCCTGGCCCGTCATGTGGGCAAAAGTGAATCATAACGCCGTTCAAAAAGCAGGACGCTGGGGCGATATTGTGTACTTTATGCGTGCTGGTTACTCAGGTAGTCAGGGATACTGTCCATTGTTATGGGCTGGCGATCAAAGTGTTGATTGGAGTCTCGACGATGGTCTTGCTTCCGTTATTCCAGCTGCACTATCTGCTGGGATGAGTGGAAATGGCGTTCATCATAGCGATATCGGTGGCTACACAAGTCTTCATGGCAACAAGCGAAACAAAGAGCTACTGCTTCGCTGGGTTGATATGGCGGCATTTACACCTGTTATGCGAACGCACGAGGGAAATCGTCCTGATGATTGCTTCCAGTTTGATCAAGACGAAGAGACGCTCAAGCATTTTGTGAAAATGACAAACGTTTATACAGCACTGAAGCCTTATCTAAAAGCGTTAAGCAAAGAGAACGCTGAAAAAGGAATTCCGATTCAACGACCGATGTTTATGGAGTATGAACATGATCTCGCTTCTTATAACATTCAATATCAATATATGCTAGGTTCAGAGATGGTGGTCGCACCGGTTTATAAAGAAGGAAAAGAAACATGGTCGGTGTACTTGCCTGAAGATGACTGGGTTCATTTATGGACTGGTAAGGAAACAAGTGGAGGCCAGGTTGAAGTGAACGCTCCGATTGGTGAAACGCCTGTTTTCTATCGCAAGCGTTCGGATTATGCAGATATTTTCCAAAAAGTAGCATTTTAATAAGAAAGTGAAATAAAAGGTTACTACCTATTTTAAAACATAATAATGTATGATATAGTAATTGTAACAAATGGAAGAGAAAGGTTGTGACCAATCGTGCCGAAAACGAGCATTCTATACGTACCAATTGGGAGAAAGACGTTTGATCTAGAAGCTGGAGAGCTACAGCGAAAGAAAAGTTCAGAATTTCTGCATAGCGTGACCGAGAACGTGATTGAACCAGAGGAAATCATTACGTCTCCTGAAGATCTTGAGACTTTTCTTGAAAACGTTAACAGCGAAGATATCATTGCAAGTATCTATCAGAGCGTCACGTTTGCAGATGGGGAATTTGTTGAAGCGTTAATTAAAAAAGTGGAAGCGCCAGTGATCGTCTGGTCCGTACGTGAGCCAAGTGTTGGAGGAAGACTTCGCTTAAATTCCTTAACAGGCGGAAACAGCACAAGTCATGTACTTCGGTGTGCGAACCACCCATTTAGCTTTGTGTTTGGGAATGGTGATGAAGCGCAGGTACAAAAGAGAATTAAAGTTCAACTCAAAGTGCAAAAGGTAATTGAAGATCTGAAAGGTCTTACGATTGGGGTGATTGGGGAACACCCACCAGGTTTTTTCTTCTCAGGAACGGATGAAGAAGCGCTTCAAAAACAGCTTGGCGTGACGGTGAAAAACTTTGATTTAAACAAAGCGTTTGAGGAATGCGTCAAGCTACCTCGTGAAAAATGGGAAGGCGCGATTGAACGAGCAGAGCAACAGGTGATTGGGCTAAATCGGAATGAAGAAACGGTACAGCGATTTGCTCAGTTTACGACGTATGTGCAGGAACAAATTGATGCAGAAGACGTATCAGCGCTTGCGATTCGCTGCTGGCCGGACTTTTTCAATGAGCTTGGCGCTGCGGCATGCTCAACCCTTTCTCAGTTTACAGAGGACGGAGTTGTATCATCGTGTGAGTCAGATATTCATGGATCGGTATCGATGTTTATTTTGCAACAGCTAACAGGAAGTGCGCCGTATCTTGGAGATATGGTTCACGTGAATGAAGCAAGTAATTCGGTTGTGTTCTGGCATTGCGGTGCTGGCGCTTATTCGCTCGCCCATCCTGATCAAGGTGCACGCCCAGGCGTTCATCCAAACCGAAAGCTCGGCTTTACGATGGAATTTGGATTAAAACCAGGTCGCGTGACGATGTTTCGCGTTGGCTATACGCCAGAAGGATATCGTTTGCTTGTGATGCGAGGAAACGCACTCGATACGCCTCAGCGCTTCAATGGAACGTCTGTTGAAGTGGAACTAGAAACTGAAATCAATGACACGTTATATGGATTAATGGAAGAAGGTTTCGAACCACACTATGCCATTATTTATGATGATGTAGCCGATGAGCTCGTTGAACTTGGAAAGCAGCTTGGTCTGAAGACGACGATCTATACAAAGAACTGAAGGGAGACAGTTGCATGAAAAAGGTCGCTATTGGTCAGGCCGGGGGACCTACGGCCGTAATAAATGCTACCCTCGCAGGGTTTGTGAAAGAGATCGAACGCGATCATTCTCTGCTTTTTATACAAAATGGTTATGAAGGATTAGCGCATGGTATGTATTTAGACGGTGATGATGAGATGCTAAGTCGCATTCATCTTCATCGAGACGTACCTGGGGCGTGTCTTGGATCAGGTCGGTTTCCACTAACAGATGAGCATATTGAAAAAGGTGTGCGCTTGCTACGTGAGCAGGGAGTTGATGTGCTTGTTTTTATCGGTGGTAACGGTACGATGGAGGCGCTGGCGAAAGTAGAATTGGAAGCGAAGAGGCAAAATTTTTCCCTTCAAGTAATCGGACTTCCCAAAACGGTGGATAACGATCTCGGTGGTACAGATCATGCCCCTGGCTTTGGAAGTTCGGCTCGATATGTCGCTCAGGCGACGCGAGATATGAGCCGCGACCTCGCCTCCATGCAGAATTTTGAAAAGGTTCGTGTACTTGAAACAATGGGAAGAAATGCAGGGTGGCTGGCTGCGGCATCTGGGCTTCTTAAGGAGTATGAAGAAGAAGGGCCGCATTTTATTGGTATTCCAGAGCGGCCAATTCAAGCAGAAAAGCTTCTTGAAAATGTAAACACCGCATTGAATCGGTTTGGGTATGCCACGGTCGTTGTGAGTGAAGGCGTTTGTTTTGGAAAGACGGGTCAAGTAGCGAGAGGAAACGTCGCTGGTAGAACAGTGCTTGGCGGGATTTCCAATGAGATAGCTAGCTTTTTAAAAAGTGAGTTAAGCGTCATGACAAGAGCTGAACTTTTAGGCATGAATCAGCGAAGTTTTTCTGAAGTCGTTTCCGACGTTGATCGAGAAGAAGCTTATCGTGTGGGGAGCGTTGGAGGCGAATGGATTCGTGAAGGGGTTTCAAATGTGATGGTCTCCATCCAACGGGATGCTCACCATCGCTATTCAGTAAGGATGACCCCGATTGAACTTCAAAACGTGGTGGCTGCTGGAGAACGAGTGATGCCTGAGGTGTTCATTGAAGATCAGAAAGCATATTATCATTGGCTAAAACCGCTTATCGGTGAAGATATTAGGTCGTACCCACCGCCATTACAAAGGACTGAAATGTATGTCGATTAATCAGAACGGAGAGGCGCTTTATCTTCAAATAAAAGATGTTCTGATCGACCGCATTCAGAGTGGAACCTGGAAACCAAATACGATCATTCCAACAGAGCAAGCGCTCATCAAAGAATTTGGTGTTAGTCGGACGACGATTCGGCAAGCAATTGCGATTCTCGTTCAAAATGGTTTGCTTGAAAAGAAACAGGGCCATGGCACGATCGTAAAGCCACATCAATTGGTAGGTAACCTTGGGCAGTTAAAAGGTTTTGCGGAAGAAGTAATGGAAAAAGGGCAGGTTCCTTCATCCAAACTGATACGAGCTGAATTTAAGGAAAACCTTTTTCATGAAAGTGAAATGCTTCAAGTGGCTGAAGGAGCTCCGATTCTTCTCGTTGAACGCATACGGTTTGCGGATGAGACGCCTGTTGCCCTTGAACGAACGTGCTGGCCAGAGTCAATTGGAAAGATACTTATGCGGCATGATTTAAATAAAGCGAAATACTATGAAATTCTAGAAAACTATCAGGTTTATTTAAACAAAGCAAAAGAGCGAATTGCCGCGATTAACGCCACGATCGATGAAGCGGATTCATTGGCGATTCGGCCGGGTGAAGCGTTACTTGAAATGACGCGTCTCAGCTATGGGTTGAATGACCATCCAATCGAATATACAAAAACGAAATATCGAAGTGATCAGTACCATTACAATATTGAATTGAAGCGATAGAAGGGAGAAATGATGATGCCATTTATTAACGGAAAAACAATGCTGGATCATGCTTTTCAAAATGGATATGGGGTAGGGGCATTTAGCGCACATAATGCGGAAACGGTGCTAGCGATTTTTGAAGCAGCTGCAGAGGAAAAGGCACCTATTATGATACAAGTGGGGCAGAAAGTAATTCAAACACTTGGTATGGAAGCATTAAAAGGGTTGATCGATACGTATGAAAAAGAATTTGATGTTCCAGTCGCTATTCATCTTGACCACAGCCGTCAGTTTGAGCAAACGATGCAAGCTGTGCAAATGGGCTTCCAATCCGTCATGTTTGATGGGTCTGGTTTATCTTTTGAAGAAAACACGGCAACCACGAAAAAAGTGGTCGAAATTGCAAGAGCACTTGGGATTGGATCAGAAGGAGAAATCGGTAAAATCGGTGGCACGGAAGATGACATTACGGTTGATGAAAAGGATGCGCTGATTACAACAACAGAAGAAGCCGTCGCTTTCGTAGAAGCAACAGATGTGGATTACCTAGCCGTATCGATTGGAACAGCACACGGAATTTATAAAGAAACGCCTAACCTTCGCTTTGAGCGGTTAAAAGAAATTGTTGATGCAGTCAAGCGTCCAGTTGTCCTACACGGCGGATCCGATGTGCCGGATGAGCAGGTGCAAAGAGCGATCTCACTAGGTATTGCGAAAATCAATGTGGACACAGAGCTTCGTCAGGCATTTACAAGAGGCGTTCAAGAAGCTTTTGAAGAAAACCCGGATGATATTGTGCTCGCTAGTTCACTTGGTCTCGGTCGCTTACGCATGAAAGAAAAAGTACAGGAAAAGATTCGCGTATTTGGTAGCGGGGGAAAAGCAGAAGAACTTTTATCAGGTAAAAAGGTCGTAACGTTATAAAAAAGGAGGATGATGTTAACGTGGCTACACAAACTTCAGTACGAACATATGGATTATATATTAATGGTGAATGGCGAGAAAAAACAGCAACAGATGACGTGCTAAATAAATATACCCAAGAAGTGGCAGCCAAAACAGCTTCAGCTGATGAAAAAGATGTAACCGATGCGGTGCAAGCTGCTAAAACGGCTCTAAAATCTCCTTTTTCGCCTTACGATCGATACACTGTTTTGATTAAGGCAGCCGCGACACTTCGAGCTCGTCAAGATGAGCTTGGAGAAGTGCTTGCGAAGGAAGTTGGAAAGCCTTTAGCGGAGTGTAAAGGTGAAGTAGGTCGAGCTGCTTTAACATTAGAAGTTTCGGCAGAAGAAGCTAAGCGAATTCACGGCGAAGGTATTCCGGTTGAAGCTGCGCCTGGATCTGAACAGCGTCAGGCCTATACAAGACGCTTCCCAATCGGTGTTGTTGCAGCAATCACGCCATTTAACGTACCACTGAATCTTGTTTGCCACAAAATTGGCCCTGCACTTGCAGCAGGCAATAGCGTGGTATTAAAACCAGCTGAAGTGACGCCGGTTTGTGCGATTCTTTTAACGGAAATATTTGAAGAAGCGGGACTTCCAGCAGGACGCCTGAACCTGATTACAGGAGAGGGAGCAACGGTAGGCGAGTGGCTTCTTTCGAACCAAGATGTGAACATGTTTACCTTCACCGGAAGCCCGCGCGTAGGGCAGCATATTCGCGAAAAAGCAGGATTGCGAAAAGTAGCGTTAGAGCTTGGAAACAATTCAGCAACGATTGTGCATCATGATGCCGACGTTGAAACAGCGGCAACGCAGTCAGCGCAAAAAAGTTTTAATAATGCTGGCCAGGTTTGTATTTCAGTCCAACGCGTCTATGTACACGAAGATATTTATGAGCCGTTTCTTGCAAAAATGAAGGAAGTAACAGAAGGACTTGTTTTAGGTGACCCAATGGACGCGGCGACTGATATCGGCCCGATGATTGCTGAACGTGAAGCGATTCGCGTTGAGAGCTGGGTACAAGAAGCAGTTGATCAGGGAGCTGTGATTGAAACGGGTGGAAAACGAGATGGCGTTTTCTATCAACCTACGATTCTCACGAATGTGAATGATGATATGAAGGTTTGTCGTCAAGAAGTCTTTGGTCCGGTCGTAGCGGTAAGTACGTACCGTTCAACAGATGACGTGATTGCGAGAGTGAATGATTCAGAGTATGGTCTTCAAGCTGGACTCTTTACGAATGACCTCGCTTTTACGTTAAAAGCGATCAATGAGGTTCATGTAGGTGGACTCATCATTAATGATACGTCAGGCTATCGTGTTGATCATATGCCATACGGTGGCGTGAAGAAAAGTGGAACGGGCAAAGAAGGTCCACGCTATGCGATTGAAGAAATGACTGAAGAAAAAATTATCGTTTTTAACGGATGAGAGTAGAAAGGGGGCCGATAAATCGAATCGGTTCCCTTTTCATCCTCTAATAGGACGCTATTGCTTTTAGAAGCTGAAGGAGAATGAAGATGTCGATCATAACCATACTGCTACCGATCTTTTTCGTATTTGGCGTCGGGTATCTTGCGCAGCGCTTTTTAAAATTAGAGACGAGAGTACTCTCGAATCTCGCGTTATATGTGCTCGTGCCGCTTCTTGTTTTTCGAACGTTCTATGAACAAGAAATTGATTCGTCCTACGGGTATTTATCGATCTACATGCTTGGTTTGTGCTTTGCACTGATTGGGCTTGTCAGCATTTTATCGAAAATATACGGCTATACCGAATCAGAACGGTGCGGTTTGGTTTTGTCGAGCGCATTTATGAATAACGGAAATTATGGCACTCCGCTTGTCCTGTTTCTATTTGGAACGGTCGGGATGGAAACGGCGATTGTGTTAATGGTGCTACAGCAGTTGTTAATGAGTACGCTTGGCGTCTATTATGCGGCAAAAGGAAGTCCGGATCATGACGGGATAAAATCATCGCTTAGAGCGGTTCGAAAAATGCCAATGGTTTACGGTGCCATTGTTGGTCTTATCTTTCAATGGTTTCATATTCCGCTCGGAACGATCCGTGATGGCGTTGATTTGATAGCGGACGCAGCGATTCCCGTTATTATGGTGACGCTCGGCATGCAACTTGCCAATATACGGTTGCGTGCGATTGATTGGCGAAAGCTGTCAACGGCGTTATCGCTTAAATTAATGATTGCGCCGCTTATTGCTGCTGGAATTGTTGTATTTATGCCTGTTGATCCATTGACGAAGCAAATTATGATCATTATGGCCGCAACTCCAACGGCCGCCAATACGACGATGTATGCGATTCAGTTTCATACGGAACCTCAAAACGTTTCGAGCGCAACGCTCGTTTCTACTGTGTCGAGTTTAGCTACAGTGCCGGTCGTGATTTATTTAGCGACGACGTTTGTGTGAGCTGGGTCAGTGAGAGGGTGTAAGAGGGGTCAGGCTCGAGCTTGACCCCTCTTACAAACAAAAAGGCGAAAGTGTCCACGTTGAGCGGACACTTTCGCCTTTTGATCATCCTATAAATGAAGCAATTAATAAGGCAAGAAAGACAAGCGAGATTAACGCAAGGAAGATCACGCCCATTTTGCGAATCGCTGGAGGAAAGTGATCGGTTAGCGGAACTCTGATAAGAAAGATCATGATCGCAAGAGAAAGAATAAGTAATAAGAAGTAACCCAAGTATGACACCACCTATTTCCGTTTTAAGTGATGTTCCCTAACAATAGGGTTATCAATCATGAAAGCCCGCTAACGTAGCGGGCTTTCATGATTGATTTTAAGGGTGCTGAATATTGGCAAATGACGCTTCTACAACCTTCCCATCGAAAGCAGATTGATAGATCGCACGAATATCGGCTTCGTAAAGAGGAAGCGGGCTTCTGGCAAGGAGTCTTTTCTGTTTCAGACCGTCTTCAGTGAGTGATTCAAGTGCTGAACTTGGAATATCAAACCCGCTAAGTGTACTTGGAATGCCGACATCTTGAACGAGTCTTTCTAATTGGCGAACGCATTCATAGGAAGCTTCCTCTTCTGAAAGAAATTGAGAATTACCACCGAGCGCGTTCAAAATGTCTCCCATTCGCTTTGTACAGCTTTTTCGAATATATCCCATCACATATGGAAGCAACACCGCATTGGAATCTCCATGTGCAATGTGAAACTGACCGCCAAGAGGATAGGCGAGTGCATGGACGCCTGCCACTCCTGCATTAAAAAAAGCAAGACCGGCCATATAGCTTCCGTTACTCATATCGATACGTGCTTCCCGATCTTCTCCATTCGTAACAGCACGTCTAATGGAGCGGCTAATTAGCCGGATTGCTTGTAAAGCAAGTCCATCCGTCGTCGGACTTGCGTTGACCGAGACGTAAGCTTCAATCGCATGGGTAAGGGCATCAACACCTGTTGCCGCGGTAACCTTTGCCGGAACGGAAATGGTTAGTTCTGGATCAACAATTGCTGCATCTGCGAGAAGATAGTCGTGTGTAACGACATCTTTTGAGCTTTCAAGAGATAGAACTGCAATGTTGGTTACTTCAGATCCAGTACCTGCGGTTGTTGGAATTAATATTTTGGGTAGACCTTTTTCTGAAATCTCTCTGTTTCCTGATAAATTGAGATAATCACTAGCAGAACCTTCATGTGCCGATAAAACGGCTGTTAATTTGGCGAGATCTAATGCACTTCCTCCTCCAAGGCCGATAACGAGATCATACTCATTTTCTCTCGTATAATTCACAAGTTTTTCACCAATAGCGAGCGGCGGTTCTGGAACTATGTCGGTATAAATGTCGACCGTATATCCGGTCTGTTCTAGCGGTACACGAATTCGGTCAACGAGACCGATCTCTTCTAAAACAGGATCAGTCACAACTAGGATACGCTGGGGCGAGTGCTTCTCTACTTCAGGTAGAAGCTGTTCAAGTGACCCCCAGCCGGTGTAACTGAGTGGTGTGAAAACAAGTTTTGAAAAAGACATATTTGGCCTCCTTTATTCGTAATAACCTTCTGTTGATTTGCGGAAATGATTAAATTGATTTGAGTCATGACCAAACCATACTTGACTATTTGTCTCCTTAGCTAGTCGACGGATTTTTTCAACTGAAGCCGCATAACCTAGTGAATCATAAATGATGCCAGGTGGTTTAATAGGGGGGCCAAAACTTCCGGCTGTATAGACGGCATCTGAGGCAAGAATAATTCCACCAGTTTCGGGCATTTGGACGTGCAAACCGATCATTCCCCATGCATGTCCACTTCCGAAATTTAAGACTTTTATTCCATCTGCAAGCTGCACATTATCCTCATTTCGCTTAATGGTTTGCCATTGAAGATTGTTTTTGATCCACGCATCGATATCTGCCCATATATAGGCGCCTTCTTTCTGGTTTCGAGCATAAGACTGAAGAGTTCCATTTAATTCGTCTTCATGAACAATGATGGTTGCGTTTGTAAACATTTCAAGACATCCAGCGTGATCGAGATGAAGGTGAGAAGCGACTACAAATTTAATGTCTTCGGGGCGTACGTTTAATTGTTCCAAACGATTATGCAAATAACATTCTTCACTTGCTTGATAAGGGAAGGTTTGTTGTGTCGCTTCTGTCCAACGTCCTTCAGGACCCATTGAATTTGGGTTACACGCCGTATCAAAAAGAATTTTACCAGCAGGATGGTCAATCAAAACGGTGTAAATTGGGAATTCTACAAATTCTGTTTGGGCATTGGGGTTCGTTACTGTTGCTGGATTATGCATAGCGATCATCCAGTTTTTATCCATACTCATGCGACCATTATCCATCACATACAGCTTCGGATGTTGATTAATAAAGTTCATGTGTATTCCTCCTCATATTAATTGTGATTACTTATTCTTATTGCAAGTTTGATGCCATTTTTAGAAGCTTGTCATAGAGCGATTCTTTATAAAGCGTGTTGAAGAGAGGTTGCTTTTTTCACCATTTTGCAGGTATTTAGGGTATAACAGTGAATAGTTGAGTGGTGGTAGATTTCACCAAGTGTTGAAGAATTTCACCGGAAATGGGGGAAGGCTTTTGCTTAGTATAATGAAGACAGCAGGGTGGGAAGAAATTTTTTCTTCCTTACACAATGGTATTGTGATGGTTGATCATAATGAAAGAATTAGATATATGAATAAATCGGCACAATCCCTTCTACGTATCCATAACTGGGAAGGAGCAGATGTCCAAAAAATCGTTCCGAATACTAGAGTGAAAGAAGTTCTTGAAAGTGGACATAGTTTAATAGGTGAACGACTTGAATTGTTCGATAGAGAATGTGTGGTTAATCGAACGCCGCTCTATAAAAATGAGGAGCTAGTCGGTGTCATTAGTGTCATACAAGATATTACAGAAGTGAAACATTATCGTGACTTGCTTCGCCAGTTTGAGTCAATTATCGAGTTTTCTACAGATGGATTATATGTTGTAGATCAAGAAGGTGTTACGATCTATGTTAACTCCGCTTACGAAGAGATAACTGGTTTTCAAAGGTCACAGCTAATCGGTCGGCATATGAATGAATTAATAGATGGCGGTTATATTGATCAGTCAGTGTCATTACTTGTGTTAAAAGAAAAAAAGCGTATATCATTACTACAAAAAATAAGCGATAAAAAGGATGTTATTGTTACGGGTAGCCCCGTTTTTAATGAAAATCATGAGATTGAGTTAGTTGTAACGAGCGTAAGGGACATCACGCAATTAAATAGTTTACGATCAGAGCTTGACCGAGCCAGAACGTTTTCGGCATTGAACCAAAATCGCTATTCTCTTCAGGTAGAAGGAATCTCTGAGAAAATTATTTTTCGGAGCAAAGAGATGTACGAAATATATGAAAAAGTTAAAAGAATCGCACCGTATCCAACAAGTATTTTACTGTCAGGAGAATCAGGAGTAGGGAAAGAAGTAGTAGCAAATTTAATTCATTATGAAAGTGACCGAAAGGATATGGCATTTATAAAAGTAAACTGTGGTGCTATCCCTGAACACTTACTAGAGTCAGAGTTATTTGGCTATGAGTCAGGTGCTTTTACAGGAGCCCGTAAAGATGGAAAGTTTGGATTGCTTGAATTAGCACAGGGTGGCACTGTTATGCTAGATGAAGTAGGAGAAATGCCTCTTTCTCTTCAAGTGAAAATGCTACGTGTTTTACAAGATGGTGAGTTTTATCGTATTGGAGGAAGTCAGCCGATCAAGCTTGATATTCGAATCATATCGGCTACTAATAAAAAGTTGTTAGAAGAAATTCAGAACGGTTCCTTCAGAGAGGATCTATATTACAGGCTTCAGGTGATTGAGATTTTAATCCCTCCCCTGGGTAAGCGCGTCCCTGACATTGAAGTATTAGTGGATCATTACTTTTCTTATTACTGCACAAAGTATCATATAGAAAAAAGATTGACGAAGGAAACGCATCTTGCTTTGTTGGCCTACAGTTGGCCTGGTAATGTGCGAGAACTAAAAAATATGATCGAGAATCTTGTGGTTTCCGTTCCTGCCATTTCGATAGAGCCACACCACTTACCAGTACATATCACCGATTCTCGTATCAAAGGTAGTGAACCACTTACATTAAAAGAACGTGTTGAAAACTTTGAAAAGCGTATCATCAAAGATGCTCTTCAGAAACACCCCTCTATTCGCTCGGCTGCAAAAGAATTGGGGATCGATCATTCGACACTAGTGAAGAAAATGAAGAAGTGGTAAAAAATTACTAAAATTTCTAGGTTAAATCCATTGGAATATGGTAATAGAAAGGTATAGAATAACGTATCTTTATCATTTCTTATATGAAGCGAAAGGGGAGAGTGGTGTGAGGCCTTTATTGTTAACTGGATTTGAACCTTTTCTTGAGCATCGTCATAACCCAACCGAGCAGATTGTGATGGAATTGGATGAAGAAACGATTGGTGGGTTTGAAATTATTTCACGCGTGCTGCCTGTCGATTATGAACGCGCGGCAGAAATGCTGATTGAGTATGTTGAACAGTGTGATCCTGTTGCAGTGATTATGCTTGGACTCGCTGCGGATCGGACGAAAATCACACCAGAACGTATTGCGATTAACGTGAATGATAGTGTAGAAGATAACGCGGGACACGCCCCTGAAGACCAACCGATTGTTGAGGGAGGTCCGGCCGCTTATTTTTCCACGCTTCCCATTAAAAAAATGACGGACGCACTCATGCAAAATGGTATCCCTGCCGAAATTTCCAATACGGCTGGAACCTACCTTTGTAATAACGTCATGTATAGCGTGCTGTATGCGCTTGAACAAAAAGACCTTACGATTCCTGCAGGATTTGTTCATGTGCCACCTACTTTTGAGATGACGCTTCATCATTCGGCACACACCGGTTTTCCGTTTACGAGTATTCGAGATGCCATTAAAATTATGATTTACGCTCTAGAAGAGGATGTACAAAACTAATATTATTCTCAAAAAGCTGAGCCCATTCGGTCAGCTTTTTTCCAATTTGAAACCCATTATAAACGCTACTCGTATAAAGAGTAGGGGGGTTAAAGATGGCTATCTGTCAGCAATGTCAAACAAAATGGACATGGAAAGAAACCTTTCGCGCTGTCGTTAATTTTTAAAAATACGATTGCTGTCCGTCTTGTGGAAGTAACCAGTACCCTACTCGCAGCACAAGGAATAACCTGGCTGTGATTCCGAGTAGTGCTGCGGTACTCTGGCTACCGATGCTTGCATTTGACGTTTCGCTCTCGATTATTTTGCCGGTTGAGCTTGCAATGGCAGTTGTTACGATCGGTATTTTACCGTTTTTTTATCATGTTACGGATTGTGACGAGCCGATGTGGTAATGGACTCCACATTTCTAAAAATTTGATTTGAAAGGAGCTCCTTCTTTTGAGTTATGTAATTGGAATTGATCTTGGAACAAGTGCAGTGAAAGTAATTGCGGTTGATCAAGAGGGAAAAATATGTGCTGAATCTTCAAGGAGCTATCCACTCTATCATCCGAAGTTTGGCTATAGTGAACAAGATCCTGAGGACTGGGTCAATGAGACGATTGCTGCACTTCGGGATTTAATGTATCAACTTCCTTCTTCTATGGTTGAAGGTATTAGCTTTTCAGGGCAAATGCACGGGCTCGTTATACTCGATGCAAAAAAGAAGCCGCTTCGTCGAGCGATTCTATGGAATGATACGCGTTCTACGAAACAGTGTCGAACGATTGAGAAACGAGTCGGAGAAAAGAGACTCTATGAAATTACGAAAAATCCATCCCTTGAAGGCATGACTCTTTCAAAGTTATTATGGGTGAAGGAAAATGAACCTGATGTTTATAAAGAAGCGGAAGTCTTTCTACTGCCAAAAGATTATGTGCGCTTCAAATTAACAGGCGACCTACATATGGATTACTCAGATGCAGCTGGTACGCTCCTATTAAACATACGAGAAAAAGCATGGAGTAAAGAAGTAGCTGAAAAAACGGGAATCAACCTTTCACTTTGCCCGCCATTAGTCGAATCTTCCGAACAGACTGGTAAAGTGAAGAAAGATCTTGTGCGTGGGCTTGATGGTGTGAAAGTGTATGCAGGAGGAGCAGATAATGCATGTGGCGCAGTTGGAGCAGGGGTTTTAAAAAATGGGCGAACCCTATGTAGTATTGGCACTTCTGGTGTGATTTTGTCATACGAAGAAAGCGCGAACCTGGAGTTTGAGGGGAACGTTCACTATTTTAATCATAGTCAACCAGATGCTTATTATACGATGGGGGTGACGCTTTCTGCCGGGCAAAGCTTAAGCTGGTTCCGAGAACAATTTGCTGAAGATGTTTCATTTGAAGAATTACTTTCTTCTATCAATGAAATTCCACCTGGTGCAAACGGGCTGTTGTTTACTCCGTATTTAGCGGGAGAACGAACGCCGCATGCTGATGCTGCGATACGCGGGAGTTTCATTGGGATGGATACGTTCCATGCGCGCTCTCATTTTGTGAAAGCTATATTAGAAGGCATCACGTTTTCGATGTATGAGTCGATTGTGAAGTTTCGAGAGAGCGGAAAGCGGATTGATGAAATTGTCTCGATTGGTGGCGGTGCAAAAAACAGAGGCTGGCTTCAAATGCAGGCAGATATTTTTGATGCGACCATTATTAAATATGAGACAGAAGAAGGCCCTGCCCTTGGAGCTGCTATGCTCGCAGCGTATGGATGCGGTTGGTTTCCGACTCTCGAATCTTGCAGTGAGAGATTCTTAAAAGAGAAAGAACGATTTACTCCGAATAAGGAGAGAGCAGAGGCCTATCGTAGACTGTTTCCAATCTATCAATCGGTCTATACAAATACGAAGGAGTTAAGTGAAGAGTTAACCTCTTATCGACAATAAACATAAGCGAATGCCTCGGCATTCGCTTATTTAAATCGTAATTTGAATCGGATTTTCATTAAGAGCAGGATTCTCACTAATGACTTTGATAAATTCATGGACGAGTTCGGGATCAAACTGAGTACCTGCACATTTTTCTAGCTCATCCATCGCTTCGCTGATCGATTTTGTTTTTTGGTAAGGACGTTCGGTTGTCATGGCATCAAACGAATCAATAATCGTTAACATGCGTACAAGTTTTGGAAGCTCTTTACCGCTTAATCCATAAGGATAACCTTTTCCATCAAAACGTTCGTGGTGCAGTTCGACGAGCGGGAGGAGGTCGTGGAGTTGGCGATTTGTCGACACAATTTCTCTGCCCCAGGTAACGTGCTTCTGAACCATTTCCCATTCGTCTTTCGTCAGCTTGCCTTTTTTGTTGATAATTTCACGAGGAATTTCAAGCTTCCCGATATCGTGAATTAAGGCACCCATTACGAGGGTTTTCTGATCATTTGCATTCAAATTCAAATGATTGCTGAACTCAATTGCATACTCATGAACTCGTTTACTATGTTTGTACGTATAAACATCTTTGGATAGAAAAATTTTCAATTGTTGCTCTAGAAGTTCCATTTCTTTATGGTTGTAAAACGTTTTGGAAAGAACGTGATTCGCATCATAAATACAAACGTTGTTTTTCCCTTTGGTTTTAGAAAAATACATCGCTTGATCTGCCTTCTCAAGAACTTCCGACGAATCATACATGTCCCGATTGTATTGAATAACGCCCGCTGAGAAAGATAAGCAGCCGTGTGGAAGAACTTCAACACCTTCAAAATAGTGGTCGTTTACTTCTTTTCGAAGATGGTTGATGATGTGATACGCTTCCCGTTCTGTTTTTCCCGGCATTAATAGCGCAAATTCTTCTCCACCATATCGAGCGGCTGTAAACACGTCTTTCGCATTCCTTTTTAGTTCGGCACCGAAGTGTTTTAACAGTCTGTCGCCCTGTAAATGACCGTGCTGATCATTGTATTTTTTGAAATCATCAAGATCGATTAAACCGATGGATAAAGGCTGTCCTGTGGCTTTTGCGGTTTTTATTTCACCCTCTAAAAGTGACTTGAAATAACCGTGATTGTATAGTTCAGTGAGGTGATCGATATCTGCTTTCTGTGAAACTTCTTGATAAAGTTCAAAATACTGTTTAAACGAAACGGATAGCACGACAGCTACGGATAAAAACAATAACATGCCAAGAATGACCTGTTGTTGCATTAATAAAACGAGAATCAAGGAAAGACCAAGCGTAATGAAATAACTTGATATCGTTTCTTTCAACATACCTTGCACAATTTGATATAAGTTTTCTGATGCGGATAAAAGGAAGAAAACTCCGATTAAGAGCACATTCAAACTAAAGTACACGACCAGAGAAAACATATAAGAGGCCACGTTGAAGAATGTTAGCATGCCGCTTAATTCACCGGAGAGTATAAAAACTTCATATGCACCGATGATCATGATGCTATAAATCGCAAAGTTAAATAGGTGTTTCCACCAGACAACGTTTTTGTTGTATAAAGCATAGATGATCGAAGTGACAATCAAAAGGGATAGCGTCATGTGGAGACCGAATACAAATAGGACTGCCAGGTAGATCGCTGAATCCATCGATAACGAGTTACCGCTTGGTGGCAACAGAATCGTATAATGATTCAATAATAAGATTGCCGCTACGAACGTGAAGGCCAGACTCCAGTTAATTGAATGAAATGTCAGTAAGTACTGAGTGAGGAAGAGTGAACTTCCTACGATAGAAACGAGTGCAAGATATACGCTTACAACATTGGTTAATTTCTGAAAGATGCCCTTCATGTCTCGATCACTCTCATTTAAATTTAGTTTTTTAGGAGAAGCAGCGCCTCTCCTTTGTGATTAAACCAATTTAAATCCAGAAGTTAGTGCGATAACAGCAGTAGTAATAATTGCAATATTCATAAGTATGCCTGTTAGCTTAATTCCCTCTTTCCGTTCCATTAATGTCCACCTCCTTTCAAGTCCCTTTTTGAGGCGCTGGCGTTTGGATGAGGGTATCTGGATGTTTGGTCTTAACCATAACGCGCTGGATGAAAATAAAAATACCAATATTCATGATAACGTCACCAATACTAATGACTTGATCTTTTGGATAAGGGTCCGTAATTGGAATCACGTCACCGAGAAACCAGAGGGCAGTGCGATCGGTCAGCACAGCATGTTTTCCATAAAGACCATTTTTGATAGCTTCTGCATAAGCAGGATCAAGAATATTCGCTGATTCGAGAGATACAGGCATTCTTCCTCCGTTTAGAGCCATTACGATGAAATTTAATAGCACACCGATGAAAAGAACCATGATCCCAATGTTCATTTTTCGATTTAACCAAAGAAATGTTAGTCCGACGATGTAAATCAGCATAAAGAGCGGTGCGCTTAGTTTTCCAATCCATGCGTAGGTAGATTGAAAGGAAAAGATAAGCACCTCAATGACAAGCAGCAATGGAAAGATCCACCCAGCTCGAAACGAGAGATAAGCAAAGCCTTTTATACTTCCTTTTCTTAAGTATCCGACAAGAATTGCTAGTAAAATGCCGTCAAAAACCATTGAAGTCACCCGATTTGTGTCATTTTATTATTAGTTTAGCAGAGGGGTGGATGATTAGGAAGAATTTTCTTAAAAATGACAATAATCGCTTTAAAATTTATTTGTCCTTTCATAAGAAAACTTGGAGATTTTTTCACATTTTTCGTTCAATTCCTTCTTACAAAAGGATTCGTGGTAGGATATAAGAAAGAATGATAGGGAGGTAGAGAAATGGAAAACGTATATATCGGAGTAGACCTTGGTGGGACAAATCTTCGTGTAGGGATTGTCGATGAGAACGGACGAATTTTGCAAGTGAAACAAATAGCGACAGAAGCCGATCAGGGTTACGAATTGATTATTGAGCGAATGACCAATTTAATAAAAGAAGTGAAAAAAGCGTATTCAGCGGTTTCCATTGGGATTGGTTCACCAGGACCTTTAAATCCATTTGATGGAATCGTGGTGTCCCCACCTAATCTCCCTGGATGGAAAGATGTGCCGATTACCGCAATGATTGAAGAAGCAATCGGCATCCCGACGTATCTCGTCAATGACGCTGATGCCGCTGCGCTTGGTGAAGCATTATATGGCGGGGGAAAGGGTCTAGAAAGCACTTTTTACATAACAGTTAGCACAGGGGTTGGCGGCGGCTACGTGCAAAATAATCGCCTCATGCAAGGCGAACATGGTTATAGCGCGGAGATTGGTAATATGATTATTCAGCCTGGTGGTCAGAAGCATGCGAATATGAACGCTGGATCCCTTGAAGCGCTTGCTTCAGGTACTTCGATTGCACGAGAAGCACAGGCGCGACTTGGCAAAACTTTAGGAGCAGAAGATGTGTTTCAACTTGCTAAAGAAGAAAATGAGGAAGCGCTCAAGATTATTGATGAAGCAGTGGATGCACTTGCGATCGGAATCGCGAATCTTGTTCATACTGTTGATCCTTCAATGTTTATTCTTGGTGGCGGCGTGATGCAGGCAAAAGACATGATTTTACCGATGTTACGAAAAAAAGTCGATGCTTATGTGTATGAAGGACTTCGTGGAAAAATCGCGATTGAACCGGTTCAGCTGCATGATAAAGCTGGCATTATTGGGGCGGCGATGCATGGACGGCAGAAATTTGATGATGCGAAGCTAAAAAGAGAGTAGGAGGAAGAATATGTATCAATACGAACCACTTTTTCTAACACCCGAATTTAAGGATCGTCTTTGGGGTGGAACGAAGCTACGAGATGTTTTTGGGTATACGATTCCAACTGAAACGACTGGTGAATGCTGGGGGATTTCAGCTCACCAAAATGGCGCAAGTGAGGTGCGTAATGGTCCGCTTGCTGGAATGAAATTAAATGAGGTTTGGGAAAGTCATCGTGAACTATTTGGTCATGAAGAGGGCGAACACTTTCCACTTTTAGTTAAAATTCTCGATGCTGATCAGGATCTTTCCGTTCAAGTTCACCCTGATGATTCGTATGCGAGAGAAGTCGAGGGAGAGGCTTATGGAAAAACAGAATGCTGGTATATCATTGATTGCGATCCGGGATCTGAATTAATTTTTGGCCATCACGCTCAGTCAAAAGAATCGTTCAAAGAGATGATTGCAGCTGGGGATTGGGATAACTTGCTGCGCCGCATTTCAATTGAACCAGGTGAATTTTATTTTGTACCAAGTGGAACCATCCATGCGATCGGTGCAGGAACGATGATTCTTGAAACGCAGCAAAGTTCAGATACAACGTACCGCGTGTATGATTATGATCGAACCGATGCGAATGGAAATACACGCGAGCTTCATATTGAACGTTCGATTGACGTATCGACGATCCCACATGAAGATCCGCCATTTTCACCTGTTGTAACAGAAGAAGACGGATTGAAGCAGGTAGAGCTTGTATCTTCGAAATATTTCACAGTGTACAAGTGGGAACTTGATGGGGAGTATTCTTTTCGGGAAGAGCACGGTTATTTGCTTGTAAGTGTGCTAAGTGGAGAAGGCGTGATTGCATCTAGCGAATCTTCGCATGCTGTGAAGCAGGGCGATCATCTGATCATCCCGGCAACCATGAAAGCCTGTAAATTAGAAGGCGATCTTGAAATGATCGTTTCAAAAAGCAAAAAAGCATAGGTTGTAGCCAGCTCAGGATGTGAGCTGGCTTTTGTTATTTTTCACCTTTTTGTGAAAAAGCTCATTTTTGTTCGAGCCCCTAAATATCCTGTATAATGTAAAAATAAGAGAAAAGGAAGGACAATGAGGGAGGATGCCATGCGAAAAGTAGTAACCTTTATTAAACCTTACAAAGTGGCGGCGATTGTAGCGGCCCTTTTAATGCTTGTTGAATTGGCCGTCGAGCTCTGGTTGCCACTGTTCATGGCAGATATTATTGATAACGGAATTGCAAAAGAAAACCTGAGTGTGATTACTGAATTAGGGATTTGGATGATCGTTCTTACCGTTATTTCTTTTGTCGCCTCAATTATTAACACCTATCTTGCTTCTTACGTCAGTCAGCATTTTGGATTTGATTTACGAAAAGCGCTTTTTGAAAAAGTACAATCGTTTGCTTTTGCAGATTTTAATCGCTTTCCAACATCATCTCTGTTAACAAGGCTAACGAACGATGTCAATCAGGTGCAACTTGTCGTTTTTATGGGCCTTCGCATCATGGTCCGTGCCCCATTGCTTGTCGTTGGTGGTGTCGTTATGGCTTTTGTTGTAGATGTTCAGCTCGCTCTTCTATTAACCGCTGCGATTCCACTCATCATTGTCTTTCTTTATTTTGTCATGAAAAAAGGAGTTCCACTTTTCAGCTCAGTTCAGGAAAAGCTAGACCGGGTTAACGGCGTGATGAGAGAAAATTTAGTCGGCGTGAGACTTATTAAAGCTTACCTTCGAAGTAAGCATGAACAGCAGAGATTTAAGCAGGTCAATGAAAACTTAATGAGTCAAACGGTAACGTCACTTCGTCTAATTGAACTTGCTACGCCGGTTCTCTTAATTCTTATGAATGTTGCGATTGTTGCTGTGCTCTGGTTTGGGGGCGTGAAAGTTGTTGCTGGCACAGCGCAGGTTGGTGAAATTTCAGCAATCATTACATATGGGACGCGGATTACAGTGGCGCTTACAATGTTTTCATTTATTCTTATGCTTCTCTCACGAGCAAGAGCTTCTGCTTATCGGATGCAGGAAGTGTTGCAGACAGAGACGTATGTTGAAAAAGAATCAGGCATTAAGCCAGCTCCATTAGAAAAGCTTGAATTTCAGCACGTGAGCTTCCGCTATCCTAATTCAGAAGAAGATGTTCTCAGCGATCTTAGTTTCACAGCAGAAAAAGGTCAGTTGATTGGGGTGATGGGAGCCACGGGATCTGGAAAATCTTCGATGATTCAGTTAATTCCAAGGTTGTATGAACCGACTGAAGGAAACGTTTTATTCAATGGTGTTAACGAAACAGCCATTCACCTGGATGAACTCAGAAGTCGAATTGGCGTTGTTCCGCAAGAAGTGGTTCTTTTTAGTGGCACCATTGGTGATAATATTCGCTGGGGAAAAGAGGATGCAAGCAGAGAAGAAGTGGAAAGAGCGGCTAAAGCAGCTCAAATTCATTCGTTTATTCTGACGCTTCCAAATCAATACGATACGGTTCTTGGACAAAAAGGAATCAACCTTTCTGGAGGACAGAAACAGCGTTTATCCATTGCCAGAGCTCTCATTCGAAATCCGGAGATATTAATTCTCGATGACAGTACAAGTGCGCTTGATCTGAATACTGAGGCACAGTTGCAACAAGCACTTAAGGATCAGGAAAGTATGATTTTATTAATTGCTCAGAAAATCAGTTCGATTAAAGAAGCAGATAAGATCATTCTTCTCGAAGATGGAGCAATTATCGGAGAAGGAACCCATGATCATCTTCTTGAAAAAAGTGATGTTTATCGCGAGATCTACATTTCTCAGTACGGAGAGGAGGCGGCCCATGAGCTCAAACAAAAAACCCTCTAAACGAAAACGACCGGATGATCTGAAGGGGACGGTTGCGCGAATTTGGCGCTATTTATCCATCCAAAAAGGCTGGCTTTTTCTTGTCATTGTGATGGTCGTGTTTAGTTCAGGATTTAGTTTGCTTGGTCCTTATTTAACAAGCGTGGCGATTGATAACTATCTTGTGCCAGGAAAGCTAGAAGGTCTGCCGTTGATTCTAGGTTTGCTTGTATCCGTCTATGTGTTGCAATCAGCAGCCACCTTTTTTCAGAACTTCTGGATGATCGGCATTGCACAGAAAACGGTTTATCGCATGAGAAAAGATTTGTTTCATCATCTTCATCGCCTTCCCATTCCTTTTTTTGATAAGAAAACGCATGGTGAACTTATGAGCCGACTAACAAACGATATTGAAAATGTTAGTCGTACGTTAAATAGTTCGGTCATCCAGATCTTCTCTAGTGTACTTACTTTGATTGGTACAATAGGGCTAATGTTATGGTTAAGTCCGCTTTTAACGTTAATCACGTTCACGATCATTCCCCTTATGTTTCTCGGGATGAAATGGATTACGAATCGAACGGGGCATTATTTTAAAGAACAGCAGCGAAACCTTGGAGAAATGAATAGCGTCATTGAGGAGACGCTATCAGGACAGCAAATTATTAAATCTTTTTCTCAAGAAAAACGTGTCTTAACGCAATTGGATGAAAAAAATGAAGCGCTACGAACATCGGGATTCTGGGCAATGACGTATTCAGGGTTTATTCCGAAATTGATGAACGTACTGAATAATGTCAGTTTCTTGCTGATTGCGGCGGCTGGTGGTTTGCTGTCACTTAAAGGTTTGGTTTCAATCGGTGTCATTGTAGCGTTCATTCAGTATTCGCGTCTTTTCACAAGACCGTTAAATGATCTGGCAAACCAATTTAATACGATACTATCCGCTGTAGCTGGTGCGGAGCGCGTCTTTACCATTTTGGATGAAAAAGAAGAGCGTCCAGATGAAGGGGATGCGGTGTCACTCCAACAGGTGAAAGGGAAAGTGGTGTTTCGGAACGTATCGTTTGGTTATGAAAAAGATGGTGCGACGCTTACGAATCTCTCGTTTGAAGCAAAAGCAGGGGAATCGGTTGCGATTATTGGCCCAACCGGAGCAGGGAAAACAACGATCGTGAACTTGCTTATGCGCTTCTACGAACTGAATGAGGGCACAATTGAAGTTGATGATCACGACGTTACGAATGTGAAGCGGGAAAGTCTGAGACAAAACATGGGTTTTGTTCTTCAAGATACCTTTTTGTTTAACGGAACCGTTCGCGAAAACATTCGCTATGGACGCCTGGATGCAACAGATGAAGAAGTAGAAGAAGCAGCGCGAGTAGCCAATGCGCACACGTTTATTTCACGTTTATCAGAAGGATATGATACAGTGCTGAATCAAGACGGGGGAGGGATTAGTTTCGGTCAAAGACAGCTTCTTTCCATCGCAAGAGCAGTACTTGCCGATCCTGCGATTTTGATTCTTGATGAAGCAACGAGCAGCATTGATACACGAACAGAAATTCAAATTCAAAAAGCACTATGGGCTTTAATGGAGGGGCGTACAAGCTTCATTATCGCGCACCGATTGAATACGATCCAACGAGCGGATCAAATTATCGCCCTCGATCAAGGGAAGATTATTGAAAAAGGCACGCATGAAGAATTGTTAGAGAAAAAAGGTTATTTGTGGGGTCAGGTCGGAACCTGACCCCCTCCAAAGACAAAAAAAAGCGATTGTCCACCACAGGTGGACAGTCGCTTTTTTTGCGAAGATACACCAGATTACAGAAATCATATTGCAAGGGAGAAATGAGTATGAGTAAACTAAGTACAAGAAGAAAATAAGGAAAATGTTGCTAATAGCTGGAGGTGTGGAACGTGAATGAGCAAGAAAGGGAAGAGTTGTTTCTTCTTGAGCTAAGACGGCTCAGGTCAAAAAATTACATCACTGATCAAACTTTTGAGGTCGTGTCTAACGCTTATGAAAAAATGATTCATCCTTCTATTGAAGTACTTGACGCACCGATAGAGCAAGAAGAAGTCCTTGCTCCACCAGAAAGGGTTCCAGCTAAGCCAGCGCCAGTAAAAGAGAAGAAAGTGAAATCCACGCAGGAGCTTAGGGATCGAAATTTAACGTGGATCTTAATTATTGGCGTTGTGTTTTTGCTACTGGGGGCACTTGTTCTTGCCACAAGTACGTGGGATGTGATGACATCGATTATGAAGACCGCTCTTATTGGAGGAATTGCAGCTGTGTTTTTTGGTATCAGCTGGCTGAGTGGTCATAAGCTCCGTATCGAAAAAACGGCTTTTTCATTTTTAGTTCTAGGAAGTCTTTTTCTTCCGATCGTTGTTTTTTCAGCAGGATACTTTCAGCTCTTTGGCGGATGGCTATCCGTCAGCGGCGCGGGAAATGAAGTACTTGGTTTGATTGGTGTCTTCCTTTGTTTACCGCTTTATTTCATCCAAGCGAACCGTCAGCACTCACGGTTATTTGTTTGGTTTTCATTTGTAACGTTGAGCATCGGCGTGGCTTTCTTTATTCAAGTATTTCAGCCGACA
This sequence comes from Guptibacillus sedimenti, assembly GCF_028610665.1. Classification (NCBI taxonomy): domain Bacteria; kingdom Bacillati; phylum Bacillota; class Bacilli; order Caryophanales; family Guptibacillaceae; genus Guptibacillus; species Guptibacillus sedimenti. Next base: position 553,066 of record NZ_JAQQWV010000001.1, read on the forward strand.
GTGGATTTGTTTTATCTTGGAATTGTAATCTTTAATGGACTGCTCCTGCTCTTTTATACAAGTGCAAAAAAGTTTGAGCACCTCGTTCTTTTCACGAAAGAACTTCCGATTTATGCGCAGGGGAATCTCATTCTCTCAACCTTGCTCCTGCTGTTCTTTTACGAAAGCGAAGTTTTTTATAGTTTCAATGTCATTGTGACGGCATTTCTGTATCTTGCCATGATCTATATTGGCAGACAAAAAGACTATCATTTTGTGTTTACGTTTTTGCTCATATATGGAATCTATCAGCTAATCGAGCATTCTGTCTTTGAGTCGGCGGACGTCATGCTTTATGCGCTTGTAGGGTTTATTTTTATTGGACTACAGTCGGTCGATCGTCTTCAAAATATGAAAAAAGCGTTTCAGTTAACGAGTGGCGTCGTATCGCTCTGCGCCTTTATCTTTATTACGTATAAAGGATTAATCTTACGTTATGATGATCCGTCATGGCTTCTTGTGCTCGGTTATGTGATCATTAGCATCAATTATATCGCTCTTGCGAATGTAACGCGTTACCGGATCTTTGGATTTTTGGCGCCATTATTTCTTGCTGCAGCTGGACTTTATTCGATGAGCTTATTGTACACGGAGCCCTCAACTGAAACGGTGATGCTTCATATGTTTGCAACAGGGTTCCTCTTATATGCAGGTGGTTTCTATTGGAATGAGTGGGATGTAACGAAAAGAATGCAGACGGGAGCACTCTTTATTTCGTTTGGCCCCATCCTTTTGTCGCTTTTACTTGGACTCGTTAGCGGTCGATGGTGGTTGGAAAGTAGCTTATTACTCGTACTTGGCTTTTTGTATTTATCAATCTATCAAAAAGGGAAGTGGAAATGGCTTCGCTTTACTGGCGCATTGCTCAATCCGATCACCTGGGGGGTTGCTTTACTCGCGCTTTACTCTCCATTTGCGAGAAATGATTTCTATGAAAATACCTTTGGACTACCATTTCATACAGCCATCGTAGCGATTTTGGTCGTCGTGATACACTATTTTTGGCGAAAAAAAGATGCGGAAGTATTGGAAGAGATGGCCTTTTGGACGGGTGTTAGCTTTTATGGATTATCGTTACTTCTTTTGCTTACAACGACGGTAGATGAATTGTTTGTTCGCTCAGGACTGTTTCTCGGTAGCGTCGGGATGCTTTATCTTATTTTTAAGCGTACGAAGGAAGAGACGCTCTGGCCACTGCTAAGCCTTTTTACACTAGGAACCTATCTTTCGATTGCGGAAGCTTTTCCTATTCAAGGAATGTTTCAGTGGATTCCAGGGGCAGTTCTTCTGATTCTGATTGCCGATACGCTTGGAAAAAAAGATATCGTAATCCAGAGGGGTTATTTCTATCTGGGTCATCTTTATTTACCCGCCGCTCTCATTTATACCGTTTCTGAGCATGAAAACGAGCCGGTTTTATACGTCATCGCGCTTTTCGTCTATGTTTATTCCATGCTGAGGAGGAAAATCGAATGGGAAATTCGCACCTTTTTATATGCGGCGTTTACGGTTCTTCCTTTTCTTTATATAGCGATCGTTGGTTCGTTAGAAATGCAAAACGAGGCGTATACGTATATAGGGTTTGTACCGAGTTTAGTTATGTTTGGTTTATGGTTGGTTCTTGGTGAGAAATGGAAAGAACGAATAAAATGGTACGCGGTACCGTTTGCCGTGTTTGGACTTTTTCTTTTTATCAACACGTACGAGGAAATTCAGTTAATCCCTTTAGCTGTTGGTCTCTTTTATGCTGCTCTTCTTCTTTACGTCATGCATCAATCCGATTGGCAGCTGTTCTCGATTGTTCCGCTACTTTTTGTGCAATCGATGATTTTTCTTTTGCCAATCGAGACTGTTGAGATTCAAACATTGGTATACGTTGGAGCCGCTGTTGTTTTGTTAACGACTGGATCCTTGATTCATCATAAACTCTATTCTCTTCATGGAAAGCGAATGCATGAAAAGCATATTGATTGGTATGCAGTTATTGCCTTTTTATTCGTGCTGAACCTTTATCAAAACTTAACACTTGCCTCTCTTTGGGCGGATGAACTAAGAGCTCTTTTTATCGTTGCTTTTTTCTTTTTACAAATAAAAAGAGTTCCAGCTGGAATTCCTACACAAGTGATGAAAACCGCTGCGGCACTCTCGCTATTTGTCCCGTATTACACGCTTCTTCATCACCTTGAAATCAACGAATACATTGTAATGGAAGTCTATCTATTACCGTGGCTTGCGGTCAGTATTTATTTATCAAAGCGGACGTGGGATCAAAACAAACAAATCATGAGTATGATTGAATGGGGCGTTCTTTTGGTCGTAGCCGCAATTCTTGTATTCGATGCGCTTAGTAGTAATACCATTTATGATGCGCTCATTGTTGGAGGGCTTTCCCTTGCTTCAGTACTTGCAGGCTTTTTCTATCGAATCAAATCTTACTTTCTGATCGGTTGTAGCGTGTTGCTTTTAAATCTTCTATTGCAAACGAGGCCTTACTGGGGCAACATGCCGTGGTGGGCTTACCTCTTAATCGCAGGCGCGACTCTGATTTCTGTAGCCAGTTTCTACGAGTGGCAGAAACAGAATAAAAACGAAGAAGGAGAGACACTGTTACAAGTGAAGAAACAACAGCTTTTAGCGAAATGGAAGCTATGGCGTTAAAGGAAAAAGCTGTCTCGCTGAACGAGGGTTGATCATCGTTCGGCGGACAGTCTTTTTTGCTATTCATAAAAACAAGTTGATTCCGTTTGGAGCGTTCGATATATAATGACATAAGGGAAGTCCTCTGAGGGAGGACAAGTGTCTGTGGAGGGGGTCATCGCTACCGGGTTGCGGCAACGGTCGCATTGCCACCACAACTGGGGAATAACAATGGGG